>QHSQ01000430.1 GCA_003221615.1 Candidatus Rokuibacteriota bacterium | reverse complement strand
TCCCGTGCGCTTATCAGCTTCACGCCATTGGGAGGCTTCGGACGGCTCGTCGGTTGCGCGGTTACGGGGCCTTGGGCGAGATTTCCTCGTTGATCCTCAGTAACGGCGGCGGCGCTCGCCGCATCTAAACCGAGGGATGGCATATCAACTCCTGCTGGACGTTGCGCTGATCATCGTCGCGATGGGAGCGCTGCCCGCTTCGAGGCGAGACGGGTTCGGTCCGCACACGCGCCACGGACACCTCGCGCGCGGCCGGTACCGAACCCCTGGAGGAAGGCGACGTGAAGACTCTGGTTGCGACGATCCTCGCGCTGACTGTCCTGGTGCCGGCGCCCCCAGCGCCGGCATACGTGGTGACCGTCGCGACATCGATCCCGGCAGGGACCCTCGCCGACGATGCGGATCTCAAGGCTGCGCTGCGGTCGGCGGTCGAGGACGTGCTGCGGAACGCGATCGCGTTCCAGCCGACCTTCATGACGGTGGAGAACGCACGGATCGTCGGCGACCGCCTCTACATCCTGATCGTGATCGGCGATGGCGACGGCGAAGCGACGATGAGGGCACTTTCGGTCGGCGACGGGCCTGGGATGGACTGAGACGAGCTGCCAGAGAATGTGGTGCCGGCGTTGCTCGGTGCCGGCGCCCTCGCGGGGAACGGCCGCCGGAGCCTGACCGCGACCATCGCGATCACCGTTGTCGCCTCGCTCGGCGCCGACCTGACGTGGTACGTCCTGGGCCGGTGGTGGGGTCCGCGGCTGCTGAGCGTGTTCGAGCAGGACCCATCCGGGAGCGGAACCTTGGTCCAGCGCGCCGGGCCGGCCTGCGTGAGTCATCTCGGGGCATTTCAGCTGAGCGCCCGGTTCTTACCTGAGCTGAACCCGATCGCGGCCGGAATGGCCGGAGCCACCAGATCGAGCACGCGGCACTTCGTCTGCCGGGGCACCGTGAGCGCTGTGACATGGGCCGGCGCGTGGATCGGCTGCGGATATCTCCTGAGCGCTACGGTCACGGCGACAGCGTCTCGACTGGGCCTCAATCTCATCGTCCTTTTCCTCGCACCCGTCGGGCTGTATCTCCTCTTTCACCGGGCTCGCCGTCGGGCTGCCAATCGGTTGGTAAGCCGCTAGCCGGTTAGCACGGCAATCTTGGCGGCGCATTCGAGCGCGTCCCCGACCGACGTCATCTCACCAGCGACTCGACCTTTTTCCGACGCATGCATCGGGATCCGGCGCCGGCACGCGATTTGCGAACGAACGCGTGCTCGAGGGCGTGCCAAGCGTGAGCCCATGACTCCAATCGAGACGCCGAACATATTCGCACCGGTGTCGACCCCGGCGTTCGCGATCCGCGATCTGTCGTTCGTCGTTCTCGCGATCACGGCCGCGATCTTCGTGATCGTCGCGGGCTTCGCCGTCTACACGCTCATCCGTTTCGGCCGGCGCCCGGCGAACCCGGAGGTCGAGCCGGCGCAGGTGTATGGCAGCACCCAGATCGAGCTGGCGTGGGCGGTCGTGCCGCTCCTGATCGTCGTCGTCCTGTTCCTGGTCACCGCGCGGTACGTCTGGGGGATCGAGCGACGCCCGCAGCCGCCGGACGCGCTCGAGATCACCGTCGTCGGCAACCAGTGGTGGTGGGAGGTTCGCTATCCGAAGCTCGGGATCGTCACCGCGAACGAGATCCACGTCCCGGTGAGTGACGAGGCGAGCCCGGCGCTGACGTTCATCACGATAAGGTCGGTCGACGTGGCCCACAGCTTCTGGGTTCCACAGCTGGCGGGAAAGATGGACGCGATCCCGAACAAGACGAACCGCGTCTGGATCGAGCCACGGCGGGTGGGGACGTTCGTCGGCCAGTGCGCCGAGTATTGCGGGCTGCAGCACGCGCTGATGCTCCTCGTCGTGGTCGTCCATCCGAAGGACGAGTTCCGGGCGTGGATCGCGGCGCAACAAACCACGCCGGCGGAGGTGGCGACGGCGCGCGCGGGCCGCGAGCTCTTCTCTTCGTTGGCCTGCATCAACTGCCACAACGTCCGCGCGACGCCGGGGAACGGCGTGTTCGGCCCGGACCTGACTCATTTGATGAGCCGCTCGACGCTCGGCGCGGGTGCCGTGCGCAACACGCCGGAGAACCTGCGCGCCTGGGTGAAGGACCCGGGCGCGCTCAAGGCCGGTGCCCTCATGCCGGCGATGAAGCTCGACGACGCCCAGCTCGACCAGCTGGTCGCGTATCTCGTGACCTTGCGCTGACGCCATGGCGACGATCCCCATGCCGGCTCCCGCGCCAGTCGACGCCGTCGAGACATCGAGCTCCTCCGGGTTCGCGGCGACCCTGCATGACTGGGTCGTCACGGTCGACCACAAGCGCCTCGGCATCATGTACGTGGTGACCGGCCTCGTCTTTCTCGTGATCGGCGGGATCGAGGCCTCGCTCATGCGCCTGCAGCTCGCCTGGCCCGGCCTGACGCTCGTGCCCGCCGAGACGTTCAACCGCCTGTTCACGCTGCATGGCACCACGATGGTCTTCCTGGTCGGGATCCCGATCGTCTTCGGCTTCGCCAACTATCTGGTCCCGTTGATGATCGGCGCGCGGGATCTCGCCTTTCCCCGGCTGAACGCGTTCGGGTTCTGGATTCTCCTGTTCGGCGGGGTGCTGCTGTACTTCAGCTTCCTCGGCGGCGACGGGCTCTACGGCGCCGGCTCGGCGCCGGCCGTGGGCTGGTTCGCCTATGCGCCGCTGTCCGAGCGCGCCTTCACGCCCGGCAACGCCACCGACTACTGGAACCTCTCCGTGCTCATCACCGGCTTCGGAACGATCGCGACGGCGATCAACCTGATCGCGACCATCGCCACGATGCGGGCGCCGGGGATGACCCTCGGGAGGCTGCCGGTCTACGTGTGGACCATGCTGACCGTCTCTGCGATGACGCTCCTCATCCTGCCGCCGCTGTCCGCCGCCCAGATCATGCTGCTCCTGGACCGGTTCCTCGGCGCCCATTACTTCGACACCCAGGCGGGCGGCTCCGCGATCATCTGGCAGCACTTCTTCTGGTTCTTCGGCCATCCCGAGGTCTACGTCCTGATGGTCCCCGGATTTGGATTCGTCTCAGAGATCATTCCGGTGTTCTCCCGCAAGGTCATCTTCGGGTACGCGACCCTGGTCGCGGCCACCGTGTCGATCGGCGCCGTCTCGATGAGCACGTGGGCCCATCACATGTTCGCGGTGGGCATGGGCGGCACCCTGAACTCGTTTTTCGCGGCCTCGACCATGCTCGTCGGCGTCCCGACCGGAGTGAAGATCTTCAACTGGCTGGCCACGCTCTACGGCGGCAAGCTGCGTTTCCGGACGCCGCTGCTGTTCTGCAGCGCCTTCCTGTTCCAGTTCCTCTGCGCGGGCCTGACTGGCATCATGCTCGCGGTCGCGCCGTTCGACTGGCAGCTCACCGATTCGTATTTCGTCGTCGCGCACTTCCACTTCGTCCTGATCGGCGGCCTGATCTTCACGATCTTCGCGGCCCTCTACTACTGGTTCCCCAAGGCGACCGGCCGGATGCTGAGCGAGCGCCTCGGGAAGTGGCACTTCTGGCTGTTCACCGTCGGCTTCAACCTCACGTTCGTCACGATGCACCTGCCGGGAGTCCTCGGCATGCCCCGACGGATCTACACGTATCCCGCCGATCGCGGCTGGGACATCCTGAACCTCGTGACGACCCTGGGCGTCCCGCTGCAGGCCCTGGGAGTGCTCATCTTCGTCATCAACGTCGTGTACTCGTTGCGCCACGGCATGCCGGCCGGAGACAACCCGTGGGAGGCCTGGACGCTGGAATGGGCCACGACCTCGCCGCCGCCCGCCTACAACTTCG
>QHSQ01000105.1 GCA_003221615.1 Candidatus Rokuibacteriota bacterium | reverse complement strand
CGAAGAGTGGGCGGGCCATCGCGGCGTCCGGCAGGGGACGGTAGCCGATACCCTGCCAGACGCGCGGAACGGTCGCGGATGCAAGTGACGGAGCTGGGGCGGCAGCGGGCCGGGGGCCCCCCGCACGATTTCCAGTCCTACTTCTTGCCAAGCACCGCGTCCTTCAGGCTCTTGGCGAGGCGGAACTTGCAGACGCGCTTGGCCGGGATCTTGATCGGCTCGCCGGTCTGTGGATTGCGTCCGATCCGCGCCTTGCGGTTCGCGAGCACCAGCTTCCCGAAGCCCGGCAGGAGGAACACGCCGCTCTTCTTCGCTTCCTTGGAGGCGAGGTTGAGCGTCTCGTCGAGGATACCCTCGATCTGCTTCCGGGTGAGGCTGGTCTTCTCCGCAAGGTACGCGACCGTTGCAGACTTCGTCATCGTTTTCGCCACAGGTGACCTCCTGTCGATCGAGGTGGTGGTTGAACGCGAACTGCATTATTACCACAGGCCTACCCGGCGCGGCTAGCCGCGCGTGAAGCGGAACTCTCCCGAAGCGATCAGTCGGCGATACGAGCCGAAGCGCGCCTCCGCGTCGTCGATCTTGTCCAGGGGTGAGTCGGGGCTCTCACCATCTCTATAGGTTCGAATGAGGCCGTACAGCGTGTCTCGCTGCGCGGGGACGCGTCCGACGTCGCGGATGAGCCGATGGAGCTCGGCCGGCCCCACGAGCTGGCCGTACTGCGCGCCGGCCGACGTGGAGATCGACTCGTTGATCAGGGTGCCACCGAGATCGTTGGCCCCGGCGCCCAAGAGCAGCTGCGCCAGCTTCGGTCCTTCCTTCACCCAGGACGACTGGATGTTGCGGAAGGTCGCGCCGAGCATCAGGCGCGCGAGCGCGTGCATCTTGACGACCTCGGCCCCCGTCGCGCCGGGCCGGACGCCGGGGACGAGCCCCTTCGAGTACATCGGCGCCTCGGAGTGGATCAGCGAGAGCGGCACGAACTCGGTGAAGCCGCCGGTGTCTTTCTGGATCGAGCGCAGGAGCGCCATGTGGCGGATCCAGTGATCGGGGGTTTCCACGTGCCCGTACATGATCGTGGAGGTGGTGCGGATCCCGAGCGCGTGCGCGGTCGTGATCACGTCGACCCACTGCTCGACCGTGATCCGGCCGCGCGCGATGGTATCGCGGATCGACTGGTCGAGGATCTCCGCCGAGGTGCCCGGCAACGTTCCGAGGCCCGCCGCCTTCAGCTCGCTCAGGTACTCCCGGATCGGCAGCCCCGAGCGCACCGAGCCGTACAGCACCTCCTCGGGCGAGAACGCGTGGATGTGCAGCTCCGGCAGCGTCGTCGTGATCGCGCGCGTGAGATCGATGTAGTACCGACCATCGAGCTTGGGCGGCAGGCCCGCCTGGATGCAGACCTCGGTGGCGCCG
Organism: Candidatus Rokuibacteriota bacterium; assembly: GCA_003221615.1. Classification (GTDB taxonomy): domain Bacteria; phylum Methylomirabilota; class Methylomirabilia; order Rokubacteriales; family CSP1-6; genus AR31. The sequence continues at coordinate 41,796 of QHSQ01000105.1, read as the reverse complement.
AGATCCCGCGCTTCCTGGGCGCGCCGCACGACCTCTGGAAGGGGAAGGAAGTAGCCCTCTTCTTCCCGGTGGTCGCGGCTGAAGGCGCAGAACGTGCAGTGCTTGATGCAGACGTTCGTGAAATTGACGTTGCGATTGACGACGTACGTGACGACGTCGCCCGCCTGACGCTGCCGCAGCTCGTCGGCGACCAGGGTCAGCGCGTGGAGATCGCGGCCCTCGGCTCGTGCGAGGGCGATGCCGTCCTCGACCGAGACCTCGTGGCCGTCGAGGGCCCGGACGAGGATCGGACGGAGATCGCGCGAGACCCAGTCGAGCGAACCGAGCAGGCTACCAGCGACGCCAGCGTTCATGGGATTCCTTGACGAGACCGCGCTCGTCGACCAGCGCCTGGACGCGCGCGCGCAGGCCCTCGTCCAGGTACTCGGCGCGCGTCGCGAACTCCGGGTAGATCGCGAGACGCTCGCGAAGGACGAAGCCCTGGCTTTCGGTCGCGCGCCGGAGCTCGGGGATCAGCGGCCACGGTTTCTCGGGGTTGATGTGGTCGAGCGTGAGCGGCGAGATTCCGCCCCAATCGTTGAGACCCGCCGCGAGGAGGCGGGGATAGACCAGCGGCGAGAGGTTCGGCGGCGCCTGGATGTTCACGTCTGGGCCGAGGACGAGCCGCGCCACCGCGAGCGTCCACAAGAGATCCTCGAGCGAGGGCTCGGGCGCCTCCCGCATCGGGATCCGCGGCTTGGCGCGGAAGTTCTGGACGATGACCTCCTGGATGTGGCCGTGCGTTTCGTGGAGGTCGCGGATCGCGACGAGCGTGTCGACCCGCTCGCGTCGCGTCTCGCCGATGCCGATGAGCAGACCGGTCGTGAACGGGATCCCGAGCTTGCCGGCGAGCGCGATCGTGCGCAGGCGCCGCGCCGGCACTTTGTCGGGCGCCCGATCGTGCGCGAGGCCGCGCCCGAGGAGTCGCTCCGACACCGTCTCGAGCATGATCCCCATGCTCACGTTCACCTCGCGCAGCGCCGCCAGATCGCGCTCGCCCATCACGCCCGGGTTGGCGTGGGGCAGGAGGGGCGAGTCCGCCAGGACGGCCGAGCACACGGCGCGCAGATACGACAGGGTCGTGCGATGCCCGTGCCGCCGGAGGAACTCGCGATGGCTCGCGAAGAGCGCCTCCGGCCTGTCGCCCAGCGAGAACAGCGCTTCCTTCGCGCCCAGGCGCCCGCCGGCCTGCGCGAGCGCGACGACCTCGTCGGGTTCCATCGTGTGAGCACCCGGCTCGCCCGGGTCGCGGCGAAAGGTGCAATAGCCGCAGTAGTCGCGACAGAGCGTCGTCAGCGGCACGAAGACCTTCGCCGAGAAAGTCACGGTGCGGCCCCGGCCGCGATCGCGCATCTCGCCGGCGCGGACGAGCAGGTCGTCCAGCCCGGCCGCTCCAGTCTCGATGAGCGCGCACGCTTCCTGGTGCGAGATCATGCGCGTCGCCGTGCGGCCTTCGGCTTCGACGCCGTCGAGCGGCCGCCGGCGGATGACGCGGCGGCCTTGCGCCCGCCCGTCACCTTCGGCCGCACGTCGCCGGCGAAGCGCTCCATGTTCGCGATGACCGCGCGCAGCTCCTGCACGGTGTGATCGAAGACGAAATGCGAGACGCCGAGCGCCTGGTAGCGGCGGATGTCGGCGGCGACCTCGTCCGCGGTGCCCTGGAACGGCGGCCGGTCGCCGGCGGCGGCCTTGGCGTTCTTGCCCCGCACTTCCATCGGAACCCGAATGGTGAGCTTGATCGACTTCGGATCGCGTCCGACCCGCCGCGCCCAGCCGTGGATCTCGTCGACCTTGGCCGCGTACTCGTCGGGGCCGAGTTGCGCCGGCGGCCGCATCGCGATCGGATGCCAGCCGTCACCGATGGTGCCGGCGCGCCGGAGCGCCGCGCCGGTGTGGCCGCCGATCCACACGGGGATGCCGCCGCGCTGCACCGGCTTGGGGAGTACGTGGACGTCGCGGACCGAGTAGTACTTGCCCTCGAAGCTCACCGGATCGGTCGTCCACGCGGCGCGCATCAGCCGGATGTAGTCGTCGGTCACAGGCCCGCGCTCCTCGAACGGCGGAGCCCCGAGCGCCTCGAACTCCTCGCGCAGCCAGCCCACGCCCGCGCCGAGGATCACGCGGCCCTTCGAGAGCACGTCGGTCGTCGCCAGCATCTTCGCGGCGAGGAGCGGGTTGCGGTACGGGACGACGAGGACGCTGATGCCCAGCCGCGGCCGGCTCGTCGCGTGCGCGAGGTGGCTCAGCATCGCCAGCGGCTCGAGATAGTCCTGCGCGAGCCCGCCGGGAAACTGCCCGCTCGTGGTGTAGGGGTACACGGACTTCGCCGACGAGACCGGCATCACGACGTGATCGGTCACGAACAGCGAGTCGAACCGCAGGGCGTCGGCTTTCTCGGCGAGCCTGAGGACGACGTCGAGACCGGCCAGCGGCCCGCGACCCGGAAGCGAGAACCCGAACTCCACGACCTTCCTCCGAAAAAGGGGTTTCCTCGAACGCGACGGCCGTTATGGTATCACTAAGCGGAATGCAATTCTTTGACGTCGTCGTGATCGGCGCTGGCCATGCGGGTTGCGAGGCCGCGCTGGCCTCCGCGCGCATGGGTTGCCGGACGTTGCTCCTCACCATGAACCTCGACGCGATCGGCCAGATGTCGTGCAACCCGGCCGTCGGCGGCACCGCGAAGGGACACCTGGTTCGCGAGATCGACGCGCTCGGCGGCGAGATGGGGCGCAACACCGACCGCGCCGCGATCCAGCTCAAGACGCTCAATGCCTCGCGCGGGCCCGCGGTGCGGGCCTCGCGCGCCCAGTGCGATCGCGCCCGCTACCGCGGCGCGATGAAGCAAACCGTCGAGCGCGAGCCCAATCTCGAGGTCCGGCAGGGACAGGCGGTGCGCTTCGTCCTCGACGGCGGGCGAGTCGCGGGTGTCGAGGACCAGATCGGCGTGCGCTACGGCGCCCGCGCCGTGATCGTCACGACCGGAACGTTCCTTCGCGGACTGATCCACGTCGGGCTCGCCCGGCACAGCGCGGGCCGCGCCGGCGAGTTCGCGTCGGTCGACCTCTCGAACGCGTTGCGCGAGCTCGGGCTCACCCTCGGCCGGCTGAAGACCGGCACGTCGCCGCGCCTTCGCGCCTCGACGATCGACTACGCGCAGCTCGAGGCGCAGCACGGCGACGCCGAGCCGTGGCCCTTCCACTGGGCGACCGAGCGGCTCGAATTGCCACAGGTCGCGTGCCACCTCACGTACACGACGCCGCGCACCCACGAGATCGTGCGCGCGAACCTCGATCGCTCGCCGCTCTACTCGGGGATCATCGACGCGACCGGGGTCCGTTACTGTCCGTCGATCGAGGACAAGGTCAAGCGGTTCGCCGATCGCGATCGCCACCAGGTGATCCTCGAGCCCGATGGTCTCGACACCGAGGAGGTGTACGCGAATGGGATCTCGACGAGTCTGCCCGCCGACGCCCAGGAGGCGCTGGTGCACTCGATCCCGGGTCTCGAGCACGCCGAGCTCATGCGCCCGGGCTATGCGATCGAATACGACTTCGTGCATCCCACGCAGCTGGCGCCGACGCTCGAGTGCCGCGCGGCGCCCGGCCTCTACCTTGCCGGCCAGATCAACGGGACCACCGGCTACGAGGAGGCCGCCGCGCTCGGGCTCTGGTCGGGCGTGAACGCGGCCTCGGCCGTGCTCGAGCGCGAGCCGTTTCTCCCGGATCGCTCCGAGTGCTACATGGCCGTGCTGGTCGACGATCTGGTGACGAAGGGAACGCTCGAGCCTTACCGGATGTTCACCTCGCGAGCGGAGTACCGCCTCCTGCTCCGGGAGGACAACGCGGATCTCCGCCTCACGGCGGCGGGCTTTCGCCTGGGCCTGGTCTCGGCCGAGCGGCACGAGGCCGTCGAGGGTCGGCGCGCCCGGACGGCGGCGGAGATCCTGCGTCTCGAGGGCACGCGCGTGGCCGGCACCCCGTTGCTGCAGATGCTCCGACGCCCCGAAGTGACCTACGCCGACGTCCAGCGACTGGATCCGGAGGCCCTCACCGACGTCGCGGTGGCGCGCCAGGTCGAAGTGTCGGCGAAGTACGAAGGCTACATCCGCCGCATGCTGGACGACGTGGCCCGCTTCAGGCGTCTCGAGCAGCGGCTGATCCCCGACGGTCTCGACTACGGCGCCGTGCCCGGCCTCTCGACGGAGATCCGCGAGCGGCTCGCCGAGGTCCGCCCGCGCTCGCTGGGCCAGGCTTCGCGCATTCCCGGTGTGACTCCGGCGGCCGTCTCGATCCTCACGGTGTGGTGTCATCGAGCACGACCGGCGGAGGCGGCGGCCGTCGCGGGACTAGAGCCCCATAGGCCGAGGCGCGACGACAACTTGCCGTGAGCCGAATCCCATCGCCAGCCGTGACGCCCGAGGAGTTCCTGAAGAAGCTCGCCGGATGGTCGCGAGGCACGATGATCGAGAGCCACGGGACGCGCTTCGTATCGGTGGGCCCAGGCCGCGCGGCGGCCGAGCTCGACTTCAAGCCTGCGCTCGCGCAGCTCACCGGCCGCTTCCACGCCGGCGCCATCATCGCCCTCGCGGACGAGACCGCCACGTGCGCATCGCTGTGGGAGACGAATCCATCGGGCGAGCTTCGGCCCGAGCTGTTCCCCTTAACCCTCCAACTATCAGTAAACCTTATTCGAAATGCGGACCACGGGACCTTGACAGCCGAGGCCAAGATCGTCCATCGTGGTCGTACGACGCTCGTCGTCGACGTCGAAGTCTTTGACGCTCAGCGGCGGCTCATTGCCAAGCTCGCGGCGACTCAACTGGCTCCGGCGGCTCCGCCGGCAGAGACTCGATCTCACGCAGGGTGAGAAGCGGAATGCGGCTCGCCTCGAAGATATTTCTGACGTCGGCGGTGGTCGTCGTGGTGCTCGGCATGGTCGGCGTGCTGAGCCTCCGCGCCATCGGCCGTCTCGCCTCCGTCAACCGTGAGATCACCACCCGGACCGTCCCCGCGTTGCGCCTGGCGGCGTCGACTCGCGATGCGGTACCCGCCTTGGTTCGCCTCGAGGCCCGGTTCCTGGTTCTCAACGACACGCGCTTCATAGGGGCCTGGAACGAGCGGGCGGAGCGCCTGCGGGTGAGTCTCATCCGCTTGCGGGAATACGCGACGAGCGCGCAGGAGACCCGCCTGCTGGATGCGGCCACCGAATCGTTCGAGCGCTACTACGGCACGGTCGGACAGATCCAGGCCCTCATCGGTCGCAACCAGCGCGCCCGCGCGGCGGCCCTGTCGGAAGGCGCGTCGCGCTCGCTCGCCGACCACGTCGAGGTGAACCTGGAGGCGCTGACGGAGTCGATGCACGCGGACGTCCTGCACGCCCAGGCCGAGGTTGCGCGTCTGGAAGCGCGCACCTGGTCGGGCGTCCTCGTCGCGCTCGGCGCCGCGGTCGGATTGGCGCTGCTCGGGAGCGGGCTCATCGCGCACCGCCTCACCCAGTCGCTCCAGAAGCTGTCGGCCGCCACCGCGGCCGTCGCCGCAGGCTCGTTCGAGGAGCCCATCGCGGTCGAGGGACGGGACGAGGTCGGCCAGCTCGCGCGCTCGTTCAGCGCGATGGCCCGGGAGCTCCGGCGGATGGAGGACACCAAGGAGGAATTCTTCGCCTCGGTGTCCCACGAGCTGCGCTCGCCGCTCACGTCGATCCGGGAAGGCGCGCACCTCCTGCGCGACCGGGTCTCGGGGCCGCTCAACGACAAGCAGCGGAGGCTCGTCGAGATCATCGCGGCGGGCTCCGACCGGCTCCTGGGGCTCGTCAACCAGATCCTCGAGGTCTCGCGTCTGCGGGCGGGCGTGCTCCCGATCCAGCGGGTGCGCCTCGACCTCGAGAAGGTCGTCACCCGCGCCGTGGAGGAGCTCAAGCCGAGCGCCGATCAGGCCGGCGTCGCGCTCGAGCGGGAGCGCGTGGGCGAGGACTTCGTGCTCATGGGCGACGAGACCCGACTCCTGCAGGTGGTCATCAATCTCGTCGGCAACGCGATTCGCTTCACCAAGCGTGGCGGCCGCGTCGTCGCGCGGCTGGTGTCGACCGGATCGGAGCTCGAGATCCAGGTCGAGGACACGGGGATCGGGATCCCACCGGCCGAGCTGCCGCACGTGTTCGAGCCGTATCGGCAGGCGCACGGCGATCGCGGCGGAACGGGCCTCGGTCTCGCCATCGTTCGCGGCGTCGCGCAGGCTCACGGCGGGCGCGTCACCGTCGAGTCGCAGGAAGGGAAGGGGAGCCGGTTCACCGTCCTGCTCCCGCGCTCATGAAGCGAGCCTGCGTGGCCGTCGCGCTCTCGGTGATTCTGGGAGGCTGCAGCTCCTGGAGCTTCTCGAATCCATTCGGCGGCCCCGCGACGATGCTCGCGAAGGCCGATCGGCTGACCGCCGAGGGTGACTACCGGTCCGCCGTCGCCGCGTACGACGCGTTCCTCGCGCAGAACTCCGACGATTCGCAGGGGGTGCGGGCGCGCCGCGACGCGGTCGCCTCGATCGTGACGACCCGCGACGAGATCACGCGGCTCAACCAGGAGCTCGCGCGCGTGCGCGAGGAGCTCGCCAAGCGCGAGGGCGACCTGGCGAAGGTGCGCCAGGAGGCCGACAAGCTGCGCGCCGATCTCGAGCGGCTCAAGCAGATCGACTTGCAGCTGGAAAAGCGGAAGTGATTCAGCCGTGAAGCAGAAGGTCCTCGTGGTCGACGACGACGCGGCGATCCTCGAGGTGCTGGAGATGCGCCTCACCGCGATGGGGTTCGAGGTCATCGCCACCAGCGACCCGCGCAAGGCTCTCGAAGCGACCGAGGCGTCCCGCTTCGACCTCGCCTTGCTCGATCTGCGCATGGAGCCGACGGACGGCATGCGCCTCATGGAAGGGCTCCACGAGCGCCAGCCGCGCCTCCCCGTGCTGATCATGACGGCGCACGGCACGATCCAGACCGCCGTCGAGGCGGTCCGTCGCGGCGCCTTCGACTATCTCACCAAGCCGTTCGTGCGCGACGAGCTTCGCTCGAAGATCGCGCGCACCCTGGCGACGCGCCGCTGGGCGCGCGACCGCGAGCGGCTCCTGACGGTGGGGCAGGCCCTCGCGTCATCCGGCATCATGGCCCGCGTGCTGGACTCCGTGGCTCAAGCCACCGTCGAGGCGACCGACGCGGATCGTTGCGTGGTGTTCCAGCTCGAGCAGGGCCGTCTCGTGCCGATGGCGAGCGCCGGGTCGCCGCCTCCGGCGTGGGCGCGACTCGAGGCGGCGGCCTCGGCGGCGATGGACAAAGGGATGCCGATCACCACGTCGGGCGTGGCCGACGGCGCTGACAGCGGCACGATCGTCGCCGCGCCGCTCGTCGTCCAGCGCGGCCCGGCCGGTGCCCTGGTGATCGAGACTGCGGCGCGCCTCGAGCCGGGGGAGGACGACCTCGAGCTCCTCGCGCTGTTCTCTTCGCAAGCGGCGATCGCGATCCGCAACACGCACGACCTCGAGAGCCTCAAGAGCGGCGCCGTCGCGGCGCTCGGACGCATGGCGACGCAGGTCGCCCACGAGGTGAAGAACCCGCTGGCCGGCTTACGGCTCTACGTGCGCCACCTCGAGCAGCACCTCTCCAAGGTCGAGGATGCCGCGGGGAAGGATCTGGCCGGCAAGATCGCGGTCACGGTGGACCATCTGGCGAGCGTCGTCGCCGAGATCACCGCGTTCGGACGTCCGCCCGAGCTCCATCGCGTGCCGACGGCGCTGCACCCGCTGCTCGACGAGTGCCTGGAGCTGGCGCGCGCCCGCCGGCCGACCGAGGGCGTCGACATCGTCACGGCCTATGACCCGTCCTGCCCCGAGGGCCGTCTCGACGCACGCGAGCTGAAGAAGGCCTTCCTGAACCTGATCCTGAACGCGCTGGAGGCGCTCGAAGGCGCGGGCCGGCTGACGGTCGCCACGGCATACTCGGCGGCGACCGGGACGGTGACGGTGACCATCGAGGACACGGGACCGGGCATGACAGAGGAAACGCTCTCGCGGGCCTTCGACCTGTTTTTCACGACCAAGCCGGACGGTACCGGCCTCGGCATGTCGATCGCCCGCTCGGTCGTCAACCTGCACGCCGGCGAGCTCGCCGTCTCGAGCCGCGTGGGCGAAGGCACCCGCGTCCAGGCCCGTCTTCCACTCGAGCCCGCACCCGATCCCGCGCGCGGGCCGAGCGCCGGCGCGTGACGGCACGGGAACCAACGCGCGTTGATCCGCCTGACATGGCCCGGCCGGACCGGCTTGCTCTACGACCCCCGCACGGGCGCCCCTTGCATGCTTCGTTACCATGAAGCGGATGATTGACCAGGGCTCCCGTGAAGCGTAATCACACGATCCTCGTCGTCGACGACGAGAAGACGATCGCCGACGGTCTCCGCCTGACGCTCGAGAGCGAGGGCTACGGCGTGCGCACGGCCGGAAGCGTGCGCGAGGCGCTGGGCGCAGTCGTCCAGGGTGATCCGCACGCGGCCATCGTCGACCTGATGCTGCCCGACGGGGACGGTCTGCAGCTCACGCGCGAGCTCAAGCGGCGCGATCCGGCCCTCGAGGTGCTCGTCATCACCGCCTACGGCTCCGTGCGCAAGGCGATGGAAGCCACGAAGGGCGCCGGCGCATTTCACGTCCTCGAGAAGCCGTTCGAGCCGGACGAGCTCCTCGGCCTGCTCGAGAACGCGCTCGAGCACCGAAAGCTGGTCGGCGAGAACGCGGACCTCAAGCGCCGGCTGGTCGACCAGGTCACCGACACGGAGATCCTCGGAAGCGCGCCGGGCATCCAGCGTGTGCTCGAAACGGTGGCCGCGGTGGCGGATGCCGACGCCAACGTGCTCATCGTCGGCGAGAGCGGCACCGGCAAGGAGCTCCTGGCCAACGCGCTCCACGAGCAGAGCCACCGGCGAGGCGGCCCGTGGATCAAGATCAACTGCGCGGCGCTTCCCAAGGATCTGATCGAGTCCGAGCTCTTCGGGCACACGCGCGGCGCGTTCACGGGCGCGACCACCGAAAAGGTCGGATTGCTCGAGGAAGCCGACGGCGGCTCGCTGCTGCTCGACGAGATCACCGAGATGCCGATGGATCTTCAGGCGAAGCTCCTGCGCGTGCTCGAGGAGCGGATGGTGCGCCGCCTGGGCGCCGCGAAGGCCGTGCCTGTCGACTTCCGCCTGATCAGCTCGACCAACCAGAGCCCGGACGTCGCCCTGCGCGAGGGCCATCTGCGCCAGGATCTCTATTTTCGGATCAACACCGTGTCGATCGAGGTGCCGCCCCTGCGCGAGCGACGTGACGACATTCCGATCCTCGTTCGCGCCTTCCTGGATCGCTACCGCACGAAGCACGCGCGCGGCGTGGAGGGCATCGATCCGGAAGCCTATCGGCGCCTCCTCTCCTGGTCTTGGCCGGGCAACGTCCGCGAGCTCCAGCACGCGATCGAGCGGGCGGTGCTCGTGACGCGAGGCCCGATGATCATCCTGGAAGACCTGCCCGAGCAGCTCCAGCACACGGCCCGCGAAGGCGGGCTCGGTACCTCGGCCGTCGCACCCTCGCAGGTGCCCGCAGGCTCGCTCGAGGAGATCGAGCGGGCGTCGATCCTCAAGGCGCTCGAGACCACGCGCTGGAACAAGCAGGCCGCGGCCGCCCTGCTGGGGCTGCGCCGTCCGACGCTCTACTCGAAGATGCGTAAGCACGGCATCCCTCAGCGGCGCGCGTAGCCCCCACACCTCGCTTTGCGCCTGAATCGCGAGCAGTCGAGCCGGGCCTGCCTATTCGTTGGGCAAGCTCGGCTGCCCGCTCGGCGCGGGTCCCCTCGAAGCGGCTGATTTCCTGAGGCTCCGCTCGTGGCATCCCCGGGCATGGGGGTTGCTTGACCGAACCCGCCGGGAGGATCCCAGATGAAAAAAATCGAGGCCATCATCAAGCCTTTCAAGCTCGACGACGTCAAGGAGGCGCTCACCTCCATCGGGGTTATCGGCATGACCGTCTCGGAGGTGCGCGGGTTCGGTCGGCAGAAGGGCCATACCGAGCTCTATCGCGGTGGTGAGTACACGGTGGACTTCCTCCCCAAGATCAAGATCGAGGTCGTGGTCCCCGACCGCATCGCGGACAAAGTTTCCGAGATCATGTCGGCCGCTGCGAAAACCGGAAACATCGGCGACGGCAAGATCTTCATTCACCCGGTCGAATCGGCGGTACGCATCCGCACAGGCGAGCGCGACGAGAGCGCCCTGTAACCGGGAATGTCACCGAGACTGATCGCGTCGCTGGAGACTGATCGCGTCGTCGACAAAGGGAGGAACTTACCGTGAAGCGAATGACCCTCGCAGTGGCAATGCTGCTGGTGCTGAGTGCCACAGCGTTTGTGGCGATTGCTCAGCAGCCGACCCCTCCGGCAGCCGAGACCACCGCGCCTCCGGCCCCTGCCGCCGACGCTCAAGCGGCGCCGGCACCGGCAGCGGCGCCCGCCGCGGCAGCCGCCCCCGCGTCGAAGATCGACAAGGGCGATACGGCGTGGATGCTCACCTCGTCGCTCCTCGTCCTCATGATGACGGCGCCGGGGCTCGCGCTCTTCTACGGCGGCATGGTGCGGCAGAAGAACGCGCTGGGAACGCTGATGCACAGCTTCATCATCGCCGCGCTCATCTCGGTGCAGTGGGTGCTCTGGGGCTACAGTCTCGCCTTCGGGCCCGACAAAGGCGGGATCATCGGCGGCCTGGACTGGGTCGGGCTGCGGGGCGTCGGGCTCGAGCCATTCGACGCGTACTCCAAGACCATCCCGCACCAGGCGTTCATGCTCTTCCAGATGATGTTCGCGATCATCACGCCGGCGCTCATCACCGGCACCTTCGCCGAGCGCAAGAAGTTCTCGGCCTTCCTGCTCTTCACGCTCTTGTGGGCGACGTTCGTCTACGATCCGCTGGCGCACTGGGTGTGGGGTGACGGCGGCTGGCTCAAGGCGAAGGGCGCCCTCGACTTCGCGGGCGGCACCGTCGTGCACATCTCGTCCGGAGTGTCGGCGCTGGTCTGCGCGATCATGATCGGCAAGCGGCGGGGCTTCGGGCACCAGCCGATGCAGCCGCACAATCTGCCGATGACGGTCATGGGCGCCTCGCTGCTGTGGGTCGGCTGGTTCGGATTCAACGCGGGCAGTGCGCTCGAGGCCAACGGCCTCGCCGTGAGCGCCTTCACGGCGACCAACACCGGCGCGGCGGCCGCCGCGCTCGGCTGGATGTTCACGGAGTGGATGAGCCGCGGCAAGCCGACCGTTCTGGGCGCCGCGTCCGGCGCCGTCGCGGGTCTCGTCGCGATCACTCCGGCCTCCGGCTACGTCACGCCGATGGCCTCGGTGATCATCGGTGGCGTGGCCGGCTGGCTCTGCTACACGGCCTGCAACATCAAGACGAAGCTCGGCTACGACGACTCGCTCGACGTGGTCGGCGTGCACGGCGTCGGCGGGACCTGGGGTGCCCTGGCGACCGGCCTCTTCGCGACCAAGGCCGTCAACGACGCGGGCGGGAACGGCCTGTTTTACGGAAATCCGGGCCAGCTCTGGGTGCAGATCGTCGCGGTGGCGTCGACCTACATCCTGGCGATCGTGGGCACGGTCGTCATCCTCAAGATCGTCGACGCGCTCGTCGGCCTGCGCGTCAGCGTCGAGGACGAGATGGCCGGGCTGGATCTTTCCCAGCATTCCGAGACCGCCTATTCCGCCGGAGGCGGGTTCGGCGAGTTCGGGACGGCGTCCGGCGGTATGGGCGAGCCCGTGCGCGCCGCCGAAGGCAAGCCCCGGGTGGCGCATTGAGCCCGCGCGCCCGGCGGGGCTTGATTCACCTCTCGGTTGACCGTAAGGTAAGCGGGCTTCACATCACTCAGCACAGAAGGAGTCGCGCATGACGGCGAAGGACGTACTGAAGCTGGCCAAGGAGAAAGGCGCCAAGATCGTCGACCTTCGGTTCATCGACCTGCCGGGTCTCTGGCAGCACTTCTCGATCCCGATGTCCGAGCTGAACGAAGAGATCTTCGAGGACGGTCTGGGCTTCGATGGGTCGTCGATCCGCGGCTTCCAGACGATCGATGAATCCGACATGTTGCTGATCCCGGATCCGAACACGGCCGTCATGGATCCGTTCACCGCGGTCCCGACGCTCGTGCTGATCTGCAACGTCAAGGACCCGGTCACCGGTAAGGCGTACACGCGCGACCCGCGCTACATCGCCCAGAAGGCCGAGGCTCACCTGAAGAAGACTGGCCTGGCCGACACCGTCTACATCGGGCCCGAGCTGGAGTTCTTCTTCTTCGACTCGATCCGCTTCGATCAGAACTACAACTCCGGGTACTACTTCATCGACTCCGAAGCCGGCGCCTGGAACACCGGCAAAGAGGGCACGCTCGAGCAGCCGAATCTCGGCTACAAGCCGCGCTACAAGCAGGGCTACTTCCCGGTGCCCCCGATGGACAAGTTCCAGGACATCCGGTCGGACATGGTGCTGGCGCTCGAGTCGGTCGGCGTCCGCGTCGAGGTGCACCACCACGAGGTGGCGACCGGCGGCCAGACCGAGATCGACATGCGCTTCGACACGCTGACCAAGATGGCCGACAAGGTCCTCTGGTACAAGTACTGCGCGAAGAACACCGCGCGGAAGTGGGGCAAGACCGCGACGTTCATGCCCAAGCCCCTCTTCCAGGACAACGGCTCGGGCATGCACACCCACCAGTCGCTCTGGAAGAACGGCAAGAATCTCTTCTACGAGCGGGGCGGTTACGCCGACATCTCGAAGAACTGCCTCTACTACATCGGCGGCATCCTCAAGCACGCGCCGGCGCTGCTCGCGCTGATCGCGCCGTCGACCAACTCCTACAAGCGTCTGGTGCCCGGCTACGAGGCCCCGATCAACCTGGTCTACAGCCAGCGCAATCGCTCGGCGGCGATCCGCATCCCGGTGTACTCGAAGTCGGAGGGCGCCAAGCGCATCGAGTTCCGCACGCCCGACCCGACCTGCAACCCGTATCTGTCGTTCGCGGCGTGCCTGATGGCGGGGCTCGACGGCATCGCCAACAAGATCGATCCGGGCAAGCCGGTCGACAAGGACCTGTACGAGCTGCCGCCGGCCGAGCAGAAGAAGATCAAGCAGCTGCCGGGTGAGCTCTCGATCGTGCTCGACAATCTCGAGAAGTCCCACGATTGGCTCCTCAAGGGCGACGTGTTCACGCCTGACGTCATCGAGACGTGGATCGAGTACAAGCGGAAGAACGAGGTCGACGCGGTGCGGCTGCGTCCGCATCCGTGGGAGTTCGCGCTCTACTTCGATATTTGAGATTCATTCGGATCGGGGGAGCGCCGCCGCTCCGCGGTGAGCCTGGGCGGCGATTCGGGCCGCCGGCGGCGCGTGAGTTTGATTGAAGATCGGGGGGAGCGAGGCCGCTCCCCCCGATCGCCCCCCGGCTAAGTCAATCTGTCAGCTCACCGGTCGAGCCAGGCGGCCATGAGGCGCCCGCCGTAGTCATAGCCGAGATTCGGCCCGTAGTTCTTCAGTGCGCCGTCCCAGACCGCGACGTAGGTGCCCGAGGGGAGCTGGACGTAGTACTGCTGCCTGGCCAGATAGCGCTGCAGGTCGTGGATGACCTCGCGTCGCTTCGCCACGTCGAAGATGTGCCGCTGGCGGATCAGCATGTCGGTGACGACCGGGTCGTCGACGTGGCTCTGGTTCTTGGCTTCGCCGGGATAGTGCATGCCGTACAGGAAGTTGTCGGGATCGAGGAACGGCGTCTGCGGGCCGAACGTCATCGAGTCGAACTTCCCGAAGTAGCAGCTCGCGATGAAGGCGCCGTACTCGCGCTGGTCGAGCTTCGTGTTGATGCCGATATTCTTGAGGTCCTTGAGGACGAGCTGGGCGTTGTCGCTGAGGAGCGTCGAGCCGTACGTCGTGAAGCACAAGCTCGCGGCAAAGCCGTTGGGATATCCGGCTGCGGCGAGCAGACGCTTGGCCTCGGCGGGATCGTATCGGAAATACTTCGCGCCGTTGCCCATCTGGTTCATGGGCAGGGCCCACTCGACGAGGCCCGCCGGCACGGCCGCGTTGAAAATACCGACGCCCTCGAAGGAGGCGTCGATGATACCTTGCCGGTCGATCCCGAGCGACACGGCCTGCCGCACACGGACGTCTTTGAAGGGAGGCTGATCGGTCCGCATGGAGATGTGCGTCTCCACGTTGCTCGGGAACTCCGCCGTGCGGAGATTCGGCCGCTTCTGCTTGAGCGTGTCCTTGATCTGGATCCAGTCCGTCCGATTGATGCTTCCCGGGAATTCCCAGCCGAGGTCGTACTTGCCGGCCAGGAACGCGGCCATCCGTGAGGCGTTGTCCTCGTCGACGAGATACTCGATCCGATCGATGTACGGAAGGCCGGCCACGAAGTAATTCGGATGGCGGACGAACGTGAGCCCGACGTTGGGCCGGTAGCTGTTGAGCATCCAGGGACCGGTCCCGATCACCGCTTCGGCCTTCTTGAGGTCGCCGAACTTCTCGACGCATTCGCGTGCGACGATCGCGACCGCCATCGGATTGGCGAGAACATCGAGGAGCCACGAGAACGGCTCCTTCATGACGAACTTGACCGTGTATCGATCGACCGCCTCGACGCGATCGACGGAGCTCAGCATGTACGCCATCGGGTTGCCCTTGACGGTGAGGAACCGCTCGACCGTGTAGCGCACGTCCTCGGCGGTGAGCTCGCGCCCGTTGACGGGCGGCTTGGGATGCCAGCGCACCCCACGGCGCAGCTTGAAGAGGTACGTGGTCTCGTTGGGCTGGCTCCACGACTCCGCGAGGTCGCCCTCGATCGCCAGGGTCGCCGGCGCGACACCGGGCCCGGCTTTGTGCTTCACCAGGCGGCTGTGCGTGAACGTGATCGGGATCTGCACCCGATAGGCGGTCTGTAGCATCTGGTCGAAGAGCGGGGGATCCGATCCACGGAGGGTCAGCGTTCCGCCTCGCTTGGGGCCCTGCGCGCGAGCCGCCGAAGCGTTCAGGGTCGTGCCGGCGAGCGCCATACCGCTCAGCGCGAGGAGATCGCGACGGGAGAGGGTCATGCCTGCCTCCGTGCTCGACCAGGTCCGGTCTGCTGAGCGCCTGATAGCACGGCGAGGTGAGCAGCGCAATCGCGCCGGCACCGGGCGAAGCTGAGTCCCGGGCAAGGCTCGGATGCCCGGGAAAGCGGCAGGGTTTTCGAAGGTGCCGGGTCGCTGGGCATTGAGGCGCGACGTCACGCCGCCTAAGCAATTGATTTTCTGAACTCGACTCGAGCGCGGTGCCTGGCACTGCGCTTGCGATGCCTTCGCGCATGGCGAGCGAGGGGCCGAAGCCCGACCCGCGCTGGCGGGTCGCGATTCTCGACGATCACGAGCGCTCGCGCGCGGCGCTTCGCGCCGCGATCTGGGCGGCGGGCGGCGAGGTGGTCGGCGAGGCCGTGCGGTGCGCGGACGCGGCCGCTCTGATGCGTCGCACGAGCCCGGACGTTGCCGTCTGCGCCGTCGGGCTCCCGGACGGCGACGGCGTCGAGGTGGCGCGGCAGCTGATCGAGGGCGGGTGTCCCGTCGTGCTCTTCACCAGCCACACACGCCAGGAGCTCGTCGATCGGGCACGCTCGGCCGGCGTGATGTCCTACCTTCTCAAGCCGCTTCGCTCGGCGGAGCTGGCCCCTGTGCTCGACCTGGCGGTCGCCCGATTCAGCGAGACGCGGGACCTGCGTCGCTCGCTCGAAGAGCGGAAGATCATCGAGCGCGCGAAGGGACGACTGATGGCGCGCTACCATCTCAGCGAAGAGGAAGCGTTTCACCGTCTCCGCCGGGCGGCGATGGACAGCCGCCGTCCCATGGTCGAGATCGCCAAGGCTCTGCTCGTGTCGGAGTCAGTCGCCTCGGACGTGCCTACGCATTGAGCAACCTCCCGACCTCACTGAGCCCCAACATCCCAAAAAGAAACACATAGCGGTTCCGGTACGGCCTTTGCTGCTACCGAGGCCAGCCTGCGGCCAGAGACGTCCGCGGGAGGCGCGCCAATGACGTCGCGACCGAGACCACCCACACGAAAGGAGACGGAAATGGCGCAGTACTCACGTCGCGACTTCATCAAAGGGGGACTGCTGGCGTCCACGGCGGTCGGCGCGGGCCTCAGCTTCCCCAACGTGCTGAGAGCGCAGGAGACCGTCAAGATCGGCGTCCTGCATTCGCTCTCGGGCACGATGGCCATCAGCGAGGTCTCGCTCCGAGACGTCGTGCTCATGGCGGCCGAGGAGATCAACGCCAAGGGCGGCGTCATGGGCAAGAAGATCACGCCGGTCGTCGTCGACCCGGCGTCGAACTGGGACCTGTTCGCCGAGAAGGCCAAGCAGCTCCTGCTCCAGGACAAGGTGGCGGTGGTCTTCGGGTGCTGGACCTCGGTCAGCCGCAAGTCGGTCCTCCCGGTGTTCGAGAACAACAACGGCTTGCTCTTCTACCCCGTGCAGTACGAAGGCGAAGAGTGCTCCAAGAACGTGTTCTACACGGGCGCGACGCCGAACCAGCAGCTGATCCCCGGCGCGGAGTACCTGATGTCGAAAGAAGGCGGCGGATTCAAGAAGTTCTACCTGCTGGGGACGGACTACGTGTTCCCGCGTACCGCGAACAAGATCCTGCGCGCGTTCCTGGTCGCCAAGGGTGTGCCGGCCGACAACATCGCCGAGGAATACACGCCGTTCAACCATCAGGACTACCAGACGATCGTCGGCAAGATCAAACGCTTCTCGTCCGGCGGCAGCGCCTGCGTGCTGTCGACGATCAACGGCGACTCGAACGTGCCGTTCTACAAGGAATTCGCCAACCAGGGTCTGCGCTCGGAGAACGCGCCGATCATGGCGTACAGCGTCGCCGAGGACGAGCTGCGCGGCATGGACACCTCGGCCCTCGTCGGCCATCTCGCGGCGTGGAACTACTTCCAGTCGGTCGAAGCCGCGAACAACAAGAAGTTCGTACAGGCCTTCAAGGCATACGCGAAGAAGGCGAACCTGCCCGGTGGTGACAAGCGCGTCACCGACGATCCGATGGAGGCGGCCTACTTCGGCGTCTACGTGTGGAAGCAGGCGGTCGAGAAAGCCAAGAGCTTCGACGTCGATCCGGTCCGCAAGGCCGTCTACGGCCAGACGTTCGCGGCGCCGAGCGGCACGATCAAGATGCACGAATACAACCAGCACACCTATCGGCCGGTGCTCATCGGCGAGATCCTGAAGGACGGTCAGTTCAAGATCATCTCGCGCACCAAGGGTCTGGTCGAGCCCGAGCCGTGGAGCAAGTACACGAGCCCGGACAAGGGTTGCGACTGGGTCAAGCACCAGGGCACGTATCAGAAGAAGGCGTGATCTCTCGTCTCACCGTACTCCTTTCGCTGGTCGCGTGGCTCGCCGCAGGAACGGCGGGCCACGCGGCCGCCGCCGAGCCGCCCGCGGAGATCGCGCGGGCGCTGGCGGATCTCACCGGCGACGACGCCGACAAACGCGAAGCGGCCGTCACGACGCTAGGCCAGACGCGCGATCCGAAGTGGGTTCAGTTCCTGAGCGCGCTCCGCGACGGCAGCGTGTACGCGCGCACGCGCGCCGGGAAGACCGAGCTCGTGATCGGCGGCACCAAAGCCACGAAGGGCGATCAAGACGTCATCGACATCGCCGGCGCCTACGACCGCGAGCCGCTCGGCACCGTGCCGCTGACGGACCTGAAGGAAGTCCCGGCCGACCGCCGCCTCCGTCTCGTGATCAAGCCGTTTCTCGACGCCGACGAGACCCAGGCGCAGCTTGCCGATCCCGATCCCGGCGTGCGACGCGGAGCCGCCGTGAAGCTCGGCAATCAGGCCGCGGCCGGCGCGGCACCCGTCGTCGAAGCGGCGCTCAAGAAAGAATCCGACCGCTGGGTGCACCACGCCCTGGCCGAGGCGCTGGCGCTGATCCAGCTGGCCAACGGCTCGCCGTCTCAGCGAGCCGTGGCCGCCCGGACCCTCGGCGAGCTCCACTCGGAGAGCGCGGTGTCGGCGCTCCAGCGGCTGGCCGTCGATACCGGGGCCACCCCGGCCGAGCGCGACGCGGCCGTGTCGGCGATACGGCGCATCGAGCGCTGGGGTCTCTTGACGCGTACGGTCGAGACCCTGTTTCAGGGCGCCTCGCTCGGGTCGATCCTCCTCCTGATGGCGCTCGGCCTCGCCGTCGTGTTCGGGCTGATGGGCGTGATCAACATGGCGCACGGCGAGCTGATGGCGCTCGGCGCCTACGCGACGTTTGTCGTCCAGAACTGGTTTCGCGCGACGTGGCCGGCGTACTTCGACACCTACTTCCTGGTGGCGCTGCCGGTCTCCTTCCTGGTGGCGGCGGCCGTCGGCCTGGTCCTCGAGCGGGGCGTGATCCGGTTGCTCTACGGGCGGCCGCTGGAGACGCTGCTCTTGACGTGGGGCGCCTCGCTCATCATCCAGCAGGGCCTGCGGCTCTGGTTCGGCGCGGCGAACGTGGACGTGAGCTCGCCTTCGTGGCTCTCGGGCGGCGTTCCCGTGATGGTCGGGCTCACCTTGCCGTACAACCGCGTCTTCATCATCGGGCTCGCCGCGGTGTCGGTCGCCGCGATGTACTGGCTGCTCTTCCGGACCAGCGCGGGTCTCCGCATCCGCGCGGTAACCCAGAACCGCGCGATGAGCTCGTGCCTGGGCGTGCGCGCGGGCGTGGTCGACGCGACCACGTTCGCCTTCGGCGCCGGGCTCGCGGGGCTGGCGGGCTGCGCGCTCACCCAGATCGGCAACGTCGGCCCGTCGCTCGGCCAGAACTACATCGTGGACTCGTTCATGGTGGTCGTCACCGGCGGCGTCGGCAAGCTCGCCGGGACGATCCTGGCCTCGGCCGGCCTCGGCAGCCTGACCAAGGGCATCGAGCCCGCGCTCGGCGCGGTGTTCGGCAAGGTGGCAATCCTCGTCGGCGTCATCCTGTTCTTGCAGCGGCGGCCGGCCGGGCTCTTCGCGACGCGGGGGCGCAATGCCGAGGCGTGAGGCCGTGGCGCTCGGCATCGCGGCCGTCGTCGTCGCGGTGGTGCTGCCGGTCTGCAACATGCTGCCGGCGGGCTCGCCGCTCGCGATC
Source organism: Candidatus Rokuibacteriota bacterium (assembly GCA_003221615.1). Classification (GTDB taxonomy): domain Bacteria; phylum Methylomirabilota; class Methylomirabilia; order Rokubacteriales; family CSP1-6; genus AR31. The sequence continues at coordinate 22,579 of QHSQ01000105.1, read as the reverse complement.
TCGAACTTCACCTTGAACCTGTTCGGCAAGTTCCTCACCTACGCGATCCTGGCGCTCGGGCTCGATCTCCTGTGGGGCTACGCGGGCGTCCTCTCGCTCGGCCACGGGGTGTTCTTCGGCCTTGGCGCCTACGCGATGGGGATGCACCTGATGCTCGAGATCGGGTCGAAGAGCGTCTATCAGAGCTCGCTGCCCGACTTCATGGTGTGGAACCAGGTCACCGTGCTGCCGCTCTTCTGGCGCCCCTTTCACAGTAGCCTGTTCACGCTCGCGGCGATCGTCCTGGTTCCGGCGCTCTTCGGCTTCGCCTTCGGGTACCTGGCGTTTCGGAGCCGGATCCGCGGCGTCTACTTCTCGATCATCACGCAGGCGCTGGCGCTCAGCGCGTGGCTCGTGTTCAACCGCAACGAGATGAATCTCGGCGGCACCAACGGCCTCGCCGACTTCAAGACGGTCTTTGGATTCCCGCTCAACCAGCCGGCGACCCAGCGCGGCCTCTACGTCGTCACCGCGCTCGCCCTGATCGGCGCCTACCTGCTGTGCCGCTGGATCACCTTGACTCGCGCCGGCAAGGTGCTCGTGGCCATCCGCGACAGCGAGACCCGTGTGCTCTTCTCCGGGTACTCGCCGGCGGCCTACAAGCTGTTCGTGTTCGTCGTCTCGGCGGCGCTCGCCGGGATCGCCGGGGCCCTTTACGCGCCGCAGGTGGGGATCATCACGCCCGCGAAGATCGGGGTGCTGCCCTCGATCGAGATGGTCGTATGGGTCGCCGCGGGCGGGCGCGGCACGCTCTACGGCGCGGTGCTCGGGGCGTTCGGCGTGAACTGGATCCAGAGCTGGCTGACCACCAGCTACCCCGATTTTTGGCTCCTCTTCCTGGGCGGCCTCTTCATGGGGGCGGTCCTGTTCTTTCCCGACGGTATCGTCGGCGCTCTCGGCCGTTTGGGCGCGCGTGTTCGTCGACTCGTGTCGCGACGCCCCGACCGGGCGGTCTCGACGCCCAGCGTCTCGCTCGGCCGGCCGACGCCATGAGCCCACCGCCGGCGCTCGAAGCGCCCACCCACGCCACCAGCATCATCTATCTCGAAGACGTCACGGTGAACTACGACGGCTTCAAGGCGCTGAGCCGGCTGAACTTCTTCATGGAGCGGCGCGAGCTCCGGGTCGTCATCGGCCCGAACGGCGCGGGCAAGACGACCTTGCTCGACGTCGTCTCCGGACGCGTGAAGCCCGAGAGCGGCCGCGTGATCTTCGGCCACAACACGGACCTTCTCCCGCTTCGCGAGAACCAGATCGCCCAGCTCGGCATCGGCCGGAAGTTCCAGACGCCGTCGGTGTTCGTGAACCTCACCGTATGGGACAACGTCGAGCTGTCCCTTCGCCGCGCCTCGAAGGGCGTGTTCGCCGCGCTCCGCCAGCGCGACGCGCGCGAGGACCGCGACCGCATCCTCCATACGCTCGAGACCGTGCAGCTCAGTGATAAGGCGGAGGGGAAGGCCGGCGCCTTGTCGCACGGCGAAAAGCAGTGGCTCGAGATCGGCATGATGATCGCGCAGGATCCGGAGCTCCTGCTGGTCGATGAGCCGGTCGCCGGGATGACCGACGAAGAGACCGAGCGCACGGGCCAGCTGCTCGAATCGATCGCCGCGGACCGGTCTGTGCTCGTCATCGAGCACGATATGGAGTTCGTGCGGCAGATCGCCCGCCAGGTCACCGTGCTCCATCAGGGGACGGTGCTGTGCGAGGGGCCCGTCGAGCAGGTCCAGAGCGATCCACGCGTTCTCGAGGTCTATCTCGGCCGTCGCCGCGAGGGGGCCGATGCTGTCCATTAGGGGCCTCGACGTCGCCTACGGCCAGTCGCAAGTGCTCTGGGGCGTCGACCTCGAGGTGCGTGCCGGTGAGCTCGTCTGCCTCATGGGACGCAACGGCGTGGGCAAGACCACGTTGCTCAAGACCACGATCGGGCTCTTGCCGGCGCGCGGCGGGCGCGTGACGTTCGACGGCGCCGACGTCACCACCTGGTCGCCCGATCGGAGGGCGCGAGCGGGAATCGGCTACGTGCCCCAGGGACGGGAGATCTTTCCGCATCTCTCGGTCGAGGAGAATCTGCGGATGGCGCTTCTGGGCTGCGGGCGCGCCGCCTCGCTCGACGAGCCGCTCGCGCTCTTTCCGGCGCTCAAGCCGCTGCTCGCCCGCAAGGGGGGCGTCCTCTCCGGCGGCGAGCAGCAGATGCTCGCGATCGGCCGCGCCTTGCTCACCAGGCCCAAGCTGCTCATGCTCGACGAGCCGACCGAGGGCATCCAGCCCTCGATCATCCTCGAGATCGAGGACGCGCTGCGACGGATCAAGGCCGAGCTCAAGCTGGCGGTCCTGCTGGTCGAGCAATACCTTGACTTCGCGGAGCGACTCGCCGACAAGTACGTGATCATGGCCAAGGGCGCCGTCGTCGCGGCGGGCGCGACGCGCGACCTCCGGCCCGAGATGGTCAGGCAGCATCTAGCAGTCTGACGCCTATTCAGGAGGCGCGACGATGCACCTCACCCCGCGTGAGCAGGAGAAGCTCCTCGTGTTCACCGCCGCCGAAGTCGCGCGCCGGCGACGTGGCCGCGGTCTCAAGCTGAACTACCCCGAAGCGCTGGCGCTGATCACCGCCGAAATTCTCGAGGGGATTCGCGACGGCCGGAGCGTCTCCGACCTGATGGCGGCCGGCCTCGACATCCTCGGCCGCGACGACGTGATGGAGGGAGTGCCGGAGATGCTCGAGGAGGTGCAGGTCGAGGGCACCTTTCCCGACGGCACCAAGCTCGTCACCATTCATCATCCGATCCGCTAGGAGGCCGACCGTGATTCCGGGCGAGTACCTGCTGGGTGAAGGCGACATCATCGCGAACCAGGGCCGTCGAACGCTCGACCTGACCGTGACCAACACGGGGGACCGCCCGATCCAGATCGGCTCGCACTTCCACTTCTTCGAGGTCAATCGCGCGCTTCGCTTCGATCGTGCGCAGGCGTTCGGAATGCGGCTCAACGTGCCGGCCGGCACGGCCGTCCGCTTCGAGCCCGGCGACGAGAAGCGGGTCACGCTCGTCGAGCTCGGCGGCACGCGCCGGGTCTTCGGCCTGAACGCGCTCACCGACGGCGGCAGCCGCGAGCAAGCCCTGGCGAAGCTGGCGGCGTGGGAGCGCCGCTCATGACGCTCCGCCTGACCCGCCGGCAGTACGCCGATCTCTACGGGCCGACGACGGGCGACCGAGTGCGTCTGGCCGACACGGAGCTGTTCATCCGGGTCGAGCGCGATCTCACGACGGCGGGCGAAGAGGCGAAGTTCGGCGGCGGCAAGGTGATCCGGGACGGCATGGGCCAGTCGGTCCGCGCCACGCGGGCGTCGGGCGCGCTCGATCTCGTGATCACCAACGCGGTCATCGTCGATCACTGGGGCATCGTGAAGGCCGACATCGGGATCCGGGACGGGCGGGTCGTCGCGGTCGGCAAGGCCGGCAATCCCGACCTGATGACCGGCGTCACCGAGGGCATGGTGGTCGGCGCGTCGACGGAGGTGATCGCGGGCGAGGGGAAGATCGTCACCGCCGGCGGGCTCGACTCGCACATCCACTTCATCTGCCCCCAGCTCGTCGACGAGGCGATCAGCGCCGGGCTCACGACCCTGGTCGGCGGCGGCACCGGCCCCGCGACGGGGACCAACGCGACGACGTGCACCGCGGGCGCCTGGAACATCTCCCGCATGCTCGAGGCGGCCGAGGCGTTTCCGCTCAACCTCGGCTTCCTCGGCAAGGGCAACGCCTCCGCGCCCGATCCGCTGCGCGAGCAGATCGCGGCCGGCGCGATCGGGCTCAAGCTGCACGAAGACTGGGGCACGACGCCGGCGGCGATCGACTGCGCGCTCGGTGTCGCCGACGAGCTCGACGTGCAGGTGGCGATCCACACCGACACGCTCAACGAGAGCGGGTTCGTCGAGGACTCGATCCGCGCCTTCAAGGGCCGGACGATCCACACGTACCACACCGAGGGTGCCGGCGGCGGTCACGCCCCGGACATCATCCGCGTGTGCGGCGAGCCGAACTGCCTGCCGTCCTCCACGAATCCGACGATGCCGTTCACGGTGAACACGATGGACGAGCACCTCGACATGCTGATGGTGTGTCACCACCTCAGCGCGCGCATCCCGGAGGACCTCGCCTTCGCCGAGTCGCGCATCCGCGCCGAGACGATCGCCGCCGAGGACGTGCTGCACGATCTGGGCGCGATCAGCATGATGTCCTCGGACTCGCAGGCGATGGGCCGCATCGGCGAGGTGATCATCCGAACCTGGCAGACCGCGGACAAGATGAAGCGCCAGCGCGGGCCGCTGCCGGGGGAGACGGCGGGCGACGACAACCGGCGGGTGAAGCGCTACGTTGCGAAGTACACGATCAACCCGGCGATCGCCCACGGCCTGGCCGGCCATGTCGGCTCGGTCGAGGCGGGCAAGCTGGCCGATCTCGTGCTCTGGAAGCCCGCATTCTTCGGGGTCAAGCCTGAGATGGTGGTCAAGGGGGGCCTCATCGCCTGGGCGGCGATGGGCGATCCGAACGCGTCGATCCCGACGCCTCAGCCCGTCCTTTATCGTCCGATGTTCGGCGCGCTCGGCCGGGCCGTCGGCTCCACCGCGCTGACGTTCGTCTCGGCGGCGGCGCTCGCCGATGGGGTTCCGCAGCGGCTCGGTCTCAGCCGGCGCGCGGTCGCGGTGAGTCGCTGCCGTGGGCTCAGCAAGCGCGACATGATTCACAACGACGCGCTGCCGCGGATCGAGGTCGATCCCGAGACGTATCAGGTGCGCGCGGACGGCACGGTGCTGACGTGCGAGCCGGCGCGGGTGTTGCCGATGGCCCAGCGGTATTTTTTGTTCTGATGGGGGGTTTTAATGGGATGGGGGGCCCCGACATGGCCCCCCATACCCCCCCGTCCGCGTCGCGATCGAGCCGGGGGCTCGATCGTTCAAGCAATCATCCCTTTACGACCACAGAGACTGTCGTCGTGGTCACGGAGCTGCCGGACGGGGTTCGGGAGGCGGAGCTGGCTGGGCGCGTGCGCGACACGCTCGTGCTCACGGCTGAAGAGCGGCGGTGGGGACGGCGCCGGGTGACGACGACCGGAGGGCGCACGCTCGCGCTGGCGTTGCCGACCGGGACCCTGCTGGTGCCGGGAGCGATTGTGCACGTCGGGCCGGATTGGTTCGTGGTCGTGGAGTGCGCCGCGGAGTCGTGTTTGGCGGTGACGCCGGCATCGCACGAGGAAGCGCTGCGGGTCGCGTTCGAGGTCGGCAATCGTCACTTCACGCTGGCGTTCGACGGCGAGCGGCTTCTCGTCCCGGATGATCCGGGGCTGGACATCATGCTCACGCGCCTCGGCGTTCGGTTCGAACGCGTCCGGGCCGCGTTCGTACCGATCGGCAGGGGTCACCGGCATGACCGCTGATCCGTCGCTCCTGACCTTGCTCCAGTTCGCCGACGGACTCTTCCCAGCCGGCGGCTTCGCCCACTCGTTCGGGCTCGAGACCTACGTGCAGGACGGACGGGTTCGTGATCGCCAGGATCTCGAGGCGTTCGTCGCGGCGCACCTCGAGGGCTCCGCCGGCCCCGCCGACGCGGCGGCGGCCGCGATCGCGGTCGGGATCGCGCGTCGCGACGACCCGCAGGAATGGATCGAGCTCGACGCGCGGCTGGACGCGATGAAGAGCGTCCCGGAATTCAGGCTGGCCAGCCGCCAGATGGGGCGACAAGCGCTCCGGATCGCGGTGGGCATCCGCGACGATCCATTTCTGGCGCGGCTGGCGGCCGTCGTCCAAGACGGGCGCGCCGCCGCTCACCACGCGACGGTGTTCGGCGCTGCGGTCGGGCGCGAGGGCGCCGATCCCGAGCGCGCCGCGACGGCGTATCTCTACGCGAGCGCCTCGCTGCTGGTCGGCGCGGGGCTGCGGCTGATCGCGCTCGGACAGCTCGACGGACAGCGTGTCCTGGCCGCGATGCGAGGCCGGATCGGCCGGCTGGCCGCCGCGGCCGCGACCGCGCGCGCGGATGAGCTCTGGAGCTTCAATCCCGCGCTCGAGATCGCCGGCATCCGCCACGCAACGCTCGACATGAGGTTGTTTCGGTCATGAAGGCGATTCCGCGGCCGTTGAAGCTCGGGATCGGCGGGCCCGTCGGCTCGGGGAAGACCGCGCTGGCCGAGGCGCTCTGCCGGCGCCTGTCCGGCGAGCTCGAGATGGCGGTGATCACGAACGACATCTACACCAAGGAGGACGCCGAGTTCCTCGTGCGCCGCGGCGCGTTGCCGCCCGAGCGGGTCGTGGGCGTCGAGACCGGCGGCTGCCCGCACACCGCGATCCGCGAAGACGCCTCGGCCAATCTCGAGGCCGTGCACGAGCTCCAGACGCGGTTTCCCGGGCTCGAGCTCTTGCTGATCGAGAGCGGCGGCGACAACCTCGCGGCGACCTTCAGTCCCGAGCTGGTCGACGCAGCGATCTACGTGATCGACGTCGCCGAGGGCGAGAAGATCCCGCGCAAGGGCGGCCCGGGTATCACGCGATCGGACCTCCTGGTCATCAACAAGATCGACCTGGCCCCCTACGTGGGCGCGAGCCTCTCGGTGATGGAGCGCGACTCGCGCCGGATGCGCGGCGAGCGGCCCTTCGTGTTCACGAATCTGCGGGCCGGCGAGGGCCTCGACACGATCGTCGCCTGGATCCGGCGCGAGCTGTCGCTCGACGCGGCGCCTGCGTGACGGTTGGAATATCGCTCGGCGCCGCCCGCGTCGGCCGCGACGGCGCCCTGCGGCTTCGCTTTGATCGGCGCGGCCCCGCCACCGTCGTCGCGGGCTGCCGGTACACGCTGCCGCTCCAGGTTCTGGCGCCCGTCGCGCTCGACGATCCCGCGGCGGTCGTCTCGATGCTGAACCCGACAGGAGGTCTGGTCGGCGGCGATCGGCTCTCGATCGACGTCGAGGTGGCGGAGCGAGCGCACGCCGTCCTGACGACGCCCTCGGCTACCCGCGTGTACCGTACCCAAGGCGAGGAAACTCTCCAGCGCGTGCGGATCTCGCTCGGGCCGCGCGCGGTCGTCGAGTGGGTGCCCGACCACACGATTCCGTTCGCGGGCTCGGCCCTGCGGCAGACGATCGACGTCGATCTGGCCGAGACGGCCGGTCTCATCCTCCTCGACGCCTTTTCCGCCGGCCGGATCGCGCTCGGCGAAGCGTGGCGCTTCACCGTGCTCGACAGCGCGGTATCGATCCGCGATCGCTATGGCTGGCTCCTCCACGATCGGTTCGTCCTGCGCGGCCGCGCCGGCGTTGGGCGCGCGGCAGGCCGTCGCGGGGAGGGGTCCCCGCCGGCCGAGGCGCGACCTCGAGCTCACGACGAACCCGCCTTCGATGGGCTCGGTTTCGCGGAGTCGCGCCCGTACTTCGCATCGATCGCGATCGTCGGCGAGTTCGACCGCGACCGCTTCGCGGCCGACGTCGCGCAGCTCGTCGCGGACGGTGACACCTCGCGCCTCGGCGTCGCCACGCTCCCGCGCCGCGGGGTGCTGGTCCGCTGCCTCGCGCCGACCGCGCCCGCGTTCGTCGACGCGCTCCAAGGATGCTGGCGACTCGCGCGCCACGCGCTGCTCGGACTCCCTCCGCTCGCCCTGCGCAAGGGCTAGGGGGATTGGGGGCCATTTCGGGACCCCCATGTGAGACGGACTGGCGGAGTTGTGACGTTTCCGTTACACTCGGCTCGGGTCAATGTTCAACCTGATCCCGAAGGAAGTTCGGTTCTTCGACTACTTCGAGCAGCAGTCCCAGCACATCATCCGCGCCGCCGCCTTGCTGCACGAGATGGTCCACAACTTCAGCGACGCGCGGGCCAAGGCCCACGCGATCAAGGAAGTCGAGCACCAGGGCGACCACACGACGCACGAGATCATCAAGAAGCTCAACACGACCTTCATCACGCCGATCGACCGCGAGGACATCCACGACCTGGCCTCGCGCCTGGACGACGTGCTGGACTACATCGAGGCGGCCGCCGAGCGGCTAGTCGTCTACCGCATCAAGGAGCCGACCTCGGCCTGCCGGGCGATGGCCGAGGTCATCGTGAACATCACGCACGCGATGGATCGCACCATCAAGTGCCTGCGCACGATGGACCCGGGCTTTCACGAGCACACCGTCGAGGTGAACCGGCTCGAGAACACCGCCGACGTGCTCCTGCGCGACAGTCTCGCCGCGATGTTCGACGAGGCGAGCGACCCCATCGAGGTCATCAAGTGGAAAGAGATCTACGAGACGATGGAGATCGTGACCGATCGATGCGAGGACGTCGCCAACGTGATCGAGGGGATCATCCTGAAGATGGCCTGACGGCGAGCTGAGCCGTGCTCACGGCCATCGTCGTCATCATCTTCATCGCGCTCGTCTTCGACTTCTTCAACGGTTTCCACGACGCCGCCAACTCGATCGCCACCGTCGTGTCGACCCGTGTGCTGACGCCGCTGCAGGCGGTCGTCTGGGCGGCGTTCTTCAACTTCGTCGCCGCGTTCGGCTTCGGCGTGAGCGTGGCGCGCACGGTCGGCAAGGGCGTCGTCGACACCGCCGTGGTCGACCAGTGGGTGATCGTGGCGGGACTCATCGGCGCGATCGTGTGGGACCTGATCACGTGGGTCTGGGGATTGCCGACCAGCTCCTCCCACGCGCTGATCGGTGGCTTCGCGGGCGCGGCCGTGGTCAAAGCGGGCTTCGGCTCGCTGGTCGCCAGCGGCCTCCTGAAGATCGGGGCGTTCATGATCCTGGCGCCGCTGATCGGCCTGGTCGTCGGCTTCACGATGATGGTGCTGGTGATCAACGTCTTCAAGAACCAGACTCCAGGACGCGTCGACAAGATCTTCCGTCGCGGCCAGCTCCTGTCGGCGGCTGCCTACAGCCTGGGGCACGGCACCAACGACGCTCAGAAGACGATGGGGATCATCGCGGTGCTCCTCTTCACCACCGGACATCTCGGCCCCGAGTTCTACGTGCCCTTCTGGGTCGTCCTGGCGGCCCACGCCGCGCTTGGTCTTGGCACGATGGCGGGCGGCTGGCGCATCGTGAAGACGATGGGGATGCGAATCACCAAGCTGCGGCCCGTGGGCGGCTTCTGCGCCGAGACGGCGGGCGCGATCACCTTGCTCGGTACCGCGATCGCCGGCATTCCGGTGAGCACCACGCAGACCATCAGCGGCTCGATCATGGGCGTGGGCGCGATTCAGCGCTTCTCGGCCGTGCGCTGGGGCGTGGCGGGGAAAATCCTGTGGGCGTGGATCCTGACGATCCCCGCCTCGGCGATCGTCGCGGCCGTGACCTGGATGCTGTTGCGCCTCGTCGGCGCCTGATCCTCGAGGGATCAGGCGCGCCGACGAGCCGCGCTCGACGAGGCTACTGGTCGAGCGCTCCCTTGATCGCGTCGAAGACGGGATTCTGGCTGCTGCGCTGTGTGGGCGCGGCGGCCGCCGCCGGCGCTTTGCCGAGATACTTCCGGACGCAGTCGTACTGCTCCCAGCCGCGAAGCGGATAGTTCAGGTCGACCACCTTCCACTTCGCGTGGCCGGTCTTCTGCAGCGTGTCGAGGTTCTTCGACAGGATCTGCGCGAACTTGCCGACGTTGTCGCAATCCCGGCGGCGGAAGTCGAACGAGACGAGCACCGCCTTGACCGCCGCGGTGTTGACCGCGGTCGCCTGCCACGGGTAGACGCCCGCCGGAATCTCGGCCTGCGGGTAGAACTCGAGGACGCTCTTGTTGGTGATCGGGATCAGGGCGAGGTTGTCCTTGTCGGTGACGTCCTCCTTGAGGAGCTTCACCGGATAGCCGGCCACGTAGAACATCGCGTCGATGCGGCCCGCCTTGAGCTCGGCCAGCGCCTCGCCCGTGTCGATCGGCACCATCTCGCTGGGCGCGACTTCGGAGAGCTTGAAGAGAAGGCGCGCCGTGAGATACGTGCCGCTGCCGTCGCGGCCGACCGCGACCCTGCGCCCGGCGAGATCGTCGAAGTCGGTGATGCCCTTCTTGCCGAGCAGATGAACTTCCTCGTTGTAGAGCGGGAAGACCATCCTCGTCTTCTTCGCGATCCGCTGGAGCGTCTGGTCCGTCTGCACGCGTGACACGAACGCCAGGACGTCCGATTGCACGATGCCCATCGGAACCCCCGGCCGCTGGTAGACCGCGTACACGTTTTCGATCGAGCCCTTCGAGGTATAGACGTTCAGGTTGATACCCGCGGGCTTCACGAGCTTCTGCAGATCGAGGCCGAACTGATAGTAGGTGCCCTTGTCGCCGCCGGTGATCAGCCCCATGTCCTCGACGGCCCCGGACGGACTCGTCCAGGCGAATAGCACCAGAAGCATGACGGACCAGGTGATGACGGTTTTCACGGCTTGTCCTCCTCTACTGGAGCGGCGACGCCCGGCTCGCTCCCGAATCCTCCGCCGATTCTGACACGTCCGCGACCGAAATGACCTGGATTATGCGAGCGTTGGGGATCCGAGGGCAAGCCGTCCTTACTTGAAATCCCGGGTGCTGACCTCGTAACGGGTGATCAAGCCGTGGAGAGTCGGACGGCTCACCGCCAGGAGCCGCGAGGCCTGTGTGATGTTTCCGCGCGTCTTGACGAGCGCTTCCACGAGGGCGCCCCGCTCCGCCCGGTCCCGAGCCTCTCGAAGCGACGCCGTAGGCCGCTCCTTCAGCTCGATGCCCAGGTCGCGGGCTTCGACGAGCTTGCCGTGGGCCATCAGGACCGCCCGCTCCACCGCGTTCTCGAGCTCACGGACGTTGCCGGGCCAGGGATGGTGCGCGATGGCCTCGAGGGCCGAGCTTCCGAAGCGGAGCTTGCGCCGGTGGGCCTTGCAGGTCCGCTGGAGGAGCGCGTTGGCGATCAGCATGACGTCCTCCCCGCGTTCGCGCAGCGGCGGGAGGGTCAGGTTCACGACCGACAGACGATAGTAGAGATCTTCGCGGAACCGCCGTGCCTGTAGCTCGGCCTTCAGGTCCTTGTTGGTCGCGGCGACGACCCGGGCGTCGACGCGGAGCACCCCACGACCCCCGACGCGCTCGAGCTCCCGCTCCTGGAGGAAGCGTAGGAGCTTCACCTGCAGGGGGGGACTCATCTCCCCGATCTCATCGAGGAAGAGCGTGCCGCCGTCCGCCAGCTCGAGCTTGCCCTTTCGCTGAGTGTACGCGCCGGTATAGGCGCCGCGCTCGTGGCCGAACAGCTCGGATTCCAACAGCGTGTCGGGGATCGCGCCGCAGTTGATCGCCACGAACGGGCGGGTGCTCCGGGCGCTGTTCGCGTGAACGGCCCGCGCCAAGAGCTCCTTGCCCGTTCCGCTCTCGCCCTGGATCAGCACGGTGACGTCGCTCCGCGCGATGCGGCTCACGACGGCGAAGATCTCGCGCATGCCGGGCGTGTGGCCCAGCATGTCCGCGAAACGGATCAACGTCTCGTTGCCGCGCTTCTCGGCTTCGGCCTCGAGCGTCTGCAGATTGGCGGCCCGCTGCAGCATCACCTTGAGGTCGGGAAGCTGGATCGGCTTCTGGTGGTAGTCGAAGGCGCCGAGCTGGACCGAGCGGATCACGCTCTCGCGGCCGCCGTTGCCGGTGAGCACGACGACCTTGGTCGCCGGCGCGGTCCGCATGATCTGGTCGAGCGCTTCGAGACCACACTCTGAGCTTTCCGGGTGCGGTGGTAGCCCGAGGTCGAGGCTGACGACCGCCGGCCGCTCGCACGCGACCGCCGAGAGCGCCTCGGCGCGATCCTCGGCGAAGAAGAGTGTGAAATCGTCGCGCAGCGCAGAGGTGAGCTGGGTGCGGATCGGCTCCTCGTCCTCGACGATGAGCAGCTTGGGCTTCATGTCCGCCCTCCGATGGGGAGCCGCAGCGAAAAGGTGGTCCCGCTCCCTGTCTTGCTCGACACGTCGATGGTGCCGCCGTGGGCTTCGACGAGCCCCCTGGCGTCGTAGAGGCCGATCTCCCAGCCACCGCTCCGGCTGGAGCCGGACGGCGCGAACAAGGACGTGCGCACGAATTCTTCCGACATGCCACAGCCGGTGTCGGTGATCGATACGACGGCTCGGCCGCTTTCCGCGTAGGTCTTCAGCTGGACGGTGCCGTAGCCCTCGATCGACTGCACGGCATTGGTGACGAGGCTCTGGATCACCCGGGCGAGCGCCTCGCCGTCCGCCGAGATCGACAGCGGCGTCAGCTCCATCACGAGGCGGACCCGGTCGTTCCTGGCGACCGGCGCCGCCGCCTCCCGCGCGAGCGTCGCCAGGTCGACCGGCTCGAGACGAAGCCGTGTGGGGGTGGGCGCCTCGCGGAGCCGCCCGAGCAGCGACTTCATGCGGTCCACCGTCTGGGCGATCGTGTTGAGCACGACACGCTGGAACTCCCGGTCCTCGAAGTTCTTCAGCGCGTTCTCGCTCAGCATCGAGAGCGCCGTGATCGAGTTCTTGAGGTCGTGGCCGACGAGCGAGGTGAGCCGGTGCAACGCCCCGAGCTCCCGCGACCGCGCCCGGCTCTCCGACAGCTGCGCGGTGGCGATGGCGGCGGCGGCCTGTCCCCCGACGGTCTCCATGAGCTCGAGGTCGTCGCTCGTATACGACTCTCCGCTCCGTTCGCTACCGATCGCCAGCAGCCCGACCAGCTCGCCGCCCCAGCGAAGCGGAAGGATTACTGACCCTTCGGCCACCGCCCGCACCTCCGTCGACCCGCGCCACGCCGCGGTCGAGCCATTCTCGAGGACGAGCGGGCTCCGCCGAGCCCGGAGCGAGGCGGCCAGCGAGTGCGTCTCGTCGGCGAACGTGGGTGCCGGATACCCGGTGCCGGCGGCGGCGACCGGGTGCAGCCCGCCCTTGCCCGCATCTCCCAGATATAAGAGGGCGCCGGTCGCGCCGACCGTCTCCACGACGGCGTCGACAAGCTTCGGCGCCAGCTCGTCGAGTGTCACGGCGGTGCCCAGACGCCGGGTGAAGCCGAGCCACCGGGCGCGATAGTCGTAGCGGGTTCGCGAGGTCCGGCGGGCGTCGGGGCGAGCACTCATCGTCAGAGCTGGGCCGCGTCGGCCAGGCCGTTGACCCGTTTGCGCCGCACGAGCGCGATGACCTGCTTGACCGCGTCGTCGAGCGGGCCGTCGTTGGTGACGACGACGTCGGCGTGGACGCGCGTCGGCTCCACGTAGCGCTCGTGCGCGGCCCGCACCGGACCCGAATACTGATACAACACCTGCTCCACGGTGCGACCGCGATCCGCGAGATCTCTCCGGATCCGCCGGATGAGCCGGAGGTCGGCCGGCGCATCGACGAACACCTTCACGTCCAGGAGCGACCGGAGAGAGCCCCACCACAGCGTGAACAGGCCTTCGACGAGCACGAGCCGCGCGGGAGCGACCACTTCGACTCCCGTGCGCGCGTGGGCCTCGGCGGAGTACACCGGCTTCCGAATCGCTTCGCCGCGCCGCAGGTCCGTGAGCTGCGCGACCAGCAGCGCCGTGTCGATGGAGGCTGGCTCGTCGTCACCGATCTGGCTCCGCTCGTCGGGCGGCAAGGCGCTCCGGTCGAGCGCGTACGACTCGAGATCGATCGCACACCCACCGACTCGGGCGACGAGGCTTCGGACGATCGAGGTTTTCCCCGAGCCGGTGCCGCCGGCGAGCCCGATCATCACGACGCGAGCGCCTTCAGGTCGGCCTCGAGCATCATGCGCACCAGGGCGGGAAACCCGACGTGCGGTGTCCAGCCGAAATCCCGGCGCGCTTGCGCCGCGTCGGCCCGCGCATTGTGGATCTCGCCCACGCGCAGCAGGCCGGGATCGATCTCCACCCACTCCTCCAAGGTCGAGAAGGCCAACCCCTTGCCGTTCAAGAGGCGCAGCGCGGCCAGGGACTGCGCCAGGAAGTCCCCGACGCTGTGCGACTTGCCGGTGCCGAGGACATAGTCCTTGGGCAACGGCTGCTGGAGCATCGCGTGCATCGCCCTGACGTAGTCTCCCGCGAAACCCCAGTCGCGCCGCGCTCCAAGGTCGCCGAGCTTGAGCTTGGTGCGATCGCCGTGCGCCCAGGCCGCGACCGCTCGGGTGATCTTGCGAGTGACCATCTCCGGGCGCCGCCTCGGTGACTCATGGTTGAACAGAATGCCGCTCACCGCGTAGATGCCTCGGCGCCGGTACGCGTCGCAGAGCCTGTGAGCTGCCATCTTCGAGATGCCGTAAGGCGAGGTGGGACGAAGCGGCGTCAACTCATGGCGGCTGCCGTCGACGTCGCCGAACATGTCGGAGCTCGACGCTTGATACACGCGTGTGTACGGTCGACGCCGTTCCACGATCTGCAGAAGCCGTGCGAGGCCGCCGACGTTGATGTCGCACGTCTGGTCCGGCAGCTCCCAGCTTGTCGGCACGGATGTCTGGCTGGCGAGGTTGTACACTTCGTCGGGTCGCGCCTTCTCGAACGCCATCTCGAGGGAGGCGTGGTCACGCATATCGCCTCGAACAAGCTCGAGTCGATCGGCAATCGGCGAGAGCCAGCTCGCGAGTCCTGCGTCGGAACGGACGAGGCCGTAGACCCTGTAGCCCAGACCGACCAGGTACTCGGCCAGGTAGCTGCCGTCCTGACCGGTGATGCCGGTGATCAGAGCGGTCTTCATCGACAAGGTCCAGTGCCGTCGGTCGCGGCGATCACGACGAGCCCTTCGAGTTGTTCGCCCATGCGCCCCAGAGCACGGGCCGGTCCTCGGAGCGCGCGCGAGCGCCGCGGTGCTGGAGGCGCGCCAGCAGCGTGCGCGCGACCGCCGGGACGTAAGCGCGCGGCTGACGGGCGAGCAGCGCCCTGAACTGCAGCTCGGTCGTGTCGCGGAGCACGGTGACCCGATTCACGATCGCGGCGCCGGGGCGCGCGGGCCAACCGCGCGAGGCGCACACCGCCTGATAGCCGGCGTCCTGCGCGGCCTCGACGACGCGGCGGTCAATCAGGCCGTGCGGTGCCGCCAGGAAATCCACCGCGCGCCCTACGCGGTCCTCGATGAGACGCTTCGAGATCCGGAGCTCGTTGCTGAGCTGCCGGGCCGGCAAGGCCGGCAGCGGGACATGATCGTGCGAGTGCGACTGAAACGACATCCCAGCGCGTTGCATCTCGGCGATGCGGCTCCAGGTGAGATAGCCGAGCTGCCCAATCGTGGCGGTGTTGATGAAGAACTCGGCGCGCACCCCCGCGGCCAGCAGGAGAGGGAAGGCCACCTCATAGTCCGCGGCGCGGCCGTCGTCGAAGGTCAGCACGACCGGCGAGCGTGCGGGCCACTCTTCCTCGCCGCGGGCCCAGGCGTCGTAGAGCCTGACGACCCGATGCCCGAATTCGCGAATCAACCCGAGCTGCCGCCCCAGCCCGACCGGCGTGACCCAGTGGCTCGCGAGACGGTCGTCCACGTCCGCCGGAAGCGAGATCCCGAGCCCGTCGTACTGGAGCACGGGGACGCCCCGAAGCGTCATGGCTCAGGCGCCCGCGCGCGATCCGCTTCGGTAGGCGAGCGTCAGGAGGCAGCGAGCGAGCTTGGCCGGGTCGTGGCGCACATCGTCGCCGCTCGCGAGCAGGTCGCATTCGTGGACGGAGTGTCCGAGCGCTCTCAGCAGCGCCAGGTCTGTCCGGACCAGGACCGCGCCCTGCGCGCCGTACCGTGCGATCTGCTCGGGGGCGAACGGCGTCGTGTTGACGAGAATGTCGTGGATCGGCATCGTCGGCGCGTGCCGGCGGATGGCCATGAGATGGTCCACCGCCGTATGCCCGTCGGTCTCGCCCGGCTCCGTCATGAGGTTCATGACGTGCACCACCCGCGCCCGCGACCGCGTGATCGCCTCGGCGATCCCGTGCGGAAGCAGCGCGGCGACGATGCTCGAGTAGAGGCTCCCCGGGCCGATCACGATCAGGTGCGCGCGCTCGAGGGCGTCGACCGCCTCGGGCAGCGCCACGGCGTCGGCCGGATGGAGCCGCACCTTGCGGATCGGGCTCCGCGCGCTCGCGATGCGGGACTCGCCCTCGATCACGGTGCCGTCGGACAGCTCCGCCTGGAGCGTCACGTTCTGGCCGGTCGCGGGCAGCACCAGGCCCCGGATCGCCAGCAGTCGCCCGACTCGCGCGACCGCTTTCGAGAAATCCTGCTCGAGTTCCGTGAGCGCGGTCAGGATGAGATTGCCGAGGCTGTGCCCGGCCATCTCGCTGTCGCCGGCGAAGCGAAAGGCGAACACGTCCGCCAGCGCCGGATCCCCCCCGGCGAGGGCGAGGAGGCAGTTCCTCACATCGCCGGGGGACGGGAGCCGATACGTCGCGCGCAGCTTGCCGGAGCTGCCACCGTCATCGGCGACGGTCGCGACCGCGGTCAGCCGCGTCTGGTCCCGTTCGGGATCCCAGGGGTACGACTCGAACAGTCCCGCGCGGAGACCGTGCAGCACCGTCGGCAGCCCCGTGCCGCCGCCCAGCGCGACGATGCGAAGGTCGGGGAGGCCACCCTCTTCAGGCGGGTTCACGCGCGACGCCTCGCTGGCGATCGTGACGACCGAAGCTGCTGCCATGGCCTAGAGCTCCTTGGCCGCAGGGGGAGCGACCAGTTCCGGAAGACAACGCGCCAGCGACTGACGCAGGACGGCCCTCTTCGTGTACGCGTAGACGAACGTGTCGCCCTGGACGATGTAGGACTGAACGACGCCGCATTCCTGGAGCCTCAGCAGGGCTTGTCGCGTGGAGGGTACGTCCCGGTTGATCCACCACTCCGCGATGCCGCGGGCCGTGTCGGCGGCCTCGTTGTGGCGCATCAGGTACTGCACGATCTCGCGGCATACCGCGTCGCGCTCGAGAAGATCTCGGAGCGCCGGCGTCACCCTGCTGCGACTGGCCTGAGGCGCGAGCTTCAATGCGGCGTGGTGAGAGAGCACGATTGGGGCCAACGTCGTAACTGGCCGCACTCTCTACGTTCTGCGAATCCGGAAACGCTGAGATCGCGAGCGTCCCCTAAAAGTTTGCGCGTCGGCCCCGCAAAGTTTGCCGGGGCGTCGAACGGAGGGCCGTCTAGGAGCCGCTCGGGACGAGGCCCCGGTCGGAGCCGGTGGAGGCGTCGACGTCCCGGCCGTAGGCTTTGAGCTTGTATTGCAGGCAGCGAACGCTGATCTGCAAGAGCCGTGCGGCTTCGGTCCGGTTGCCGTGGACCTTGTGGAGAGTCCTGAGGATGTGGCGGCGCTCCACTTCGCTCAGCGGCAGCCCGGCCTCGAACAATCCCGAGAGCACGGGCGAGGGAGCGGCGACGGCGCTCGACGGGTCTCCGGCGAAGAGATCGCGGTCGGTCAGCGTATCGCCCTCGGCGAGCACGACGGCCTGCTCGAGGAAGTTCTCGAGCTGTCGCACGTTGCCCGGCCAGGGCAGGGCCATCATGCGCTTGAGCGTCACGGGCGCGACCTGTGTGACGGGCTTGCCGTACAGACCCGCGAACCGCTGCAGGAAGTGATCGACCAGGCGTGGAATGTCTTCGGTCCGCTCGCGGAGAGCCGGCACCTTGATCATGAAGACCGCGACCCGATAGTAGAGGTCCTCGCGAAACGTGCCCTGCGCCACGGCCGCCTTGAGATCCTTGTTGGTGGCGGTGATGAGCCGGATGTCCGTCCTGATGGGTTTGCTCCCACCCACCTTGGAGAACTCACGCGTCTGGATGACCCGGAGGAGCTTGGCCTGGAGGCTCGGGCTCAGCTCACCGAGCTCGTCGATGAACAGAGTCCCGGTGTGGGCCAGCGAGAAGACGCCTTCACGATGCTCCGTCGCGCCGGTGAACGCGCCCCTCACGTGACCGAAGAGGTGGCTCTCCATCAAGCCTTCGGGGATCGTGGTGCAGTCGAGCGTGATCAGCGGACGATCACGCCGCGGGCTCGCGTAGTGGATCGCGCGCGCGATCAGCTCCTTGCCGGTGCCGCTCTCGCCGTGGATGCAGACGTTGACGTCCCCGACCGCCACCTTCGCGATGCGCGCGAAGATGTCGGCCATCTGCGACGACTCGCCGATGATGCCGTGATACGCCGGCCGGATCGGCGCCGGGAGTGATCGCTCGGCGGAGGTTTTCGCCGCGCGCAGCGCCTGCTTCAGCACCTGCTCGAGCAGCGCGGTGGAGCTCGGCCGCGCGACGCAATCGACGTTGGGCAGCTGGGTCAGATACTGGATCTTGGTGTCGTCGAGCGCGTCGACGAACGCGAGCACGCGGCCTCGATAGCCCGCGCGCTCCACCCGGACCGCGACTTGCCAGCCCGTGAGATCGGGCGTGACGTTCACGATCAAAAGATCAGGGACGCGATGCATCTCGAATGCGCGCGAAAGTTCGTGCAGAGTGCCGGCGGACGCCGTCGTGACTGCCATCGAAGACAAGACGCGGCGCGCGGCTTCGCCCAGGATCATGCTCTCGTCGACGATCACTACGCGCACGTCTCGCCTCCGCAGTTCCGCAATTCTGACAGGGTGTGCTTTGTCAAGCAAGAGCCCCGAAGCCCGAATGACGCGCGCGCTCGTCGTCGCGGAGCTTCCGCAACGGCGTCCGGTAACTCGCCTGACGGAGCCGAGCTGCCGCCGCGTGGATCCCACCCACGAGCTCGAGCGCGTTGCGCAACACGGCCTCCTCGGCCGCTCGATTCGGCCGGCCGCTCTCCGCGCGGCTCGAGCGCGCGGTCGGCGTATCCTTCGACTCGCTCAGGACGTCGCCATTCCGGAAATGCCCGACGCGACTCGGAATTTTTTTGTTCCGCTCGCCCGGGGGCCGACTCGTCGCGCTTGGGGTGTGCCGGTGATCCTCGCGAAACATCCGGAAGAGCTTCAAGCGCCTCAGAGCTCGGACGGCCCCCGATTGGAGCGTTGCCGCGCGCTCGACGATTTCGCCGAACCGATCCTGGATGGCCCTCACGACGTGGCGTGACTCGGAGCCGTCGAGATCCAGTGCATGCGGTCGCGGCGCGGTCGGGTCCACGAGCCTGACAAACGAGCAAAGCCAATACCATTGTGCATTTACGGCGCAACCTTCCGGATCGCTTGCATTTTTTGCGTACCCGAAGTTGTTGCGCGGGGCGGGCAGTGGAAGAGACTTGATCACCCGGCGAGGATATCGAGGGAGCCAGAGTGCCGCGAGCCTCTGTGAAATCAGCTAGATCGGCTGTTTCAAGGGCGCGGTAATCGGCTGATCAGAAGCTGAACAGGACGTGCGCTCGAGAGCGCAAAGCTCACCGAGCCGACAGTGCTAACCTTGCTCAGACGGCACCCGCGCAGGCGGGCGAGTCTCAGAGTCGGGGCGGCGGGTCGTCTTCGGGGAGGGTCAGGATCACGTGCGATCGCACCTGGAGCTCCAGATCGACCTCGCGTCGGGTTCGCCGGTCTGAACGCCGACGTTCGGGCTCCTGACCCCGGGGCCGTCGCCGTCGCTCTGCGCGACGGCGATCCAGAATGACCTCGACATTCCCGTCGTCGCGAAAGCGCTCCAGCAGGTACTCGAACAGGCGAGCCTCGTGGCGCGAGACGAGAAACAGATGTCTGGCCATGTGCTCGTCTATTGTCTGTCGACACTGTGCGCGGCAGGTCATTTTTTCCTCGCGGATCGAATGCGGAGCATTTGCAGTGCCATTCACGAAGACAGCGAATAATCGGGTTGTTTCTAGACAGCGCCGAGCTCCGTCCGCTCGATTTGGAAGATTTTCCGACGGGGAGACACGATGCTGAAGGTGATCGTCGTGGTCGCGCGCGACCGCCCTGAGCTCCTCGGCTACTTCGAGCGAGTCTTCGCCGGCATGCCGGACATCAAGGTTCTTGTGGACCGGCGGATCCTGCCGCCAGGGGGCCAGCCCGGCACGGCGGGCAACCCGGGTCAGCAAGAGCGCCGGGACATCTACGACGATCTCCAGCAGCGCGGCTTCGTGATGATCCGCCTGGGCTGAGCCCGGTCCACCGACTGGCTCGTCCACCGACTGGCTATAATGCGACGACCGGAGGGTCGGGATGCTTCTGGCGTGGGCGGTCCGGCGGAATTCGTATTTCGATTCGATCGACCTCATGCGCGTCGCCGAGCAGGTGAGGCAGCTGGCGGGTGTCGCTGAGGTCGCGGTCGTCATGGGGACTCCGGCCGGGCGCTCGATGCTCGCAGAAGCCGGCATGTGGCCGGCGGAGGCGCCGGAGTCCGGGCCCTCGGACCTCCTGGTCTCGGTCCGGGCGAGCACCGAGACGGTCGCGAACCGGGCCCTCGCGAGCGTCGACGAGCTTCTGAGCGCCAGCCGCGACACCGAGCAAGCCCGCTCCGATGTCCTGCCGCGGACCACGGCCGGCGCCGCGCGCAGGAGGGCCACGACGACCGTGGCCCTCATCGCGGTTCCGGGTGCCTACGCCGCCGTCGACGCCCACCAGGCGCTCTCCGCCGGGCTCCACGTGTTCCTGTTCAGCGATGGCGTTTCACTGGATGACGAGGTGGCGCTCAAGCGCCGGGCGCGCGATCGCCGGCTTCTGGTCATGGGCCCCGAATGCGGGACCGCGATCATCAACGGAATCGGCCTGGGCTTCGCGAACCGGGTGCGCCGCGGTCCCATCGGCGTCGTCGGCGCCTCGGGAACAGGGATCCAGGAGCTGACCAGCCTCATCCATCGCCTCGGCTCGGGGGTCTCCCACGCGATCGGCACGGGCGGGCGGGATCTCCACGCCGCCGTCGGCGGGCTGACCACCTTGCAGGGTGTCGCGGCCCTGGGCGCCGACCTCGATACGCGGGTCGTGCTCATCGTCTCGAAGCCGCCCTCGCCGGCCGCCGCCGATGCCGTGCTCCGAGCCGCTGTCGAGACGGGGAAGCCGGTCGTCGCGTGTTTGCTCGGGTATGACGGCGCGACGCCGGCGGGCGTTCGCACGGCGCCGACGCTCGAAGAGGCGGCGACCACCGCGGTGAAGCTCACCGCGGGTAGTGTCCGAGACCTCGAGAGGTCGAGGGCGAAGGCCCCCGGCGCGCGCGGCGCGATCTTCGGTCTCTACTCCGGCGGGACGCTGTGTGACGAGGCGCGGCGCCTCGTGGGCGATGGTCCAGGGCACCGCTTCGTCGATTTCGGCGCCGAGGAGTACACCCGCGGGCGCCCGCACCCGATCATCGATCCAAGCCAGCGAAACGTGGCGATCGTGGGCGCGGGCGACGACTCGGGTGTCTCCGTGATCCTGCTCGATCTCGTGCTCGGCGACTGCGCTCACGCCGACCCGGTCGGCGCACTGCGGCCCGCCCTCGCCGAGGCGCGCGCGCGGCGTCGCGGGCGCGAGCTGGCGGTCGTCGCTCACGTGGTCGGTACCGACCAGGACCCGCAGGGTCTCGAGCGCCAGGAGGAACAGCTCCGGAAGCTCGGCGCGGTCGTATGCGCCAGCAACCGGATGGCGGCCGAGGCGGCGCGGGCGATCGCCGAGGGACGCGATGTCGTCTGAGGCCGACCTCCTCCGCAATCCGCTCGGGGCCCTCGTCGCCGGTCCCGAGATCTTCGCCTCGGCCCTCGCCGCTCAGGGCGTTCCCGTTACACGGGTCGACTGGCGGCCTCCGTCGGCGCCGGGCGAGCTCGGCGCGCTCTGGTGCGATGCGGTCGACGCCGCCAATCGCGTCACGCTCGATCGCATCCTCGCCGCCCATCAAGTTCTGGTCGACGTGCGCCCGGCGAAAGAGGTGGTGCCGGGTATGACGCGCGAGACCGTGCTCCACGCCGGCCCGCCGATCGCGTGGGAACGGATGAGCGGCCCCCTGCGCGGCGGGATCGTCGGCGCGCTGATCTACGAGGGGCTGGCGACGACGTGGGAGGACGCGGAGAGGCTCGTCACCCACGGCGCGGTTCGCTTCGATCCCTGTCATCACCACGCGACCGTCGGACCGATGGCCGGCGCCACGACCGCCTCGATGCCGGTGCTCGTCGTCGAAAACCGGACGACCGGCAACCGCGCCTATTCGACGATCAACGAGGGGCTCGGCAAAGTGTTGCGCTACGGCGCCTACGCTCCCGACGTGATCGATCGCCTGCGCTGGTTCAGGGACGTCGTGGGCCCGGCGTTCGGGGAATCGATCCGGCGCGCGGGTGGCGTCGACCTCCGAGCGCTCATCGGCCAGGCGGTGCAGATGGGCGACGAGTGTCACAACCGGAATCGCGCGGCCTCTGCGTTGCTCATCAAGGCACTCGCGCCCGAGATCGCCGCGCTGGAGCTGCCGGCGAAGGAGCGCAGTCGCGTCCTGGCCTTCGCGGCGTCCAACGAGCACCTGTTCCTGAACGTCGGCATGGCCGCGTGCAAGGCCGCGCTCGACGCGGCGCACGGCGTGCCCGACTCGACGATCGTGACGGCGATGGCGCGCAACGGCACGGACTTCGGGATCCGTGTCGGCGGGCTGGGCGACCGGTGGTTCACGAGGCCGGCGCAGACGCCGCAAGGGCTCTACTTTCCCGGGTTCAGTGCCGGCGATGCCAACCCCGACATCGGCGACAGCGCCATCACCGAGACGGCCGGCCTCGGCGGCTTCG
>QHSQ01000429.1 GCA_003221615.1 Candidatus Rokuibacteriota bacterium | reverse complement strand
AGCTAACGCCACGCATCAGCCGCCCCCAGACAGGCGACAAATTTGCGTATGCAAATTTGATGACTGGCTGGTGGATTGGCTGCATGCGTTTGTTAGACGGCGATGCTCAGGAACCGTATACGGACCGCCCCACGCTGTGCAGGTAGAACTCGGCAGTGTACGGACCCACGTGCCTGAAGCGCTCCTGCAGAATCGTGCACGCATCCTTATCCGATTTGACCGTGCGAAGGTAGCGCGCGAACGTACCATGCTCTGCGCGGATGCGCTCGAACTCCTGCGCATTCACAACAAGGGCCGCAACCTTCTTCCGGTTCCTCAGCGCGCCCGGCCTGCGGAGCAGCGCTGCAGGAGTTGCACGCGCGAGCTTCGCAATTTCGAAATTGAGGAACGCGCTCCGGTAGCGCGGCCAGCTCCTGCGCACGCTAGCCCAGCTCAGGCCAGCCTGCAGGATGCAGAGGGACAGGACCTCGAAATACTTATGGTCCGTGCGCGGTTTTTTGCCGGGAAGGCAGCGGCTGCGCTGCTCTTTAGCGAACGTACACTCCCAGGGCGCGCGGTGGCTCATTCGATCTTCCGGCATACGAACGATGAAGATGGCACCCCTTCGCCGCCTAACGTTTGAGTTCACCCGCTCGCGGAAGCGGGCGAAGCCCGCTATAGCGAGTCGGGTGCAACGAAGGGTTAGGCCTCACGGATGTAGCGAGGCGCTTGGGCGTGTTGCCTGTCCGAAGTTCATGGCAATGAAGAAAGTAGATGCAGAAAGGACCTCCTCGTTCGCATCGGGCTGCGACCTCGCCGGTCAGCTCTCGGGGTCGTACCCGAACTCGCGGAGTTCCTGCGAGCAGCGGCAGGCTTTGGCGATCTTCGCGGCCCATTGGACGGCGGCTTCGCGCGACGGGAGTTCCAGGACACAGAAGCCGCCGTCGAACTCCTTGGTCTGCGGGTAGGTCTCGTTCGTGACGGTGCCGTCGGCGGCGACCATCAGCGGCGCGACGTCCTCGTTGATACCACCGCCGAACACATAGACGCCGGCATCCTTCGCCTCGCGTATGACCGCGTGTGCCGCTTCGCCGACGGCAGCCATGTCTTCGTCGGAGATGTCTATCGCCGATCCGGGGAAGGAGATAAGGTACTTCGTCATCGTTCGGTCCTCCGGGTGTGAGTTTCGGAATTGGGTGTGAGGCCTAATTAATTAGAAATATACGGAACTAGATAATCCATGTGACGCAGCGCGCTCGGTCAGTGTAGCGCGGAACGGCGATCTGGTTCGCAGATCCAAAGGCTTACGGGTCGCGATGTTAGCAGCCGCCGTCTTGAAGTGGTCGTCGCGTTACGCAGTTCTGTATATCTCAACCAGTTGATCGCGCGCGGCCCGTTCCACTGCATGGGCACTTCGTCGGGGAACAGCTGGCGGTATGTGCCCCCGACCCGCGCGGTACCGGCCGGGCCGAGGGCAAGCCGGGGTAGACTACGCCGTGGCCTTACCGCGACGCTGGATCTGGCCGGTGAAGACTGTGGACAGCGGATCGAGAATACGGGAGCCTAACGTACGGGGCCTCGAAGGGCCCCCCAAGCCCCCCAACGCTCGGAAACGCCCCGGCGCCGCCGGGGCGCTCCTCGAGTTTGCTCGGCGGCCGCGGGCCAAGGCAGGACGTGTCGTGCGGCCGATCGGACTCGCAATCGTGCTCACGCTTAGCGCCCTTGCGCCCGTCGGCGCGAACGCGCAGCCGACGAAGACTCCGCGGATCGGTTTTCTCGGCGCCGGGAACGCCGTGCCCGTCCCCTCGCAGCTCGAAGCGTTTCGCCAAGGCCTGCGCGAGCTGGGCTGGATCGAGAGCCAGACCTTGACGATCGAGTATCGCTGGATCGAGGGTAGTCCTCAGCGCGTTCCCGCGCTGGCTGCGGATCTCGTCCGCCTCAACGTCGACGTGCTCGTCGTCACGGGATCCCAGGCGATCCGCGCAGCAAAGGAGGCGACGGCCTCGATTCCCATCGTGTTCGTCGTCCTCGTCGATCCGGTCGCCGCGGGATTCGTCAAGAGCTTCGCGCGTCCGGGGGGAAACTTGACCGGCCTGGCATCGCAGTTCGACGAGCTGAGCACCAAGCAGCTCCAGCTGGTGAAGGAGACTCTTCCCAAGCTGACGAGCATCGCGCTCCTCCAGCGGGTTGAAAGCCCCTCGAGCTTCTTGAAGGCTGCCGAGACCGCGGCGCGCGGCCTTGGCTTCTCCGTTCGAAGCTTCAAGGTCGGCGGGCCGGTCGAGTACGAGAGCCCCTTCCGCGCGGCCCAGAGTGAACGCATTGGGGCCATCCAGGTGCTCCCCTCACCGTACTTCAACATTCACCGCCGCCAATTGATCGAGCTCGCCGCCAAATATCGCCTGCCTGCGATCTACGAGTTCAAGGATTACGTGCAAGACGGCGGCCTCATGTCGTATGGCCCCGATATCAACCCGATGTTCCGGCGCGCGGCGAGCTACGTCGATCGGATCTTGAAGGGCGCCAGGCCGGGCGATCTACCGATCGAACGTCCCGCCACCTTCGAGCTCGCCATCAATCTCAAAACCGCGAAGGCGTTGGGCCTCACGATTCCGCAGTCGGTTCTGGGTCGAGCCGATCACGTGATCGACTAGTACGATGCCGACGGCGCGTCTGCCGGGCGACCTTTCGATGTACTACGACGACGACGATTTCACCGATCCGTGGTCAGCGCCGGAGACCGTCATCCTGCATCACGGCAACGCCAAGAACGCCAAGCTCTGGTACGGCTGGGTGCCGTTGCTCGCGCGCGACTATCGGGTGATCCGCGTCGACGCGCGAGGCTTCGGGAGATCGTCGGTCCCTGCTCCGGGCTATCCCTGGTCGCTCGAGGGCTTCGCGACGGACCTGCTTCATCTCATGGAGCATCTCGGTATCGGCAAGGCGCACCTCATCGGCGAGACCATCGGGGGCACGATCGCGCTCGAGTTCGCCTACCGGTTTCCCGACCGACTGCACACGGTCACCACGTGCACCTCGCCGTACAAGTTCCGCGGCGTGCAGACCTACCTGGACTATTACAACGTCGTGAAGGAGCACGGGGTCGAGGCCTGGGTCCGACAGACGGCTGGTCGTCGGCTGGAGCCGGGCGCTTCCGATCCCGGACATCAAGAGTGGTACGCGCAGGAGATGAGCCGAACGGCGCGGCACGTCGTGCTGGAAACCCTCGCGTATCTCGCGACCGTCGACTTGACGCCGATCCTGCCGAAGATCACGACGCCGGCGCTGGTGCTCGTCGGTGAGCGCAGCACGATGAATACGCCCGATCGCGCTCAGGGGCTGGCCGCGCTCCTGCCGCGTGGAACCCTCGTGGAGGTGCCCGGCGCGAGCGGCTATGTCCAGCATTCGGCGCCGGCCCAGTGCGTTGGCGTCTGGCGAGACTTTGTGCGATCCTCCCGCCAATAAGGGGCGAGCACCGGCGATCGAAGACTGGCCGTCGTAGACGGAGGCGGGCATGGGTGACATCCTGGGCATCGGAACAACGCACTATCCCCCCGGTCTCGTGCCCGATGAGTACAAGCCCTGGCCGCTG
>QHSQ01000428.1 GCA_003221615.1 Candidatus Rokuibacteriota bacterium | reverse complement strand
GACCTGGTCGACGTCGGCTTCGTCGCGATCACGATCGACCTCGATCAGCAGGGCGACCCGGCGCTCAAGGTCGACCAGCTCGACCGGCTCATCACGCTCGGCAACCAGCGTGGCGTGGTCGCGATCGGCAACGTCGACGTGACGATCTTCGAGCGGGCGACCAAGGCTCAGATCGAGGCCGAAGTGAAGCGCTGCATCGACACGGCCGGTAAGCGGTCGCGCTTCGTGCTCTCGACGTCGTGCGAGCTGCCGCCTCGGGCGGATCCCGAGTGCGTGAAGTGGATGATGGACGCGGCGCGTGAGTACGGTCGCTACGACCGAATTCTCGCTTCCTGACGTCTCGGCAGCGTCGAGCGAGGGGCGAGGGTGGGGATGGGGTCGACAGGACCACGCGGCACCCGTTCGCATGCCCGCGGCGGCTGGGCTCCATCTGGGCGCTCGACTCCCGCTTGCGCTTGACGGGAACGGGTCCTGTCGACCCCACCCCCACCCTCGCCCCTCGCTCGACTCGCTTGTCGGTCAGGCATCCGAATCCAGTCAAGCGATCTTGCGCGCACGAGCTTACGCACGAGCTTATGAACGTCGGAAGGGCGCTCGTGCCTAGCGGCCGCTACATGGTGGGGAGGTTGGCGGCGCGGTCTATGACGCGGATGGCAATTCGGCCGGCGCGGTTGCGGACGGCCACGTCGTGGCCGGGGAAGCGGGAGAGATCGAGGCCGGCGCGGCGAGCGACGTCGTCGGAGACGACGAGCTCGGCGGCGTAGTCCTTGGTGGCTTGCTCGAGCCGCGCGGCGACGTGAACCGTGTCGCCCACCGCGGTGAGATAGACGCTCTCGCCCCAACCCATCCGACCAACCACCGCGGGGCCCGTGTGGATGCCAATGCCGATACGAAGCGGCGTCGGCAGGTCGCCCGCCAGCTCGGCGCTGAGGGCCTCGACGCCTTCGACCATTGCGCGCGCGGCCGTGAGCGCCTGGCGCGAGCCAGTGGCTGGCCCCGATTCGATCCCGAAGAGGGCCATCACGCCGTCGCCGGTGAACTGATTCGTGACGCCGCCGGCCCGCGTGATCGCCGTCCCGACCGCCTCGAAGTATCGGTTCAGGACGAACACGACGTCGTACGGTAGCTTGTGCTCGGCCATCCGGGTGAACCCGCGCAGGTCGGCGAAGAGGACCGCCAGCTCTTGCTCGCGGCCCTGCCGCAGATCGGCGCCGAATGCGTCTGCCGGCGTCACCGACGGCGCGAGGAGCGGCTCCACCACCACGTCGTGGGCGGGCCGCGTCTGACAGGCAAGCCTCACGTCGGGGGCGGCGCCGACCCGCGCGAGCACGCGCCGCTCGACCTCGGTCGGCGCCGGCAGAGCGTCAAGCCCTTTCGCGATGCGCACGCGACAGGTCGAGCAACGGCCGCGGCCGCCGCACACGGACGCGTGCGGGATGCCGGCGAGGCGGCTCGCGTCGAGAATCGTAAATCCGGCGGGCGCGACCGCCACCCGGCCGTTCGGATAGGTGATCCGGATCGAGCGACGTCGTTCGAGCAGTCGGCGAACACCGCGGGCGACGGAGACGCCGACGAGCGCGATCAGGTACGTTCCCAGGAAGCCGCGCCGGATCGCGAGAAGCCGCGCCGCCTCGGCCGAGCCGGGCGCGTGCGCCGCGCGCAGCATCGCCTCGGTCCAGCCAGGTGTCCGCGCCAGCGCGGTGACCTCCCGGGCGGCCGCGACGAACCCCAGCAACGCGAGAGCCGGCAGCAGCAGCGCGACAGCGAAGAGCCAGGGCCTCGCGCGCGGATACCAGGCCCGGAAGCGTAGCCAGTAGTGCACGCCGAGACAGGCGTGCAGCCACGCGAGAACGAGCGTGAGCGCCTGACGCGCGCCGTGCTCTGGGGCCTGCAACCACAGGAAGTACACGATACGGGGGTACGGATCGTCAGCGCCGAAGCGCCACCAGGCGATGCGGGTGCCGACGACGTGGACGACCAGGAGGGCCGGCAGCGCCAGCCCGAGCCCGTACTGGGCGGCTTCCCAGAGCGGCATGCGCAGCGTTCGCCGCTCGTACAGGAGCCACAGTGCCAGCAGCCCATGCACGGCGATCGCCCCGTAGAGCGCCAGGGTGCCGGGCGCGCTCCGCCAGAGCGCCAGGAACCACCAGCGCCCGGCCGCCATCGCGTCCAGCGAGACGATTCCGAGCGCGTGGTTCACGAAGTGCAGACACACGTAGGTGAGCAGCACGAACGCCGCGCCGAGCCGCAGGCGACGCACGAAGAGCGTGCTCATCGGTCGCCGGCTCTAACCATACGAGAGCGCCGACGAGGCTGTCAATCGACGGGCGGGTGCTAAGTTGAGGGCGGTGTCACCGGTGGTCGGGCGGATCCAGGTTCTGATCCTCGCGGCAGCGTGGGGCGTTGGGTTGATCGGTCTCTTTCTCCTCAACCGCCGCTACGACCTGCCCCACCTGCTCGACTGGCTGGTGGCGCTCGCTCGTGAGTTGACCCGGAGCACCCCGGTGGGTTCGGCGGGGCTCGTTCGGTCCGCCGGCGGCGTGATTCTGGCGGCGTTCATCGTCGTCGCGTGGTGGGGGCTCGGGAGCCTCATCGTGAGGCTCATCGCTCCGCGGGGCGGGCTCGGCGCGCGCGCCCTCGATTGGGGCGCCCGCGGCCTCCTCGGCTCCGCGGCCTGGTCCACCGTCTGGTTCTTCCTGGGGGTGGCGGGACTCTATCGGACTCCAGTGGCGGTCGCGGCGGTAGGCGTTGGTACGGCTCTCGCCTTCTTGACGTGGCAGCGCGGGCGCTGGAGCGCGCCCGTCGAGGGACGGCGCCCCGGGACGGCCGTCGTGCTCATCGTCATCGTTCTCGGTCTGGCTCTGCTCGCGGCGCTTGCCCCGCCGACGGGCAACGACGCCCTTCTCTATCATCTCGCGTTGCCGAAGGTCTTCGTGAGCACCGGTGCGCTTGTCGTGGCGCCCGACAACATCGCGAGCTACTTCGCCCTCGGTGTGGAAATGCACGCCGTGTGGGCCCTGCTGCTCGGCGTGCCAGCGAGCCAGCGCCTGGGCGAGGCGACCGCCGGCGCCATGTTTTGGGTGTTCGCCGTGCTCGTGGTCCTCGTCACGTACGGCTGGGCCAGGGAGCGCCGGCTCGACCGGTCCTGGAGCACGCTGGCCGCCCTCACCGTCGCCGCGATCCCGAGCGTCTACTTCGTCACCGCAGGCCAGTCCGTGGACGTCGCGGTCGCCGGGTACTCGGCGCTCGCCATATTCGCGGTGGGTCGCTGGTGGGTGACCCTCGATAGCCGATGGCTGCTGCTGATGGCTGCGGGAGTGGGCGCGGCCCTGTCGAGCAAGCTGACGGCGGCCGCGTTGATCCTGCCGCTGGTCATGGTCGTTTTGCTTCGAGGGCTGACGGCCGGCGCGGCCCCTGGCGGGTTTGGCGCGCGAGGGGTGGTGGCGACGGGGCTCGGCGGCCTCGGGCTTGGGATCTTGCTGGCGAGCCCCTGGTACATCCGGAACTGGATCATGACGGGCAGTCCGATCTTTCCGTTCTTTCCAACTGTCTGGCCGGGCGATGCACCGGGCTGGGATGTCGGCCGCGCCCGGCTCTACGAGGCGTTGCTCACCATCTACGGGCGCTCTTCGACGGCGTTCGACTATCTGCTGTCGCCGTTCTACGTCTCAATCGCAGCCCAGCCGGAGTTACCTCGCGACTACGACGGGGTTCTTGGCGTGACCTTTCTGCTCGGCGCGCCGGTGGTGGCGTGGGCGTTCCGCCGGAGGCTCCTCGATGTCGAGCTGCGCCTGGCCGCTCTCGTCTCCGTCGCGATGTTCGTCCTGTGGCTCCTGGGGAGTCAGGTTCTTCGGTATCTTCTGCTGGCGATGCCACCCTTGGCGGTCGTGATTGCCGCCGCGGCGGCGGCCGCGTCGGCCGAGTACGGACCTGGTGTCGGTCGCCTCCTACGCGGGCTGCTGCTCGGCGCCGCCGCCGCGAATGCCCTGGTGGTGGTCGCCTGGTTCGCCGAGCTGGATCCGCTGCAGGTCGTGCT
>QHSQ01000095.1 GCA_003221615.1 Candidatus Rokuibacteriota bacterium | reverse complement strand
CGATCAACGGCTCACCGAGACCGATGAGCAGCTTGACCGCCTCGGTGGCCTGGATCACGCCCACGATTCCGGGCAGCACGCCGAGCACACCGGCCTCGGCGCACGACGGCACCAGACCGGCGGGCGGCGGCGTCGGATAGAGGCACCGGTAGCACGGCCCCTGGTTCGGCGCGAACACCGAGGCCATGCCCTCGAACTGGAAGATCGAGCCGTGCACGTGCGGCTTGCCGGCCAGGAAGCACGCGTCGTTGACCAGGTAGCGGGTGGAGAAGTTATCGGAGCCGTCGATGACGACGTCGTAGTCGGCGATGACGTCCATCGCGTTGTCGACGTCGAGGCGCGTCGGCAGCGCGATCACGTTGACGTCGGGATTGAGCGCCTTGAGCGTGCGCGCGCCCGATTCGACCTTCGGCTTGCCGACATCCGCGGTGGTGTGGAGCACCTGCCGCTGGAGATTCGTGATGTCGACCACGTCTGCGTCCATCAGGCCGATCGTGCCGACGCCCGCGGCGGCCAGATAGAGCGCCGTCGGCGACCCCAGCCCGCCGGCGCCGATGAGCAGGACTCTGGATCGCAAGAGCTTGCGCTGCCCCTTCTCGCCCACCTGGCTCAGCAGGAAGTGCCGGCTGTAGCGCTGGATCTGATCGGTCCCGAGCGGCAGATCCTTCACGACCGGCAGCCCGGACTGGACCCACTTCTGGTAGCCACCCTGGAGATTCACGACGTTGCTGTAGCCGAGGTCCTTGAGCGCCTTGGCGGCGAGCATCGAGCGCAGCCCCGTCTGACAGTAGAGAACGATCGGCGTCTCGGAATCGCCGACCACGCTGCCCACGCGGAATTCGAGAAAGCCGCGGCTCACGTTCGTGGCCGGCTCGATGTAGCCGTCGCGGTATTCGTCGGGATCGCGCACGTCGATGAGTACGGTCTGGCCCCCAGAAGCCAGACGCCGCTGCACGTCGAGAGGCCCCTCTTCCGGCACCACAGCCCGGGCCTCGGCCAGGATCGTCTTGAGCGTCGTCGCCATCGTGTCCTTCTCCTCAGCCTCGCTTCAGTCCCAGAGCCGCCGGGGCCGCTCGAGGCAGCACGGCCCTGCTAGGTTAGATGCGGGTTCACCCCGCCGGGGTGCCGGCGACGCGGGCCGAGCCGATGAAGGTGGGTTGAAGAAGGCTACGAGGCGGAGGGCGTCAGGCGCCTAGTTCCCGTACTGCGTCGCGAGATACTCCACGATGGTCTTCGCGTCCTGGTCGTTGACGGGCGCGCCGAACACCTTGATCATCTTGGTCACGACGCCGTCCCATTGCTTGGCGTCGCCGCGCGGCTGCATGACGATGTAGTCGGTTGAGTGGCAGGACACGCACTGCTGTCGCGTCACCTCGACGCCCGGTCCGGGCTTGAGCGCGGCGTAGGCGTGATCGGGCGGCATCGGGATCATCTTGTCGGCCGAGCCGATAGCAGACGTGGCGAGGGTGAGGAGCAGGAGACCGAGCCACGGCACGCGTCGCATCGCGGCCTCCTATCCGACCTGCAGATCGAAATGCTCGATCACGTTGCGAAGGTAGCCCGCGGGATTCCAGAGGGCCTCGCGGCTCTGTGACTCGCCGATTCGATTGAACGCGCGCACCAGCACGCGCGCCGGGCCGGGCTGCCTCGGCGTCCACGCCGTGCTCCATTCGCGAAAGGAGTAGCGACCGAGGTCGGCGCCCAGATCCGCGCGGCGCCACACGGCGCCGCCGTCCGTGGAGATCTGCACCTCCTGGATGCCGTAGCCGCCGTCGAACGCGATGCCCTTGAGCGTGATCGGACGGCCGGCGGCGACGCGCGTGCCCGGGCGGGGCGAGGCGATGAACGAGCGGACCGTCATGCGATTGATCGGAACGGTGCGCGCCGGTGCGGTGCCCGGCGTAACGCATCCGCAGGCGTTGTCCGGGATGCGGTAGCCCGGCCTCATCCAGAACTTCTCGAACGTTCCGTCGACGACCTCGATCTCGGAGAGATTCTTGACCCAGTACGTCGCGTACCAGCCGGGCACGACGAGGCGCGCGGGATAGCCGTTGAGCATCGGCAGGGGCGCGCCGTTCATCTGGTAGGCGACGAGGATGTCCTGATCGTCCATGATCCGCGCGATGTCGAGGCTCTTGACGAAGTCGGGCACCGACGGAAAGGCCGGCCTGTCCAGGCCGTCGAACGTCGCCTGCACCGCGCCCTGGCGCACGCCGGCGGCGGCGAGGATGTCCTTGAGGCGGGCGCCCACCCACTCGGCGTTGCCCATCGCCCCGTCGCCCCACTGACCGCCCAGCACGCGCGGCGAGAAGCGCCCGCGGCTGTTGCCCGAGCACTGGTTGACGGCAGTCACCGCCGCGCGAGGGAATCTCGTCTTGAGATCGTCGAGCGAGAGCTCGAGCGGCCGATCCACGCGTCCGGTCACGCGGAGCCGCCACGTGGCCAGATCGACCTCGAGCGGGATCGGGAACACGTGGTAGCGCACGAAGAACGCCTCGTTCGGCGTGATCGCGCGATCGAAATACTTCATTGGTGTCTCGAGCTGCGGCGGCCGCGAGGTCAACAGAATGAGATCGGTCTTCTCTGGAAAACGGACCAGCGGCCGGCCGGCGAGCACGGGATCGTCCTGGGCGAGTGCTGAAGTGCCCGGCCTGACGACACCGCCGGCCGCCACCAGCGCGCCGAATCGCGCGATGGCTTTCACCGCGTCCCGACGGGAGAGATCGCTCATGACCGCTCAGTTTACAGGCGCGCCTCGGCCGGCGGGGCCCCCGCTCCGCGACGGCCTGCGGCGCGCACGTCAATGCTCCACGTAGAAGAGCAGGATCAGCCCCATCGCGCCGATGAGGCCGGGCCAGCCCCAGCGGATCAGCGCTTCGCCGCCGACCGTGCGCCGGGCCCCGAAGATCAAGGCACCGGCGGCGATCGCCGTCACGCCCATCGCCGCGTGCTGCAGATAGATCGCGTCGACGTGAAAGCGGCCGTCGTGGAAGTGGACGAAGAGCGAGGCGCCGGCGAGCATCGCCAGGGTCGGGACCACCGCGTACCAGTAGGACCGCGCCAGGAGGCCGGCGCTGCGCAGCAGCCCGATGACGCCGTACGTGAGCGGGACCAGCGCCAGGAGCTTGTGCTGCAGGACGAGCGGATCGGTGAAGATCTCCATGAACGTCCCCGGCCCCCACGGCCACGACTCGGGATCAGACGTGGGAATCAGGTAGAGCCCGAACACGACGAAGACGATCGAGGAGCCCGCCGACCAGGGAAAGCGTCGCGGCCGCCACGACTCCCACACGGTGAGCGCGGCAACGAGGAGCAGCACGCCGCCGGCGACGCGATGGGTGACCTGCGAATACGCCAGCTCCGTCTCGCTGCGCGGGTGGGGATGGCCCGGCGGACGCGGCGTTCCGCCGTAGGGCGCGAGCGCGGGGTTCTCCTCGGAGAACAGGCCGTCGGGGCTCGGGATCCACGCCCAGACGTGAGCGACGGCGAATGCCGGATGCCACAGCACGAACGGCTCGTTGCTCTCGGGGTGGCGCGACGGGCAGTCGGCGGCCCGCGGCGCGGGCGCCTCCTTGTAGTCTCGATAATGGCAGGAGGCTTCGTGCCGGTGCCACTCGGCGCCGGGCAGCGGATTCGGCCTCGGCGGAGACGGCAACGCGTATTCGACACCCGCCAGCTGCCACACACCGTCGCGCTCCACATAGAGCAGCATCGGCGGCCGCGCGAGGTCGAGGGTGCTGGAGGCGATGCCCGCGGCCGTGAGCACCGGCGCGTTGAAGTTCATGAAGTGATAGCCGTGGCGCGCCTCCATCCCGCTCACCTGCACGAAGCCGTCGGCGCGGGCGCGGGCGATGTCCTGGTATGGCTCGGTAGCGCGGCGAACCTCGGCCACGATCTCATCGGCCGAGCGCGGATGGTCGGCCCAGGCCGGCATGGCGCTCAACACCAGGCCGGCGAGCGCGATGAGAAGGCCGAGGCGCATGGCCGCAGCATACACGAGGCGCGTGTCAACGAACGCGTCCGTTCCTTCGTCTATTGGGGTTGGCGTGCGAGGACCTCGCCGCCGGCGAAGGGAGGACACAGGCTTGGAGTTCGAAAACATGGCCCAGAGCCCCGCGCCCGGGCTGGCCGTGGATGCGACGTCGTCGGACGGGCGCGACGGTCAGGAAGTCAGGGACTCGCCGCGCGGTCCCCGCCCCTCGCTCCGCTGGGGCCGCTGGCTGGCTGCCGTCCTCGTCCTCGCGCTCGCGGGCGCCGCCGGGTACTACTGGACGACGCATCGCCAGGCTCCCTCCCGGTTCGTCACCGCGCCCGTAACACGGGGCTCCGTCGCGGTGGCCCTCACGGCGACCGGCACCGTGAATCCGGTGACCGTGGTCGAGGTCGGCACCTACGTGTCCGGTCCCATCGTGCGCTGGTCCTGCGACTACAACACGCGCGTGACCGTCGGCCAGCTCTGCGCCCAGATCGACCCGCGTCCGTTCCAGATGGTCGCCGACCAGGCGGCCGCGAATCTGGCCGTGGCCAAGGCCCAGCTCGTGAAGGACCAGGCGAGCCTCACCTACGCAAAGACGACCTACGAGCGCGACAGCGGGCTCCTGCAGCGCGGAATCGTCTCCCAGGCGACGCTCGACAACGAGAAGAGCACCTACGACCAGGCGATGGCGCAGATCACCTACGACGAGTCTGCCATCCTGGAGCGTCAGGCCGAGGTCAACGCCGCCCAGGTCAACCTCGGCTTCAGCCGGATCATCTCGCCCGTCAACGGCATCGTGGTCTCGCGGAACATCGAGATCGGTCAGACCGTGGCGGCCAGCTTCCAGACGCCGATCCTGTTCCTGATCGCGACCGACCTGACCAAGATGCAGGTCGACACCAACGTGAGCGAGTCCGACATCGGCGGCGTCAAGGTCGGCGACCGCGCCACGTTCACGGTGCAGACCTTCCCGAATCGGCCGTTCCAGGGCGCGGTGCGCCAGGTGCGCCAGGCGCCGACGACGGTCCAGAACGTGGTCACGTACGACGTCGTGGTGGCTGTCGACAATCAAGACGGCGCGCTCAAGCCGGGGATGACGGCGACGACGCGCATCGTCAAGGCCGAGCACGACGACGTGCTCATGCTCCCCGAGCAGGCGCTCCGATTCCTGCCCGAGGGCGTCAAGACCGATCGGCCGGGCGCGGGAGCGCGCCGGAGCGAGCGGGCGGCCGCGGGCGGAGGCGACGGGACTCACCGCGGGCGCGCATGGGTGCTTCGCGAGGGCAAGCCCGTGGCCGTGCCGGTGATGGTCGGGCTCGAGGATGGCACCTCGGCGGAGGTCGCGAAGGGCGAGCTCGTGGAAGGCGATCAGGTGATCGTCGCCGAGGCGACGGCGGGCGCAAAGGGCGGCGTATCGGCGGGACAGGCGCCGCGCTTCTTCCGGCCGGGCGGCCGGTAGCGCGATGCCACTCATCGACCTCGAGGGCGTGACGCGCACCTATCATCTCGGCGACGTCGAGGTGCACGCCCTGGCGGGCGTCGATCTGCGCGTCGAGTCCGGCGAGTTCCTCGCGCTGATGGGCGCGTCGGGCTCGGGCAAGTCGACGTTGATGAACGTGCTCGGCTGCCTGGACCGGCCGTCGAGCGGACGCTACTTGTTCGAGGGGCTCGACGTGGCCGAGCGGTCCGAGCCCGAGCTGGCCCGCATCCGCAGCGAGCGCATCGGCTTCGTCTTCCAGAGCTTCAACCTGCTCGCGCGCACGAGTGCCCTCGAGAACGTCGCGCTGCCCCTCTTCTACTCCGACCACGGCCCCGCGCGACGCTCGGAGCGGCGGGCGCGCGCGCGACAGACGCTGGCCTCGCTCGGGCTCGCCGCCCGCGAGCGAAACACGCCGAGCCAGCTTTCGGGAGGCCAGCAGCAGCGCGTCGCGATCGCCCGCGCGCTGATCAACGTCCCGGGCATGATCCTCGCCGACGAGCCCACCGGCAACCTCGATTCGCGCACGTCGAACGAGATCATGGAGGTGCTGCGGGCGTTGAACCGCGATCACGACGTGACGATCATCGTGGTCACGCACGACCCCGGGATCGCGGCCTACACCGATCGCATCGTGACCATGCGCGACGGCCGCATCGTCTCCGACGAGCCGGTGCGGCACGAGGGCGTGGCCGGGGTGCGCCGGCCGGCGGCGCCGGCCCGCCTTCGCGCGCGGCCGAGCGCCGCGCGCGGCGCGCCGCTCCGCCTGGGCGCGTCGTCGGCGTTCGCGCTGATGGTGCTGGCCGCCGCCGCCCAGGCCATCACGCGCAACAAGCTCCGCGCGGTTCTCACCATGCTGGGCGTGTTCATCGGCGTGGCGGCCCTCATCGCCATGGTCGCGGTCGGCCAGGGCGCGAACGCCGCCGTCGAGAAAGAGATCGAGAACCTCGGCACGAACCTCCTGGTGATCCTGCCGGGCGCGACGACCGCCAACGGCGTACGCGGGGGCCACGGCAGCGCCTCCACGCTCACCGTGGACGACGCGCGCGCGATCCCCCGCGAGGCGCCCGCGGTGGAGCGCGTGAGCTATATGGTGCGGCAGATGGGTCAGGTCGAGTACGAGGGCCAGAACTGGACGACTAACGTCCAGGGGGTCACGCCCGAGTACCCGTCGATCGCCAACTGGAAGATCGCCGCCGGGCGCGAGCTCACCGAGGCCGATGAGCAGAGCGCGGCGCTGGTCGTCCTGATCGGCAACACCGTCGCCGAGCAGATCTTCGGCGGCCACGAGGATCCGGTGGGCGCCACCATCCTCGTGAAGGGCTTTCCGCTGCGCGTGATCGGCGTGCTGAGCCCGAAGGGCCAGAGCGGATGGGGACAGGACCAGGACGACCTCGTGATGATCCCGTTCGCGACCGCGGAGAACAAGGTCCTGGGCGCGGCCGCGCCGAGCCAGGTTCAGACCGCGAGCAATCCCCTCTTCCCCGTCCCGGCCAATCCCTTCGGCATGCAGCCGCGGCTCACCGGCAAGGTCAACTCGATCTACGTCCAGGCGCGTGGCGTTGCCTTCGTGCCCGCTGCCGTCGACCAGGTGACCGAGCTCTTGCAGGCACGGCACCACATCCAGCCTGGAAACGTGAACGACTTCGACGTCCGCAACCTGAGCCAAATCGCCCAGGCCCGCGAGGGCGGCAGTCGCATCATGGCGCTGCTCCTGGCCGCGGTCGCCTCGATCTCGCTGCTTGTCGGCGGCATCGGCATCATGAACATCCTGCTCGTCTCCGTGACCGAGCGCACGCGCGAGATCGGGATCCGGATGGCGATCGGCGCCCGTCGCGTGCACGTGCTGTTGCAGTTTCTCACCGAGGCGGTGCTCCTGAGCGCTGCCGGGGGCGGGGCAGGGATCATCGTCGGCGTCATCATCTCGCAGGTGATCTCGCACGTCGCCGAGTGGCCGACGCTCGTGTCGCCCGTGGCGGTCCTCGGCGGCTTCTGGTTCTCGGCCGCGGTCG
This sequence comes from Candidatus Rokuibacteriota bacterium, assembly GCA_003221615.1. Taxonomy (GTDB): domain Bacteria; phylum Methylomirabilota; class Methylomirabilia; order Rokubacteriales; family CSP1-6; genus AR31. The sequence continues at coordinate 5,111 of QHSQ01000095.1, read as the reverse complement.
GCATCTTCTTCGGCTACTATCCGGCCCGCAAGGCCGCTCACCTCGATCCGATCGAGGCGCTCCGCTACGAGTAGCCCGACCGTGCGCAAGAGCCCGTCACGCGCGTGGCCGCTGCTGCTCGCCGGCCTCATCTCCGGCTGTGCCGTCGGCCCCGACTTCGCGCGCCCAGCCGCGCCCGACCTCACCGGCTACGAAGCCGAGCCCGTGTCGCTGCCGGCGCCGGGCGATCCCGATCCCGTGCAGCGCTTCGCCGGCGGCGACATCGCGCGCGGGTGGTGGGAGCTCTTCCAGTCGCCGGCCCTCGACGAGGTGCTCACGCTCGCCGTCGCGGACAGCCCCACCCTGGTGAGCGCCCGCGCCACGCTCGCGCAAGCCGAGGAGGTCGTCGTCGCGACGCGGGCCGCGTACTACCCGCAGGTCGATCTCGCCACGACCGGAAGCTGGCAGTACAGCCGATCGCTGAGCTCCACCGGGCGCGGCTCGAGCGGGAGCAACAGCCTCGTCACGTCGATGTTCACGATCGGCCCGGCGCTCACCTATACGCCGGACCTGTTCGGGCATACTCGCCGGCTCGTGGAGCAGCAGAGCGCGCTGGCGGAGAGCCAGGCACGTCAGCTCGCGGCGGCGTACTTGACCCTGACCGCGGACACGGTGACGCAGGCGGTCACGATCGCCTCGACGTTGGCGCAGATCAACGCGGTGGTCGATATCATCGCCGCCGACGAGCACAACCTGGAGCTGGTGCGCATCGCCTTCACGGCCGGCAGCGTCGCGCGCACCGACGTCCTGAGCGCCGAGAGCCAGCTGGCCGGCGACCGGACGTTGCGGCCGCCGCTCCTGCAGCAGCTGAGCGTCGCGCGACACGCGTTGTCCGTGCTCGTCGGCAAGACACCCGCCGAATGGTCGCCGCCGGACTTCGAGCTCCAGACGCTGACGTTACCGGACGAGCTGCCGGTGACGGTGCCGTCGGTTCTGGTGCGCCGCCGGCCCGACATCCTGGCCGCCGAGGCCCAGCTGCACGCGGCGAGTGCCGCGATCGGCGTCGCGACCGCTCAGCTCTATCCGAGCGTCACGATCTCGCCGTCGTGGGTTCTGCAGGCGGTCGGAGGTCCCGTGGCCGCTCCCAGCATCCTCGGCAGCATCGCGGGCGACATCGTGGCGCCGATCTTCCACGGCGGTGCCTTGAAGGCGCAGCAACGAGCGGCCGTCGACGCATACGAGAGCGAGCTCGGCGTATACAGGCAGACGTTGCTGGTGGCGTTCGGCCAGGTCGCCGACATTCTGCGCGCGCTCCAGCACGACGCCGAGCTGCTCGGGAGCGAGACCGCCGCCGTGACGGCATCGAAGGCGTCGCTCGAGCTCGCTCAGGACGCGTACGCGGCGGGGCGCGGGAGCCTGGTGCAGGTGCTCGACGCGCAGCGGCTCTACGCGCAGGCGCTGCTGGGCTACGCGCGCGCCAAGGGGCAGCGGTACCTGGACACCGTCCTCTTGTTCGAGGCGATGGGCGGCGATTCGCAGGCGTGGGTCGAGGCCCGCGACCGCGCCCGACCCTAGACGACGGCCCGCCGAGCGCAGCGCCGTGACGATACGCATCGGCGTCGGATTCCGCGGTATGCTGGCGCGAAGCGGCAACGGCTGGAAGAACTGGGGGGCCGGCGTGCGGGGAGAAAGCGAAGAAATTCCGGAAGGTGGAGCGCACCCGAGTCGCGGACGTGCTCGTATTCTCGTCCTCGTCGTCGGGCTCGGATGCCTGCTCGTCGCCGGGGCCTGGATCGCTTACGGTCGTCAGGCCAAGACTCAGCAGCAGACGAAAGCCACCGGGAGCGGCCCCGGCGGACAGCCGGCGCGACCGGTTCCGGTGGTCGTCGCGCCTGTCCGCACGGGCGATCTGAGCGTCTACCTCACCGCGCTCGGCTCGGTCACCCCGCTCAACACGGTCACGGTGAAGAGCCGCGTCGACGGCCAGCTGATGAAGACGCACTTCACCGAGGGCCAGGTCGTCCAGGCCGGCGACTTGCTGGCCGAGATCGACCCTCGCCCGTTCCAGGCACAGCTCATGCAGGCCGAAGGCCAGCTCGCGCGCGATCAGGCCAACCTCGCGAACGCGCGGCTCGACCTCGAGCGCTATCGGCGGCTGGCGCAGCAGGAAATGATCGCGCGGCAGCAGCTCGACACGCAGGAGATGATGGTCAGCCAGGCCGAAGCGTCCATCAAGATGAACACGGGGCAGATCGACGCGATCAAGCTCCAGCTCACGTATTGCCGGATCACCTCGCCGATCACCGGCCGCGTCGGCCTGCGTCTGGTCGACCCGGGCAACGTCGTCAAGGCCTCGGACACCGGCGGTCTCGTCGTGATCACCCAGCTCGAGCCGATCGCGCTCGTGTTCAGCGTGCCCGAGGACAGCCTGCAGCCGATCCTGCGGCGCTTCCGGCCGGGCGGCAAGGTTCCGGTCGACGCGTTCGATCGTGAAGGCCGCACGAAGATCGCGACCGGCACCCTGGTGGCAATCGACAACCAGATCGATCCGACGACCGGCACCGTGCGCCTGAAGGCCTCGTTCGGCAACACCGACGGGGTGCTCTACCCGAACCAGTTCGTGAACGCCCGGGTGCTCATCGACGTGCTGCACGACGCGATGCTGGCGCCCGCCGAGGCGATCCAGCGCGGCCCGCAGGGCGCCTACGTCTACGTGGTCAAGCCGGACAAGGTCGTGCAGATGCGCCGGGTGCAGCTCGGGCCGACCGAGGGCGCGGTGGTCTCGGTCCGCACCGGCGTGGCGGACAGCGAGGCCCTCGTGGTGGACGGCGCGGAGAAGGTTCAGGACGGCGCGCGCGTCGAGCCGACCGTGCGCAAGGCAAGCCCTGCGGGCGCGCCGGCAACACCCGGCGCGGCCGGCGCGCCGAGCGCGCCTCCGCGCGCCCCCCGGCCGGGAGCGTGAACCTCTCCCGTCAGTTCATCATCCGGCCCGTGGCGACCGCGCTCCTGACGGCCGCGATCGTGCTGGCCGGGATCGTGGCGTATCGCCAGCTGCCGGTCGCCGCGCTGCCACAAGTAGACTACCCGACGATCCAGACCGTCACGTTCTATCCGGGGGCCAGCCCTGACGTCATGGCGTCGGGCGTGACTGCGCCGCTCGAGCGGCAGTTCGGCCAGCTACCCGGCCTCAAGCAAATGACGTCGATCAGCTCGAGCGGCTCGTCGATCGTGACGCTGCAGTTCGACCTGGCCCTTTCGATCGACGTCGCCGAGCAGCAGGTGCAAGCGGCCATCAACGCGGCCGCGACGTTCTTGCCCCGCGATCTCCCGAACCCTCCCGTGTACAGCAAGGTCAATCCGGCCGACGCGCCGGTGCTGACGCTCGGCGTGACGTCGCGCTCCTTGCCGCTGACCGTCGTCGAGGACCTCGCCGACACGCGGCTCGTGCAGAAGATCGCGCAGCTGCCGGGTGTCGGCCTCGTCACCTTGTCGGGCGGCCAAAAGCCGGCGGTGCGCATCCAGGTGAACCCGGCCCGGCTCGCCGCGAACGGCCTCACGATGGACGACGTGCGGATCGCCGTCGCCGCCGCCAACGTGAACCAGGCCAAGGGTAGCCTCGACGGGCCGCTGCAGTCGTTCACGATCTCGGCCAACGACCAGATCCACCAGAGCCATCAGTACAAGGCGCTCGTGATCGCCTATCGCAACAACGCGCCGCTCCTGCTCTCGGACGTGGCCGACGTGATCGACAGCGCCGAGAACATCCGTCAGGCCGCGTGGATGGGCGACCAGCCCGCGATCATCGTCAACATCCAGCGGCAGCCCGGCGCCAACCTGATCGAGGTCGTCGATCGCGTCAAGCAGCTCTTGCCGCAGCTCCAGAGCGCCCTGCCCTCCTCGGTGCCGGTGACCGTGCTGACCGACCGCACCACGACCATCCGCGCCTCCGTGCACGACGTGCAGTTCGAGCTGATGTTGGCCGTCGTCCTGGTCGTCCTCGTCATCTTCGTCTTCTTGAGATCCGCCGCGGCGACCTTCATTCCGGGCATCACGGTGCCGGTCTCCATCGTGGGCACGTTCGCGGTGATGTACGGCCTGGGCTTCAGCCTCAACAACCTCTCCCTGATGGCGCTGACGATCTCGACCGGCTTCGTCGTCGACGACGCGGTCGTGATGATCGAGAACATCAGCCGCTACATCGAGGAGGGCGAGCCGCCGCTGCAGGCCGCGTTCGTCGGCTCGAGCCAGATCGGCTTCACGATCCTGTCGTTGACCGTGTCCTTGATCGCGGTGTTGATCCCGCTGCTCTTCATGGGGGACATCGTCGGCCGGCTGTTCCGCGAGTTCGCGTTGACGCTCTCGGCCGCCATCCTCGTGTCGGCGGTCGTCTCGCTGACCTTGACGCCGATGCTCTGCGCGAAGCTGCTCAAGCCGGTGGCCGACCGCCGCCCGGGCGCCTTCGCGCGCGCCGCGGAGCGGCAGTTCGACAATCTGGTCGCCTTCTACGGCCGCACCCTGCGCTGGGTGCTCAACCATCAGACGGCCACGCTCATCGTCGCCATCGGCACCCTGGCGCTGACGCTCATGCTCTACCTGATCGTGCCCAAGGGCTTGTTCCCGATCCAGGACACGGGCGTCATCCTCGGCATCTCCGAGGCGCCGCAGAACATCTCGTTCGACGCGATGGCCGAGCGCCAGCAGGCCCTCGGCCGCGTCATCTTGCAAGATCCGGCCGTCGCCAGCATCTCGTCGTTCATCGGCATCGACGGCACGAATACCACGCTCAACAGCGGTCGCATCCAGATCACCCTGAAGCCGCTCGCCGAGCGCGGCGAGAGCGTCGGCGAGGTGATGAGCCGGCTGCGTCCGGCGCTGGCCAAGGTGGACGGGATCACGCTCTACCTGCAGCCGGTCCAGGACCTGACCGTCGAGAATCGCGTGAGTCGCACGCAGTTCCAGTACAGCCTCGAGGATCCCGACGAAGACGAGCTGCGCGCGTGGGCGCCGAAGTTCGTGGCGCGCCTGCGCGAGCTGCCCGAGCTTCACGACGTCGCCACGGACCAGCTCGATCAGGGCTTGCAGGCGCGAGTGCAGATCGACCGCGCGACCGCCTCGCGCCTGGGCATCACGCC
>QHSQ01000427.1 GCA_003221615.1 Candidatus Rokuibacteriota bacterium | reverse complement strand
GCGCGAATCGACCTCACGGCGTGAGCGCGCGCTCGCCGAAGGGGACCCGGGCGCGCCGGTGCTGGGCCTTCCGCCGACGGGCAGGGTCGCGCGTCCGGACGACATCGCGCGGCTCGCCTTGTTCTTCGCCTCCGAGCAGAGCGATCACATCACCGGCCAGGCGTGGAGCGTCGACGGCGGGGCCGTGATGCATTGAAGAATCCAATACATGATCGCCACGGGAGTGAGCGTTTTGGCTACTCGTTTGACCTCGTGACGTTCGGGAGTGATGAGCCGATGAAACCGTTCCGATTCGGGATCAATATCCGAGACGCGCAGTCGCGAGCCGAGTGGCAAGACAAAGCGCGCAAGGTCGAAGCGCTGGGCTACTCCGTGCTCCTGGTGCCCGACCACCTCGCCGCCATGCTGGCGACAATCCCGGCGGTGATGAGCGCCGCGGACGCGACGACACGACTCCGGGTCGGCACGAACGTGGTCAACAACGATCTCCGCCATCCCGTGCTGCTCGCGCGAGAAGCGGCGACGATGGACCTCTTGACGGATGGACGGCTCGAGCTGGGGCTGGGCGCGGGTTACATGCGGGTCGAGTACGATCAGGTCGGGCTCCGCTTCGATCGAGGAGGCATCAGGGTCGAGCGGCTCGCCGAGTCGGTTCCGATCATCAAGGGCTTGCTCAGCGGGGCCGAGGTCAACTTCGCCGGCCAGCACTACCGCGTCACCGGCCACAAGATCCATCCTCTTCCCGTCCAGCGGCCGCATCCGCCGATCATCATCGGAGGCAATGGCCTTCGCCTCCTCACGCTGGCGGCGAGCGAGGCCGATACCGTGAATCTCACGGGCATCACGTTCACGCGAGGCGGCACGTCGCCCGACATGTCTGGATGGAAGATCGCGGGCGTCGACGAGCGTCTGCGGGTGGTACGGGACGCGGCCGGCCAGCGATTCAGTCGTCTCGAGCTGAGCGCGCAGATCCAGCGGGTGATCGTGACGGAGCACCGGCGTGAAGCGGCAGCGGAGCTCCACAAGAACTGGCAACAGCTCAGCGTCGAGGAGATCCTCGAGGCTCCGTACGTGTTGATCGGCACCGTGGACGAGATGGTGGAAGCCCTGCATGCGCGCCGCGAGCGCTGGGGGCTCTCCTACTTCGTCACCTTCGAGCCTTACATGGAAATCCTCGCCCCCGTCGTCGCGAGGCTCACCGGCAAATAGCGAGAGGGCCGCGAGCGCACATTGCGTGACCGGGGTCGCCACCCGAGGCGCTCGTTGTCGGAACACACCACGCCGTTGACTCCATCCAGAATCTCTTCCACCATCCTGTGGAGCGTGGCCGCCGTGAGCGCTGACAAGACCCTGAGCCAGCTGGACGTGTCGTCGTGGCGGCAAACGATCGCCGAGATGCACGCGTCCGGCCGCCAGGCCGTGCTCGCGATCACCGGCGGCGGCAGCGGGGCGATCGCCGAGCTGCTCCGCGTGCCCGGCGGATCGCGGCTCCTGCTCGAGGCGCTGGTTCCGTACGACGCGCGGGCGCTGGCGGCGTTCCTCGGCTTCGAGCCGGAGCAGGCCTGTAGCGCCGAAACGGCGGTGGCGATGGCGCAGCGCGCGCGCGAGCGGGCGGGGAAGCTCGCGCCGACCGGCGCCCAGCTCATCGGCCTCGGCGCGACGGCGGGGCTCGTCACCGATCGTCCGCGACAGGGCGAGCACCGCTTCCATATCGCGGTCGCCACCGGCGCCGGCACCGACCACTGCTCGATCGTGCTGGCCAAGGGGCGGCGAGATCGCCCGGCCGAGGAAGACCTCGTCGCGCGCGCTATCGTGCTGTGGCTCTCCCGCGCATGCGGCGTCGCCGCGCCTTCCCCGCGCAGCCTGCTGGACGCCGACGAGCGCTACGCGGAGGCCGTCGTGCAGACGGGTGATTCGATCGACCAGCTCCTGGCGGGCGGCCTCACGCGCGTGACGGCGTGGCCCGATGGCCAGCTGGTGTCCTCGGCTCCGGCCCCGAGCGTGGTGCTGCCCGGCTCGTTCAACCCCCTCCACGCCGGCCACCTTCTGCTCGCGCGAGTCGCGGAGGACATCCGACAGCAGCCGGTCGCCTTCGAGATCTCGGTGATCAACGTCGACAAGCCACCGCTCACCGCCGGCGAGGTGCGGAACCGGCTCGCGCAGTTCGCGTGGAAGGCGAGGGTCGAGCTCACGAGGGCGCCGACGTTTCTCGAGAAATCGCGTCTGTTTCCGGGCGCGACGTTCGTGATCGGCGCCGACACGGCCGAGCGCCTGGTGGCCAGGCGGTACTACGGCGACGACGAGGAGCGAATGGCCGCCGCGCTGCAAGAGATCGCCGATCGAGGAGGCTCTTTCCTCGTGGCCGTGCGGGCCGATGGCGCCGGGCGCGTGCGCTCGCTGGGCGACGTCGCCGTGCCTCAGCGGTTCGCGCACCTCTTCACGGCGATCCCGGAGAGCCGGTTCCGCCTCGACTCCTCGTCCTCGGACATCCGGGCCCGGCGACCGGCCGGGCCCTGATCAGGCAGGCAGCGGGGCCTTGCCGAGCACCAGGTCAGCACCCTTCTCCGCGATCATCATCACGCAGGCGTTGATGTTGCCGGAGACCAGGTCAGGCATGGCGGAGGCATCGACCGCGCGCAGCCCTTCGACACCACGGACGCGCAGCGCCGGATCCAGGACCGTGTCCTCACCGATTCCCATCGCGCAGGTGGCGCAGGGGTGATGCGCCGTGATCGCCGTACGGCGCACGAACGCATCGATCTCCAAGTCGGTGCGGCAATCGGGACCGGGCGAGGTCTCCCGGCCGCGGAGCCCGTCGAGCGCGTGGCGGCTCGCGATGTCCCGCCCGAGCTTCACGCCCTCGCGGATCGTGCGGACGTCGTGCTCGGTGGCCAGGAAGTTCTGCACGATGCGCACGGGCGCGCTCGGATCCGACGAGCGCAGCCGCACGACGCCGCGGCTCTCCGGATGGAGCATGACCGGACGTAGCCCGAAGCTGTCCTCGTAGGCTGGCGTGATGCCCGGGAACCACGGATGAGCCTGTGCCGGCGCCCCGCGGAACAGGAACTGGATATCCGGCACCGCCAGATCGCGGCGTGTCTTGAGGAAGGCATGCAGACGACTCGGAAGCACCGTCCCCGGACCCGTGCCGAGCCAATAGGCGCGCGCCATGTTGAGCGCCGCGCGATCCAGCCGCATCTCGGCGTGAAACGGCCCGCGGCCGCGCCGGGCGTGGTGGACGTCGACCGAAAGGTGATCCTGGAGATTTCGGCCGACGCCGGGCAGGTTCACCCTGGGCTCGATGCCGACCTCACGGAGATGCTCCGGCTCGCCGATGCCCGACAGCATGAGCAGCTGCGGCGTGTTGAACACGCCGCCGGCCAGCAGCACCTCGCGCGTGGCCGGCGCGCGGTGGAGCCGTCCGGCTCTGGCGTATTCGACGCCCGTCGCGCGCGATCCCTCGAGGATCACGCGCGTCGCGAGCGCGTTCGTCTCGACCGTCAGGTTGGGCCGCCGCGAGGCCGGCCGCAGGAACGCGACGGCGGCGCTGCAGCGCCGTCCGTTCCGGATCGTCCACTGGCTGCGGCCGAAGCCCTCCTGCTCCTTGCCGTTGTAGTCCTCCGTGAACGGCCAGTCGGCTTCTCGCGCCGCATCGAGCCAGGCGTCGAAGAGAGGATCTCGGTTGCGGGAATCGATGACCGAGAGGGGTCCGGCTCCGCCCCGCCAGGCATTCTCGCCCTGCTCCCAGGTCTCGCACCGCTTGAAGTACGGGAGCATGTCGGCGT
>QHSQ01000426.1 GCA_003221615.1 Candidatus Rokuibacteriota bacterium | reverse complement strand
GCCTCGGCGTTCCCTGACGACACGATTCTCGCGGAGGAGCGGGGTGCCGCGCCCGGTCGCTCGGGGCGCCGCTGGATCGTCGATCCGCTGGATGGCACGACGAACTACGCGCACGGGCTGGCGGTCTTCTCGGTGTCGATCGCGCTGGAAGTCGATCGACGCATCGCGCTCGGTGTCGCGTACGACCCGAGCGTCGACGAGCTCTACGTCGCCGAGCGCGGACGCGGCGCGACCGTGAACGACGAGCGGCTCGCCGTCTCGTCGACGACGAGTCTGGAGGCGAGCCTGCTCGCGACGGGCTTCCCGTACAACATCCGCGAGACAGACGACACGAATCTGGACGAGTCCGCGGCCTTCGCGCTTCGCTGCCGCGGCGTGCGTCGATTCGGCTCCGCCGTCCTCGATCTCGCGTGGGTCGCCGCCGGTCGACTCGACGGCTTGTGGGCGCTCCGCCTCGGCGCGTGGGACGTCGCCGCCGCCGGCCTCTTCGTCGAGGAGGCCGGCGGACGGATCACGAATCTGGTGGGCGATGCCGTGGATCTCGACGCGCCCGCGGTGGTCGCGAGCAACGGCCGGATCCACGACGACATGCTCGCCGTGCTGAGGGAAATCCGAAACCCTTAATCTCCCAAGACTTCTCCGAGCCACGCCAACAACTGGTCAGTCTCGAACGGCGAGCACGGCGGGACCAGGCGCTCCAGATCGTCGTAGGTCGCGTCACGATATTCCGAGAAGCCGCCCCAGTTCTTGAGCGGCAGGTTGGTGCGATCAAAGGCGATCGCATCCGCGAGCGAGACGAGCGTCGCGACGAGGACCACCACCACGGTCGCGAGGCTCGATCGGGCCGGGCTCCGGCCAAGCATGGCGGTACAGCATAGCCCAACGGGGGGTATGATCCCGCAATCTGCCGTGTACATGCTGCTGGCGCTGAGTCTCCTGCTCTTCGTTCCCAAGCTCGGCATGCCCCTGCTCGACCCGGACGAGGGGCTCTACGCCGAGATCGCGCGCGAGATGCTGACGAGCGGCGACTGGGTGATCCCCCACGTGAACGGGCTGCCCTATCTCGAGAAGCCGCCGCTCTACTTCTGGCTCACCGCGCTGACCTTCCAGCTGTTCGGTCCCTCGGAGTGGGCGACGCGGCTCTGGTCGGCGATCTCGGCGCTGGGCACGGTGCTCCTCACCTGGCGGATCGGACGGCGCCTCTACGGCGCGCCGGCGGGGCTCTTGGCGGGGGTCGTCGTCGCGACGGTCGTCGGCAATGCGCTGTATGTCCGCCGGGCGTCGACGGATCAGCTGTTCGTGTTCTGTCTCACGCTCGCGATGTACGGCTTTCTCCGCGACGCTGAGCGACCCGATCGGGGACGCGCGCGCTTCCTCCTCTTCTATCTCGGCGCGGCGCTCGGCGTGCTGGCCAAGGGATTCCTCGGCGTCGTGTTCCCGGTGCTGATCGTGGGGCTCGGGCTGGCCACCGTGCGGCGCTCGGGCCTGCGTTCGTCGGTCCCGCTCGGGTGGCGCGAGCTCAATCTGGTTCGGGGGACGGCGCTGTTCGCGATCATCGCGGTGCCCTGGCACGCGCTCGTCGCGTGGCGCTCGCCGATGCTCTTCAACTTCTACGTCGTGGACAATCACCTGCTCCGCTTTCTCAATGCGCGTCGGTACGTGGAGGACGACGTCCCGAGCTCGACGCTCGCCTTCCTGGTCGCGAGCTTTCTCTGGGCGTTTCCGTGGAGCGTCTTCACTCTGGCGCGCCGCGACCCGGGTCGGTCGCCGCGGGGACGCTGGCGGCCGGTCGTCGTGATCTGGCTGGTCGCCGTCGTCGGGCTCTTCGCGCTCTCGCGTTTCAAGCACGAGTACTACGCGCTCCCCGCATTCCCCGCCCTGGCGGTGCTCGTCGGCGCCGCGTGGACTTGCGGGCGCGACATCGGTCGCTGGCTCGTGATCGGGCTGGTCGGGTGCGGCGCCGTGGGAATCTGGGCCCTGTGGGTCGGCGCGGCGCTGACGCCCGCACAAGCCTTGAACGGTTTGGCCGAGCTCAACGCCTACTATCGCATCCTCCGCGACCAGGGCGCCGCCTTCCCGTTCGCCGCGGCCCGTCCCTTCGGTGGGCTGCTGCAGGGGCTGGGGCTCGTCCTCATCGCGGGCTGGGGATTGGCGACGCTCTTCTGGCTTCGCGGCCGGCACCGGGGCGCATTCGTCGCGCTTGTCGGCGTGGCCGGGGCGATCACCGTACTGATCTTCAGGCTCCTGGACGTGGTCGAGCCCGTTCACTCGGTGAAGGAGACGGCGCGGGCCATCACCGCCGAGGCCGGCCCGGCGGACGTGCTCGTCGTCGAGGGCACGCTCGAGTACAGCCCGGCGCTGCCCTTCTACACCGGGCGCCGGTTCGTGATGGTGAACGGCGCGCTCGACTACTTCTCGGTCGCCGCGTCGCTACCGGAGGCGCGCGGGCTCTTCATGAGCACCGGGGACCTGCTTCGTCTCTGGGATGGGCCGCAGCGCGTGTTCCTCGTGGTGCGTCGCCCGCGCGGCCAGAGCGTGGTGGCGGCGCTCCCAGCCGCACGAGTACACGAGGTCGGGCGCTACGGCTCGCGCTGGCTCTACTCGAATCGCTAAGCGCGGCGCTCGATCGGGTTCTCTCCGCGCTCCTCCAAAGCGAACCAAAAATCCGAAGAAATACCGAGAATCACAGCTGAGAATTTTCGGAAACGCGTAAAGCGATGAGAGCGCTACGTTTCTCAAATTTGCGATGTCAAGATCGCCGCGCACGTTGTCGCAGCGACAAACTGATGACACGAAGTCGCGCGTGCGTCCGCGCGTCGCGGTAGTCAGCGCGGCTCCACTTCCTCACGATTCACAGTCATTTACGTCGTCGTGAGTCGAATCGAGTCGCTTTGGCACCGCCCGTGCAAAAAAATTTTGCACACAGGGAAGACCCCCTTCTCGATAAGGGCAAACCCGTCGCGAGACGGGGACGCAAAGCCACGGGTCAGGCCGCGAGCCTGATCGCCGGGCTGCCGAAGGAGGGGTGGCGACCACCCCCGGGACACGGTGGTCTTCCTCAAAGGGAGATCACGCTCATGTTCGAATGGCGGTGGCTCCTGGGTCTCGGTCTGGCCCTGGTTGCGGTTTTCGGTGCAACGAATCCGGCGAGCGCCGGAGTGCTGGACGCTTCGTGGACTGCTCCCACGACGAACAGTGATGGGAGCGCCCTGACGGACCTCGGGTCCTATCGCGTCTACTACTCGACCTCGGCCACGCCGTGCCCTGGCGCGACCTTCTTCACGGTCGCCTCCGCGACATCGACTCCGCCGTCGAGTCAAACGGTCAGCTTCCGGCTCACGGGCCTGGCGACTGGCGCGACCTACAACGTCTCGGTCACCGCAGTGGATACCGGCGGCAGCGAGAGCTCGTGCTCTTCCGTCGCGAGCGCCGTCGCACAGGTCGATATCGGCGTCACCCCGACCGGCACCACGGCTTTTGGCAACGTCAACGTCGGCAGCTTCGCCACCCAGACCTTCACTGTCCAGAGCACGCGCTCCGGCACCATCACGGGCACGGCCTCCGTACCGGCGCCCTTCAGCATCGTCTCCGGCAGTCCCTTCACCCTCGTCGGCACCGGCGCCACTGCGACCGTGACCGTGCGCTTCGCGCCGATCAGCGCGGTGCTGTCGAGCACGAACGTCAGCTTCACCGCGGACGGCGACACGATGTCGCGGTTGGTGACCGGCAGCGGCGTGTCGACGGGCTCCACGCTGACAGTTTCCAAGGCTGGCGCGGGCAGTGGAACGGTGACGAGCAGTCCTGCCGGGATCTCCTGCGGCGCGACGTGTTCGGCCTCCTTCACACCCGGCACCGTGGTCACGCTGACCGCCGCACCCGGGGCCGGCTCCACCTTCACCGGCTGGAGCGGCGGCGGCTGCACCGGCACCGGTACCTGCAGCGTCACGATGAACGCGGCCACCTCCGTCACGGCTACCTTCATGCAGTCGTCCTTCGCCCTCACCGTGACCAAGTCGGGTGG
>QHSQ01000094.1 GCA_003221615.1 Candidatus Rokuibacteriota bacterium | reverse complement strand
CCGCCTCCCAGCGCCCGGTACACCCCGACGAGGCTCGTCGAGATGTTGCCGAGGGTGCTGGCCAGGTTGTCCTGCTGGCTCAAGAGTGTCTGCTGAGTGGTCAGCACGGTGGTGAAGTCGGTCACGCCTTCCCGGTACTGCAAGACGGCCAGGTCGACCGCCGCCCGGCTGGACGTGACGCTCTTGGCCAGGAGATCGGCCCGGTCCTGCGAGCGGAGGAAGGCGGCGAGGTTGTCCTCCACATCCTGCTGGGCCGAGAGGACCGATCGCTGATAGGCGAGCAGCAACTGCTGGAAGTTCGCGTCCTGCACGCGGACGTTGTTCGTGATCTGGCCGTAGTTGAGGATGTTCCACTGCACCGAGGGACCGATCTGGACCTGGCGGCTGCCCCAGCGGAACATGTCGCTGAGCCGGAACGTCCCCAGATCGGTCGAGAGCAGGACCAGGTTGCCGATCAGGGAGAAGGCGGGGAGTAGATCGGCCTTGGCCACTCCGATCTGGGCCGACTGCGCGACCGCCTGCAGCTCGGCGCTCCGGATGTCCGGCCGGCGGCGCAGCAGATCGGCCGGGATGCCTACGATGATCTGCGGCGGCGAGACCGGGATCGCGGACGGGCGGTCCAGCAGATCACCGAGGTCGTTCGGAGGCATGCCGAGCAGCACGCTGAGAGCATCCCGAGCCTGGCGTCGCTGCGTCTCGAGGGTCGGCAGCGTCGCTTGAGTGTTCAGGAGCACGGTCCGGGCCTGCTCCACGTCGAGCTGGGTCACGGTGCCGTACTTGAACCGGGCCTCGACGATCTGCAGGGTCTGCTGCTGGATATCGATGTTCTCCTGGGCGATGCGGATGCGCTCCTCGGCGGTCCGGAGCGCGATGTAGGTGTTGGCCACGTCCGCGGTCAGGGTGACGAGGGTGTTGTCGTAGTCCGCGAGGGTCGCGAGCAGGCTGGCGTCGGCCGATTGGATCCCGCGCCGGATCCGTCCCCAGAAGTCGAGCTCCCAGCTCGCCTGCGCCCCGATCGTCGACTGCCAGTACTCGATGCCGCCGCCGCCCTTAAAGAAAGCGGCGCTGGAGGCTCGGTCGCTCGTGCGGTTGTACTGGACGGACCCGACGGCCTGCTGGGACTGCGGGAAGATCTCGCCGACCGCGATGCCCAGCTGGGCGCGGGCTTGAAGGACTCGCACCCCGGCCTGCTGGAGGGTGAGGTTGTCACGGTAGGCCCGCGCGATGAGGCGGTCCAGGACCGGATCGTTGAAGGCCTTCCACCAATCCCGGTAGTTGGTCGATTCGGCGCTGAGACGCGGGTCCCCGGTCTCCCCGAAGCTCGGTGACACGGAGACCTTGGGCCGCTGGTAGTTCGGCCCGACCATGCATCCGGCGAAGGCCAGGAGCACGGGCACCAGGAGGATGAGCCCGGATCGGAACGAACTGCCTATTTCGTGGTCTGTCGAAGGGCAGCCCACCTCTGGAATGGTCATGTCGTGTCCGTGAGAACGCAGCATATGGGATCGATCGGAAGGTCGCAAGGCGACGCCCCATCTCGTGTGAAAACCTACTTTGGATCGCTCGGAGTCCCGAACACCTCGGTAGGGCAGGTGGTGAGACGGCCGCTTGGGACAACCTTGACCATTCGGGCCCCTACCGCTACTCTCGGCCCACCTTCCGACCTCCAAAAGCCCCACGACCGAGACAGGAGGTGCGTTATGGCCGTCGCGCGAGTCACGACGATCATCGGATCTTCTCCGAAAGGGTGGCAGGACGCCGTCGGCGAGGCATTGAAGCGGGCGAACAAGACACTGCGTAATCTGACCGGCATTCGGGTTCTCGATCAGACAGCCCACGTCGAAAAGGGCAAGGTCACGGAGTACCGATCGAAGATCGAGGTGACTTTCATCCTCGAGGACTGAGGAGAGAAGGCAGGTACGAGCCGGGAAAAGGCGCCGTCTCGTGCACCTGAATGGTCTGCCCCCCAGGTGATCCGTGATTCTGGAGGGCTCTGCCAAAGACAGGATCCGCTTCCGGACACTTCTTCCGCGTTAGGAAGCCGAGGCGCGCTACCTGGTGGAGCATGGCTGGCCGGGAAGTCTCGCAGACCCTCTTGGATTGCTGAGGTCCGCGTTCCCCGCGATCTCTTGCACGGCGACGCTCGTATAGATCGGCCGATGATTTAGAATCCCACGCAGCCGTAAAGCGGCTCCATACGCCCTTGGTTCTAGTGCGAGCAACAAGGCTCGATCGAGGAGAATCAACATGCGCAATCCGGAGCGACTCGGCCGCCGAGCATTCCTCAAAGTCGCGGGCGTAGGCGGCGCGGTCGCCCTCGTTGGCTCCGCGCTCCCAGGCCGGATTGCCTGGGCAGCCGCACTGACCAAGGCGCAGCGCGACAAGCTGACGCCGGACGAGATCATCCGGCTCATGGAGAAGGGCAATGAGCGCTTCCGAATGGGGCAGAAGACAACGCAAGACTACTTGGCTCAGCAGAAAGCGAGCGCGAAGGGACAGTATCCGGCCGCGGTGCTCCTGAGCTGCATCGACTCCCGCGCCCCCGCCGAGACGATCATGGACCTCGGCATCGGCGACGTGTTCAACACCCGCGTGGCCGGCAACGTCGCCAACGATGACATCCTCGGTAGCATGGAGTTCGCCTGCAAGATATCCGGCGCGAAGGTCGTGCTGGTCATGGGCCACACCGCATGCGGCGCGATCAAGGGTGCCATTGACCGGGTCCAGCTGGGCCACCTCTCTGGCGTGCTCGCCAAGATCCAGCCGGCGGTGGATGCCACCTCGTATCAGGGCGAGCGCTCCGCGAAGAACTACGGCTTCGTCGACGCGGTGGCGCGCAAGAATGTCGAGCTCACCGTGGCTGAGATCCGCAGCCGTAGTGCAGTCATCGCCGAGCTCGAGACCACGGGCGCCGTCAAGATCGCCGGGGCGATGTACAACCTGGAGACGGCGGTGGTCCATTTCCTGCCCTCGGCGCCCAGGCGATAGGCCCGCGATTCACGCGGCCGGGAACAGTCAGCAGCGTGGCCGCACCCGACTCGTCCTGACCAGCTTCCGCGCTACAGGCGTCGATGTACGCGAGATGGGCATGACGTACTGGCTGGAGCAGACGGACACCTCGCGGAGAAGATCCTCACCTCGAAGGCCGCACTTGAGGGTGAGCGCGAGCAGGTCACGGTCCTCTTCGCCGATCTGAAGGGCTCGATGGAGCTGCTCGCCGACGCGTGATTCGCTCGAGCGCATGGCGTCCTTGACCGTGACGAGGAGAGGGGCGATCATGGCTCGTGCTGCTCGCGCGTCACGTCCTCGCCTTGCTCATCGCGGCCTTGCTCATCGGGCTCCCGACGGTCGCATTCGGCGATCCCGCCGACCCTACTTGGATCGGCGGCTACTGGGATGATGACGATTTCGACGATGCCGTCATCGCCATTACTGGCGCGTCCGCTGTCGAGGCGCCGTCACCCGTCGATACGGAACTCCCGCTATGGGTGCCCATCGCGCTCGTCGAGATGCCGAGACACGATGCATACGGGGCGCCGCGGCGCCCCGCCTCCTCTCCTCGTGCTCCTCCCGTAGACTCTCCGACCTACCACTGATCCAACACTAGCGTCAGTCCGGCCGCTTCCGGCCGTCGCCAACATATGGTCGCGCCCGCCCGTCCGTCGCACACACATGTGCACGGGGAGGCACGAATGAGCCATGTGCAAAGGGTTCTTGTGCACGGAGCACCGCCCCTGTTCCGGGCGGCCGCCGTGTCAGTCTTGGCATCACGATCTTCACGGTTCGCGCTCGCGGCCGTCGTCGGTACTCTGGTGCTGAGCTTCAACTGGGGATCGCGCCTGCTTCTGACGAACGACGATTCGCGGTTCCCCGTCCTGGCCCGGGACATCCTCGTCAACGGGCACTGGCTACTCCCGGCTCTCCCGGACGGCACGTTTCATCTCGTCAAACCGCCACTGGTAGTCTGGCTCATTGCGCTCGCGTCCTGGCCCACCGGTTCGGTCAGCGTCCGAACAGCGGTATTGCCCTCCCTGCTGGCGGCGATCGGCGTGGTCCTCCTGACCTACTGGCTCGGTTGCCGGCTCTTCGGGCCGGAGGCGGGCATCGTCGGAGGCCTCACCGTAGCCACCACGGTCGGGGTCTACACGATGGCGCATTCGTCGATGCCGGACATGGTGCAGTTGCTGGCAGGTACCGGCGCGATCGCGGTGTACGTGGCCGCCGGCTTCGCCAACAAGCGGGGCTGGCTGGTGCTCTTCTACGGCGTCATCGGTCTCGGATCGCTCGCCAAAGGCGCCGCCGGCTTCGTTCCGCTGGCCATCGTGATCGGGGACACGATCATGGCCCATGGGGCAGCGGGACGGAGGCGGCTCGTGTCGATCCCGGGCTGGATCGTGCTCGCTTGTCTCGCCCTCCCCTGGTGGATCGTGGCCGCGGCCTCCGCGGGGCACAAGAAATTCGTCCACGGCTTCGTGCTCAACGATCAATTGCTCGCATACTTCGGACGCGACTATTGGGGCTGGCAGACCATCGCCGAACCGATCAGTTTCGCCGTCATCGTCATGCTGCCTTGGGGTGTGCTGTTGCCGTTCGCGATCCGGCGGGCGCTCCGCGAAGCCGACCCGGACACGGTCCGCCGGGTACGCCTGCTGCTCGTCTGGCTGGCCACGGTATTCGTCCTGATCGCCGTGTCGGGCAAACAACGGGAACGGTACTACCTTCCGCTCTGTCCGGCCGCGGCGCTCCTCATCGGGTGGTGGTACTCGACCTTGGCGTGGCGGGGACGCGCTCGAGCCTTCGCCGGTGCGTGGATCGCGGTCCTGGCGGCGGGCGTCGTCCTCGTCGAGCTCGACACACCGCACTTCAATGCAACGACCGATCTTCGCGCGCTGCGGACCGTGTTGTCACAGGCGCCGGCGCCCGTGTACTCGCTCGACCTGCAAGACCTCGCCCTGTCCTTCAACCTGGACCGCCCGGTCGTGAACGCGAAGACTCTCAAGAGGTTCGAGACCAGCGTGCGGGAGGGGGAGATGGGCTACCTGATCGTCTCGGATCGGGCCCTCCGCGCACAGCCCGGCGACCCCTGCATGCGCCGCGCTGCCCGGGGGGTGGTAACACGGCAGCCGTTCACCGTGCTCGATCCGTCGGGATGCGTCCGGCCGGCGTTGTCGCCCGACCACCCGCGCGCTGGGTAAGGCGGCGCACATGGGCGCTGGCCAGCGGCGCGGGCGGTTTCTCGTGCTCGATCGGTACATCACGCGCGAGATGCTTTCGCCGTTCGCGTTCGGCTGCGCGCTCTTCACCTTCTTCCTGATCCTCGACCGGATCTACAGCCTGACAGATCTTGTCATCACGAAGGGCGTGCCCTTCGTTCTCGTCGTGCAGTTGCTCGTCTTCATGCTCCCGTCGTTCCTGGCCCACACGCTGCCGATGGCGCTGCTGGTCGCGGTGCTCCTCGCCGGCGGCCGCCTCGCGAGCGACCTCGAGGTGGTCGCCTTCAAGGCGGCGGGCGTCAGCGTCTTGCGCCTGTTCCGGCCGGTCTTCGTCGCTTCGCTCGTCGTCGCGCTCGCCACCGCCAGTCTCACCCTTGTCGTGAACCCGGCGGCCAACCACGCGTTCCAGAGCCAGCTCTTCCGGATCCTCCAGGCGCGGGCGGTCAGCGGGCTGCAAGAGCGCGTGTTCAACGGGGCGTTCGGCGACGTGATCATCTACGTCCAGGACGTGAGCGCCTCCCAGATCGCGTTGCGTGGCCTGCTCGTCTCCGACGAGCGCGATCCGATGCTCTCGCGGATCATCACGGCTCCGGAGGGCCGCCTGATCACCGACGAGGTGAGCCGCCGCATCACCCTTCGCCTGATGAACGGCGCCGTGAACGAGGCCGACGTCATGCCGGCCGACCCGCCGAAGGGCCTCACCACGAAGGACGTGTCGGTCGTTGGAGGCGCCGCGAGCCCGGCCCGCTATCGCTACACGCGCTTCGACATCTACGACATCAGCCTGTCGGTGGACTCGCCGCTGAAGAGCGCGCCGCGCGTCGAGAAGCCCGAGAAAGACCTCAGCCTGGGCCAGCTCGCGGAGAAGATCGCCGAGTTTCGGCACGACGCCTACAGCCGCGCGCCGTTCCAGATCGAGCGCCACAAGCGTTATGCGCTCCCGCTCGCCGCGCTCGTCTTTGGGCTCGTCGCGTTTCCGCTCGCGGTCCGCTCGCACCGCGGCGGCCGGAGCATCGCCCTCGTCGGCAGCCTGGCGATCCTGGTGATCTACTACCTGGTGATGACGTCGCTCGAGGGCGCGGCGCTCGGCACGCGAATTCCTCCAGCCCTCGCCATCTGGACGCCGAACGTCGTGTTCGCGGTCATCGGTCTCGGCCTCCTCATCGCCACGGCGCGCGAGTGGACGTGGCCCGCGATGCCGGTCGTCTGGCGGGCACTCGAAGCCCTCAGGCGCGCGATACCTCGTCGACGCCTCCGGCGCGTCCGCGGCCATGCGGCAAGTGCGGCCCATGACTCGACGCACATCATCGATCGCTACCTCGTCCATGAATACGTGGCGTTCATGGGGATCGGCCTCGCGGTGTCGGCGACCCTCTTCATCGTGATCGATCTCCTGCAGACCCTGGACCGATACCTTCGGCTGAAGCCGCCCATGGTGTACATCTTCGCGCACTTCCTCTACCGGCTGCCGGCGGCGCTGCTCGAGTTCCTGCCGGTCGTCATGCTCGTCGCGACGATCTTCCTCTTCTTGACCTTGAGCCGCTATCACGAGCTGACCGCGCTCAAGGCGGCGGGTGTCAGCCTCTATCGGGTGAGCGCGCCGATCCTGGGTCTCGGGCTCGCCGTGGCCATCGGCGCCGGGCTCTTCCAGGAGCTCGTGTTGCCCAGCCTCAACGAGCGCGGCGACGAAATGGACCGCGTCAAGATCCGCGGCCAGGCGCCTCGTCATCTCCAGTCGCGCCAGCGCCTCTGGGTGCGTAGCGCTGACTCGCGCTTCTACCGTGTCGAGCTGCTCAACCCGGGGACGAACGACCTGTACGGCGTCACCATCCTCGAGATCGACCACGAGTTCCGCCTCGTCGGTCGGCTGGACGCTCGGCGCGCGCACTGGACGGCGACGGGTTGGGAGCTGAACGACGGGGCGTATCGGGAGTTCGACGCCGACAGCAAGGTGCAGACAGTGCCCTTCGGCTTGACCGCGCTCGATCTGAAGGAGGAGATGGACGACTTCATCCGCATCCAGAAACCCGTCAACACGATGAGCTTCCTGGAGCTCAGGGACTACACCGCCCAGCTCGAGGCGGCGGGATTCGAGATCCGGAAGTATCTGGTGGAGCTGTACTCGAAGCTCTCCTTTCCGCTCGTCAATCTGGTCATGGTGCTCGTCGCCATCCCCTTCGCGCTCCAGGCTCCGCGGGGTGGCCGCCTGGTCGGGATCGGCCTCGCGATCGCAATCATGGCCGGCTACCTGGTCGTTCACTACGTCGCGCTCGCGTTCGCGCGCGCGGACCTTCTCCCCCCGTTGATCGCCGCCTGGACGGCGAACGTCATCTTCACGGGGCTCGGCGTCTCGCTCCTGCTCCGCGCCCGCACATGATGCGGCAAAGCCCGCTGACGTGAACCTTCTTCATACGAGGGAATGATGAGCAACGATCAACTGTGGCTGTCGGTCGGATTGGTAGGGCAGGCGTTCTTCTCCATGCGCTTCGTGGTCCAGTGGATCATCTCCGAGAAGAGGCAAGAGAGCGTCATCCCGCTATCGTTCTGGTTCTTCTCCATCGGCGGGGGACTGACGCTCTTCACCTATGCTCTCCACCGCCTCGATCCCGTCTTCATCCTCGGCGAGGGGGCGGGCATCTTCGTGTACTCGCGAAACCTCTATCTGATCTGGCGCAAGCAACGTCGTCTCATAGCGGCCTCACCTTGACCCGAACGCCATGGGTCGGACAGCGGCCTCTGCCGTCAGTCGGCCTCGGTGACCTGTCGCTGAGGCGCCCGAAGCCGGTCGGCGAGCTGCAGCGACGCGATCAAGACCGCGCTCGCTGCGGCGGAAGCTTCTCGGAGCGAGACGATGCTCGTAACCGTTGACGAACTACGTCGCGACACACGTAAAGACGAAGACCGACTAGGTCGAACCGCTCAGCTCATTCAGTCTGCTCTGCCTCCTCGACACCGTGGACCCACACGGGGTGAAGGGGAAGTAAAAACGATCAGCGGGAGCCAGCACCGAAGCGTAACGTGTACCGGGTGGTAGTCTTCAGGTCGTTGGCATGAAGAAGAAAGAGCGGCGACGGCTCAGGCGGGAGTCGCTCGCAGCAGCCCAACCTTCGCGCCCTTGGTGGCGCGTCATCCTGAGAGGATGGCGAGCCCTGGCGACGTTGAGGCTGAAAGGGAAGTGAACGCGACCTAATCCCAATACGCGGGCCAGACGAAGATCACCCACGCAGCCAGCAGCGCCATGACGACCACGATTCCGCCGACCCCGATCATTCGCTGTGATTCCGTCAGCCTCTTGGCTCGCAGAACCGCGACGACGCCCCAAACGGCGATTCCAGCGAACGCGCCGATGACCACAAGGGCGAGGATTACACGGAGCGGGAAATTCACGAGACGTTAGCCATGCGCTACTACCCCTGCGCCCGATGCTCGTACGCGAGGCAAGAGGGACTGGACGGTGGCCGCGTTCCTGCGGGCATCGCCCTCATGGCAGGAGAGGCCAGTGGCCTGCTTGATGCGTGGGCGTCCAGCCCCTGAGGATCTTACCCAACAGATTGACTTGAAGCGAGAGGGGACAACGAATTAGACGGAGTTCGTGATTCCGTGATGCATATGAGGAGCCGACTGACGTGAAGGGGGGCTGGACAACCACGGCTTCGGTGGACTGCGGCTCAGGACGACCCGCGAACGGGACGCCACGCGAAGCCCTACCGCAATGCGCGGCAACTGCTCCACCGAAGACGAGCCGGGGTACCGCCGGCTACTGCATGGCTCGTCCAGCCCGAGGAGAAGTCTACGCCTGTTTGCGAGTCGTCCGCCAGTGGGCTTCGGCAAGCAGGGACTGGACGGTGATCGCGCCTCCCGGACCGCCCCGCACGATGCCGAGGCCATCTGGAACAAGTAACCGATACCTACGGCGATCTCGACTTGATCCTGACCTAGTTTCCCTCGACACGGTCAGGTCGGTTCGGTATGCACAGTCGAGCCGGTGGTGGGGTCGGATGCCCCAAGTTCAGACTCGTTGTGCTTCGCCCACGCCACTTCCATCATCAGTCTCCGTAGAAGATGCGGGCTCGAAGCTCTCAGACGCGGCCGCGGACGTCCGAATCGCCAAGGAAACCTCACCCAACTTTGCAGATGACGCCGTCGGTCTGGTGGCGAGGACGGTGTTGTATGCGTTGCCAAAGACGAACGCCTTCGACGTCCGCCAAATGATCGATTCCAATTCGACGAATGTGCGCATCTTCAGCCGGTACCGCCACAACACCATGTGCTGAATGAAGTTCCAGGTGAGGCCCCAGGAACAAAATGGAAGCCGTCGATAACGGATCGGATCGAACCCGAGCTGGCGCAGCTTGTAGACGAGAAGATTAGCGCCGAGGAAATTGTAGCGCCAGTTGTCGAAGAAGACGCTGACGCTCCGGTAGTCCTCCTCTCGGCGACAATGGTCAAGCGACCCTGGCGAGCGGATCATCAGTCGTCCCCCCGGCTTGAGCATCCGCCAGCACCGCGACAGCCAAGCGTCCAAGTCCTTGGTATAACCTATTGATTCGAGCGCATAGATGGCGTCGAAACTCTCGCTCGGGAGGTCGAGACTGTCGAAGTCGCTGACGATCACACGCACACGCGTGCCAAACTTCGCACATTTCCGCCGGCAGATGTCGGCCTGAACAGCGGAATTGGTCACACACACGATTTCGATGTTACGCCGGCTGGCGAGATAGTAGGCCGCTGCCCCCGAGCCGCACCCGAGCTCTAGCAATCGCATTCCGTCCTTCGGCCTCAGAAGCACCAGCTCGGCTTCGTAAGGATTCGTAAAGACCGCCCGGGGAAAGACGCAGGTGCTGTAGTTGGCGTGCTCGTCGCGATACGCGCCGAACACGTCATCATACGTGCGATTTTCGTCGTCGTGCTTGAGACAGTCGTCCGCGCGCGGTGTCCATTCGGCTAGTTGGCGCTGCTCGAATTCATTCAACTGATGGCCGATCTTGCGTGCCTCTTTCGGATGCGTGACGAGGAGGAAAAGGATGTAGTGAAAGAGGTTGTATGCCACGAACAACCCGATGATGCCAACCGCCACCCCCAGAAGTATCGAAGCGGTATCCAAGACTGGCTCCCATGTACGCTGGACGCTGCGTCTATAGGCAAAAGTTAACGACCTCTGAGGCGAGCGTCAACCCGGTCGGCGACGCATGTCCGGTGCCGGCGCTACCTGGAAAGCGGGACGGCGCGCCATAGCTTGGTTGGGGCGCGCAGTCGCCACGCGATAAGGCGCGGTACCGGTGAGGTCGCGGCCGCGCAAGAGCCCGCGCGATGCGCCTTAGATTGGTCCCGGCACGCGCCCTGAGCCGCCGCAATAGGCGCAGCGAATGCGGCCGCTGCTGACGTAGGCAGGACAGGTGTGGAGTTGCGCGACACCGGTAGCGCCGGTGGGCGCGTCGTACCAGCTGCCGCGGCCGCTGCAGCTCGAGCACGTCATCGATCCGGAGCCCCCGCACGGCGAGCAGGGGACAGTATTGGTGGAGGAGGAGGCTGCCCCTTGCGGAAAGCCCTTGGTGGGCCCGGAAGGCGCAGCCTTGAAGAGGCGCAGGACAATCCACGCGACCGGATTCAGCCCGAAAGCATTTGCCAGTGTCAAGATCCAGCCAACGACGGTCCACCCCAGCAAAAGATTGAGTACGAATATCTGTCCGATGGAGCCAAAGACCGGTTTCCGGGGTCGATTTCGAAACCATGCGATCAGAGTCGGAGCGAAGTAGATCACCCAAAAGACGAATACATTTCCGACGCCCATCGAATTCTCCTGTTTTGGAGCTGTGCCAGCCGCCGGATTAAATCACAATGCACTCGGTCGCGCTGGCCGTTGCCTCAATACTCCCTCCGGCAGTCTTCTCCGTCGGCGTGGTCATCTGGAAGTACTCCCTACGCCGTGTATAAACACCCGGTTACCGGGGACGTGCTGGCGTACGAGCAAAACCGGGATGTCTATGGCGCGGCCGTGTCTGCGGCCTGCTGCAAGAACGAGATCGAGTCACGCGGTTACGTGCGCGTCGGCACCGAGCAGCGTGAGATCTCGGCCAAGACGGGCGTGGATTACACGACGCCCAGGCCGCTCCCGGCGAAATAGGATTGTATGCGCCGCTCCCACTCCGTGCCCGTCGCGCTCGTGCGCTTCTTCAGCGAGTCGGACACGCGTGCCGGCCGAAAACCATCAGGCTGGAGATGCCAGGGGCTTTCCCTTCTCCACAACATAAGTGATAGAACTCTGGTCTTGGCGCTGCCCGGCTTACCCCCCGCGTGTGGCGTCTCCGGGGGTATTTGGAAGGCATCGCCAGCTTTGATTGTGCGGGTCGGCTGACCTTGTATGGGAAGCTCGAAGCCGCCTTCCAAGACATAGGCGGATTCGATTCCGGGATGCGTGTGTCGCCCGACCGCCACTCCCGCCTCTATTGTGGCTTCCGCGAGTAGCGTCTCATAGCCAGGCGCAGGACCATCTGTCTGCGACAAAATCTTTCGCGTAACGCCGGCCGTCGCTGCGGGCGGTGCGGCTTGGGCCGCCGCTTCGGTGGCCATGAACTCCGAGGCCATTGCGCAGATCGCACATGAGACAACACCCGTGAATGCTCGTCGTGTGAGCATGACGCCCTCCGGTTTCTTGGTTTCGGCAGATGCGCATTCCTCGCCGCGCACGATCGGGTCATTCCTCACGACGTTTCGGGATTGTGAACCCGAACGTCGAGCCCGCGCCCACCTGGCTCTTGACCCAGATCCTCCCACCGTGCAGCTCGATGAATTTCCGGCACAAGGTGAGCCCCAGCCCGGTTCCTTCCGCTTTCTTCTCCGCCGTCCCCACCTGGCGGAACTCCTCGAATACTGCTTCCTGGTCCTCCGGCGCAATGCCAATCCCGGTATCGCTGACCGACACCTCGACAGATCCGTCACGCGGTACAGCCCCAACCTCGATGCGACCACCCTCTGGCGTGAACTTGATCGCATTCGAGAGCAGATTCAATACGACCTGTCGGATCTTTCGCTCGTCGGCCTGAATCTGCCCCAGCCGCTCATCGACGTTCGAATCCAGGGAGATTCCCCGTCGCGCAGCACGCTGGCGGACGAGGGTCAACGCGCTGTCGAGCGCGGCGGGGAGATCGAAGTCCATCAGCTCGAGCTCCATTCGCCCGGCCTCGATCTTCGACAGGTCAAGGATGTCGTTGATCAGAGAAAGCAGGTGCATGCCCGAGGCGTAGATGTCTTTGAGATACTCTTCCTGCTTCTCGTTCAGCTCACCGAACATCCGCTCGGACAACACCTCAGAGAAGCCGATGATCGCGTTGAGGGGCGTCCGCAACTCGTGCGACATGTTCGCCAGGAACTCGGACTTATGCTGGCTGGCGACTTCGAGCTCGCGGCTCTTCTGCTCGAGCGCCCGGAAGAGGCGCACATTCTCGATAGCAATGACGGCAGGCCGGCTGTCGGGTCAGGATGACGCGGCCCACGATCGTATCGGCGCTTGCTGGCCGAGGAAAGATGCGGTGGACCACGCCCAACCCCGCGGCGCCGAGCCCGTAGCCCGCGACCATATGGATCGTATCGCCGTCGTAGCGATACACACGCCCGAACCGGGCCCCGCAGAGCCGCACCGCCCGTTCCACGATGACATCGAAGACGGGCTGGACATCGGTCGGGGAACTGGAGATCACGCGCAGAATCTCGCCGGTCGCCGTCTGCTGCGCCAGGGCCTCTTTCGTCTCGTTGAATAGCCGTACATTTTCGATCGCGATGACCGCCTGATCGGCGAAGGTCTGAAGCAGTGCGACCTGTCGATCGGTGAAGAGCCTGACTTTGGTGTCGCGGAGCGAGATCGCACCGATCGTGACACCTTCTCGAATAAGGGGTATGCAGAGGATCGCCCGGAAGCCCAGGCGCCGTGCGCTCTCGCTGCCCTCCGGAAACTCGTCCGCCTCGGTCTGCGCGTCAGCGATGTGGACGATGCGCCCGTCCAGCACGGATCGGCCAGCGAAGCTCCCGCGAACCAGCGGGACGGTAAACCCGCCGATCACCCCGGCGGGAATCGAGCCGTGATGGGCGACGCGGCGCAGCCGATCGCCGTCCAAGCGGAAGATGGACGTGTCGGACGCCTGGCACAGGCGGGCCGCGCTCTCCGCCACGGTGTCGAATACCGGCTGGATATCGGTTGACGAGCTTCCGATGACCCGCAGAATCTCGCTCGTCGCTTTTTCCCGCTCCAGCGCCTCCGCCAGGTGTTTCTCAAGGTCGCGGACCGTGGAGCCCTTCCTCTCCCGCGGCTTGCGCGCAGCAGAGGGCCTGGCTTCGACCTTAGCCTTCGTGGGCTTTGCATCACGGCGCATCGGTATCTCCTTGCCTGTCACAGCCGCTACCAGGGCAGGGAACCGACGACAGGCTAGGCGAAGGTGTTCGGGTCGGCAAGTGGGAGGTCGATTTCTCGACTCGCGGCGTTCATCCTCTTGACGACGGCCGGGACGGCGCCTACCTTCGGCGCGTGCCGGGTACCTGCCGTCCTACACGCTGGAGGAGTAGCGCGGTCCTGGGAGCCGCCGCGGTGTTCGTGGGCGTGCTTCTCGTCGTTGCGGAGCCAGTCAGAGCTGATGACGAGCGTCAACGACAGACGCTTGCTGGCCTCAGGGGTATCTCCATTGTGGTCGAAGATGTGAACCCCGACGCGGAAAAGGACGGGCTCACGGCCGCAACGCTTCATGCGGACATGCAGCAGAAACTACGCCAGGCCGGCGTGCCTGTTCTCACCGAGGACCAGGCCGCCCGCGCTCCTGGGTCCCCGCATCTCTATCTCAAGCTGAGCGCCATGAAGCATGGGGGCGGATTCTATGCGTATCACATCCAGCTCGGCGTGCGGCAGAATGTCATCCTGCTCAGAGCCTCGCGCGGGATAGGTTTCGCCACGACCTGGTCAGCAACCGAAGTGCTCGGCACTGTCGCCTGGGCCAATCTGGGGTCTATTCGCGACGACGTGAAGGCCGAGGTCGACCAGTTCATCAAGGCCTACTTCGCCGTCAACCCAGCCCCGAGACCACGATGACGCCAGCAGGGCTGAAGGGCCCTGATCACTTGCGATGATGTAACCGCTGGCTCTGCGGGCCAGCGGGTGCAGGGCTTCCTCCGCGAGCTCGGCATCAACAAGTCCTACGTCATGGTCAACACGAACGCTCCTGGTGCGAGTGGACGAAATCATCCACTGAGGGACGGCGAGACATTGCCTTCTCCGCGTGAAACTGATCTCATGGTGGGCGGACTGGATACCGGCCTGGAGCCGACTATGTGGCTGTACGATCACGAGTTGCCCGCACGAAGGGGGAGAAACCTGATGGCTATCGTATTCAAGTTGGACAGCACGACTGGCGAAGGAACATTCATCCGGGTTCTCCGCGACGGGCGACCATTCGGGAAGATCCTCGACGCCATGGGGCTCTACCGGTTCTACGAAGGTGACCGCGAAAGGTTTGGCGATGCGGCACTTCAAGACGCCGATCTTGCTCGCCTCAAGGTGGCGATCCAATCGAGGTACGATGGCCGATGATCGCTCTCGCCGCTAGCCATCCTCACCGAGGTGCTTCCGCCCCGAGTCCGTAGATGGTAGGCTGCTGCTGACTCGGTAGTCGTCCGGCTCGCGAGTGGAGGGTAACCATGCGTCGAATCGTGACGGTTCTTCTTATCGCCGTCTTTCTCGTCGCTAGCACAGCGCCCGCAGCTCACGCCGGAGGTCATGGTCATGGGCCGGGCCGGGGAGTGATCAGCCTGGTCGCGTTCGCGATCTTCGCGCCGTTCATCATTGTGGGCGAAGTCCTGGCCCACACCGTTCCCAGAGTTGTTGTCGCGCCAGCCCCCGTTTACTACTCACCCGCACCTGTCTACCAGGCGGCTCCCGTCTACGACTCGGCCCCGCCTGTCTACTCGGCGCCGCCGGCCTATGCTCACCAGGCCTATGCCGCGCCGGCGTCGGCGCAGCCCAGGGTCATCCAGTATCCGCACGGGCGGTACGTGCTCCAAGGCGACGGCGTAGTGACGCCCTACAAATGGGTGTGGATTCCGAATCCGCCGATTCCCCCGCCGCCCGCCGGGCCTCCGCCCGCTCCGCCGGCCTAACGCTGACGACGAGACTGCTGTAAGGGGACGCGGATTCGTCCGCCGAGCTGGCGGCGAAACACCGGCTGCCAGCGATGGAACGAGCGAGCTCGTGGATCCCGGCGGTCTCATGGCTGACGATCCCCGCAAACGCTCTTGCTGCGCGCGGACCGCGTGATCGAGTGATCATGAGCGCGGCGCTCAGCCACGCAGCGATGAAAATGGGCCGCTATCGCGTTGCCGCCGGCCTTTTTGCAACACTCCTATTGCTCGATACGGCTGGAGGACGGGCTGGGGAGAAGATCCAGGTCAAACTTCATGAACGGATTCCCCGAGGAGAATGAGGTCGTCCAGCGCGATGGGTTCCTACCGGCCGAGATGTGGTGATTCAGCTAGATCCGCTAGCGTCTAACGGATCACGCGCACAACAGTCTCACCGATGTCCTTCGTGCATGACGTCGCGCCCGCGGTTTTCGCCGTGGTGGTCCGCCTCGGTGTGCGGGCGCTCCCACGGGCGCCCGCCGCCTCGGTGGTAGCCGATGCGCCCACCCCATTGACCGTACCAGCACCCGACGCAGTATGTGGGCGAGTAGTAGTACGGATCAGCCGGGTCGATTACGACGCCCGGGACCGGCCCCGGCACCGCAACGCAGGCCGTCAACAACAGCCCAACGATACCGATCATCGCCCATCGCGTCTGCATTGAGACCAAACGAAGAGTAGCACGCGGCGACATCCGCTGCGACTGCGCTAGACTCGTCGCGTGATTGTGGATGGCTAAGCCACCGCCTGTGTGCGGGTCCCAGCGAGTGGACGAGCCCGGCGTCACCGAGGTCAAGCTGCGGGGCTCCTA
>QHSQ01000425.1 GCA_003221615.1 Candidatus Rokuibacteriota bacterium | reverse complement strand
CTCGGTGGTCCAGCCGAAATGGTGAATCCTTGCCGGCATCTCGAAGATGCTGCCTGCCGGGAGTACCTTCCCCTTACCGGTGTCCAGCTCATCTCCGAACCCCATGTTGAACGTGCCGGAGATCACCGTCACGGTCACCTTGACAGGGTGCCAGTGCGGCGGGATCCGATAGTTCGCCGGAAACTTCAGGCGCACCGTGAATAGACCGGGCTCGGAAAATGAACCATCGATCACCGCCATCCTCGCGCCAGGTGGCAGCATCGGGGGCCCGTCGGTCCATCTGAGCTCGGCTGGCGTGAGCCGTATGACGTGCTCGGCCGAGCCGTCGCCAGCTGTGGTGGGTTTCAGTTCTTCCGCTCGTGCCGAAGCCCCGACCGTCAAAGTTGCCACGAGGAGAAGCGTCGCTCCCGCCGTTCCGCGCCACATCGTCTTCATGTGAGACCCTCCTGAGTTTGGTGATGCTGGAACCAGTCTCCGAGGAGGGAGTCGCGCTGTCCGTCACAAGTGTTACAACGCGGGAATCCATTCGAGCGCGCGGAGCCGAGCTCTGGCCCCGACAAGCCAGGTCATCATCAGCCTTCAGGGTCGACCGCATGCAAGAAGCCTTCGAGAGCCTCTAAATCCTTCACGCAAATGATGTCCCGGTCGACCGCGATGGCACCCATCGTGGCGAGCGTCTTGAGGCTCCTCGACACATGGACGCGAACGGTACCAACTACAGGCTGACCTCGCTCATGGCCTCCGCCGTCACGATATGCGAACCCGTGCTGAACGCCGATGTTGCGCAGAAGATTTCTCCGGGCCGTTCGAAAATCTTCAGAATCTGTTCCCGCCCTTCAGGGCTGGCGCGGAAGCATTTCACGCGACCCGCCACCAGGACATAGAGGTCGCGACACGGTTCGCCTTCGAGGAACAGGCTCTCGCCGGTCTGCCGTGACCGCGGGCGGCACCGGGAAGCAATTGTCTTCATCGCGGCGGGTGTGAGGCCCATGAACGGGGAATGGGCCGAGAGAAACGCGATAGGATCCTGACGTGGCCCCATCAGTCTGTCTCCGTCGAGGTGGCCTGGTCCTCTGCCATTATCTCGCGTTGCCGGGGGAGTCGCGGCGCCAGGAGCCCGGGGGAGCTTGTTTCCGCCCTCGACGTGCCGACGCGTAGCAGCGCTCTGATCTTCCAAAGTCGGTGCTACGATGCCCGGCAAGAGGACCCGTCAGCAGTCGTAAATGCGTCAGCTGGCGCGACCGGGAGGATTATATGGCAGAGACCGTCCGGGGGGCGATCCGTGAGTTGATGGAGCAGACGATGCGGACGATGGACGCCTTGCTCGAGGCGTCGGATCGGGAACTTGCGATGTCATCGTCGCACCCATGTGCGCAAGGGAAGGATGTGTGGACCCTCATCACCAACGACATCGACCACGAAAAGATCCATATCGGGCAAGTCCTCGAAGGGCGCTACGAGTCGCGGAACACGGCATCGCCGATGGAACGCCTGCTGGCCGAGTGGCTTGCTGAACGGGCGCGGTTCATAGGCTCGCTCATCGGGCTTACCGACGCGCAGTTCAACAGCGAGACGGCCCCCGGCCAGTGGACTTATCGGGTTATCGCAAAGCATGTCCTCACCCTGGAACAGCATTCGCTAAAGACGATTGCCGAGGACCAGGCGGCAAGAGCGGCGAGTCGGTAGGTTCTCCGGGCTCCTCGAGGTCATGATTGTTGAAGGCTTTGATGTACCGGCGGATGATCTCTTCTTTTCGAGTGGCCTAACCCCCTCCTCCTTTCGCGTGCCGTCTGCTCGAATAACTGCATGAACGCCCGTGCGCTCGCCGTGACTCTGCGGGCGTCGTGGTGAATGACGTGGAAATGTCGCTGAATGCGAACCCCTCGCAGCCGGAGGGCGCGCAGCCGCCCGGCGGCTATTTCTCCTTGCACCGCGTAGAGTGAAACGAACGCAACGCCCAGCCCCGCCATCACGCCCTGCTTGATCGCTTCGGTGTGGTCGAGCTCCATCGCCACGCGAAACTTGACACGTTGTAGCGCGCGTTCTGTGACGCTGCGGGTCGCAGACCCTTCCTCACGCACGAGTAGTGGCTCGTCGGCAAGTGACTCAGGGGTGACGTCGCGACGTCTGGCCCAGGCGTGCGCGGGAGAGACGATCAGAACGAGTTCATCCAGCATTCCTGCTGCTAGGCATTCCTGGCCGGGCCGGAGGGCGTGCCCGCCGACGATCCCAAGATCGAGCTCGCGTTCCCTGACTCGTGCCTCGATGGTCTGCGAATTCGCGATCCGGAGCTTCACATCCACGCCGGGGTATTTGGTCCGGAATGCCGCAACGATTCTGGGCAGCACGTAGAGACCCGGAGTTGTGCTGGCGCCGATCAAGAGCGATCCATGAGCCAGGCCATCTAGCTCAGCGAGCGCCTGCGCGCGTCCTCAACCGCTGAGACAGCCCGCTCCGCAAATTGCTCGAAGACGCGGCCCGCCTCGGTCACGGTGACAACCCGGCGGCGTCCCCGACGGAAGAAGAGCTGCTTTCCCAACTCGCTCTCGAGCTCGCTGATGTGTTCGGACAGCGTCGGCTGGGACGAATGGATCTTCTTCGCCGCCAGGCTGAAGCTCTTTTCCCGGGCGACGGCGAGAAAGACCTCAAGCTGGCGCAGTGTCATCGGGTTTTCCTATGTTTAAGATCCAAAGATCGTATTGGACCCTATAGCACAGCCTGACGTATGACAAGCCCAGAACCTGAGAGGAGGCCCGTATGATTTTCCGCCATTTCCTGTCGCCGAAGACCGGCTGCGCTAGCTACCTGTTCGGCTGAGCGGGCGCAGCTTGCTGCGCTGTGGTGGATCCACAGCTCGATATCGAGCCCTATCTTGAAGCCGCCGCTCAGAAGTCCATGCGGATCACGCACATCTTCGAGACCCACGTCCAGGCTGATCACCTGTCGGGCGCTCGTCGTCTGTCGGACGCGACCGGAGCCCCGGTGATCTTCCACAAGTCAGCCCCGGTCGAGTTCCCACACCTCAACGTCGAGGACGGGGAGCAGCACGATCTTGGCAACGTCATGCTCTCGATCCTCCACACGCCTGGGCACACACCGGACAGCGTCTCGATCCTGGTCACGGACAAGACGCGGGCCGCGGAGCCCTGGTTTGTTCTGACCGGCGACACGCTCTTTTCAGGCGGGGTCGGTCGCCCAGACCTCATTGGCGCTGGCTCGGAAGCGATGCTCGCAGAACAGCTTCACGACAGCCTGCACAGCAAGATCATGACGCTGCCCGATCACCTCGAAATCTTCCCCGCCCATTTCGGGGGCGCGGCGTGCGGTAAAGGTCTGAGCGGTAAGCCCGGTTCCACGATCGGCTTCGAGCGTCGTTTCAATCCGGCGCTCCGCGCCGCCTCGAGAGCGGAGTTCGTGGACTTCGTACTCAAGGATCTTCCGCCGCAGCCCGAAGCCTTCGCCGAGAATCGTCGGCGCGATGGTAGGTCTGGAGCGGACGGTGCTGCCACTCCTGGGCGAGCAGGAGTTCGGGCTCAGCTCGAAGACGGCCATCACGTCGTTCATTGTCAGCTTCGGGGTGACGAAGGCGGTGATCAACCTGCTCGCGGCCCGGGCGTCGGACCGCATCGGCCGCAAGCCGATCCTGGTCGTCGGCTGGCTCTTCGCCCTGCCCGTACCGTTCCTGATCATCTACGCACCGGCGTGGTGGTGGATCGACCTCGCTAACGTGCTGCTTGGCGCCAATCAGGCGACGGCGTGGTCGATGACCGTCATCATGAAGGTCGATCTGGTTGGACCGAAGCGCCGGGGCCTCGCCCTTGGCCTGAACGAGTTTGCGGGCTACTTCGCGGTGGGGGTGATGTCGTGGGTCACGGGCTACATCGCCGCGCACAGCGCGTTGCGCCCGCAGCCTTTCTATCTTGGGATTGTCATCGCCGTTGTCGGCCTCGTTGTCTCCATTCTGTTCGTGAGAGAGACGCGTCCCTACGCGCACCTCGAAGCGGCCACGGCACCCCAGACGACGGGCAGCGTCCGTCCATCGCTTGGCCACGTCTTCTACGTCACGACCCTTGGGAACGTGAGCCTCTTCGCGGCCTGCCAGGCGGGCCTCGTGAACAATCTCAACGACGGCATGTCCTGGGGTCTCTATCCCCTGTTCTTCGCCAGCTATGGTCTCGGCGTCTCCAGCATCGGCCTCATCAAGGCGGTCTACCCCATGGTGTGGGGCGTTCTGCAGGTCGCGACCGGGCCGTTGTCGGACCGCTTCGGCCGGAAGGAGCTGATCGCTGGAGGCATGATCGTCCAAACCGGAGGGATCTGGTTGACGGTCCTGGTGCCGACCTATGTCGCGTGGCTAGTCGGGGCGGCGTTGCAGGGACTCGGGACGGCGATGGTCTACCCGACGCTTCTGGCCGCGATCACGGACCATGCACATCCGGCGTGGCGCGCGACCAGCCTCGGCGTCTACCGATTCTGGCGCGATCTCGGATACGCCATCGGGGCCCTGCTCTCCGGTGCTGTCGCGGACCTCGTCGGTATCGCGGCAGCTATCCACCTCGTCGCGGCGCTCACGTTCGTCTCTGGTCTCGTCGTCGCGCGCTTGATGGGCCAGACAAAACCTCACCCGGCTCTGGCTCACCGCTGAGGTTTCAATGACAGACGGACTCTCACGCGAAACGCTCGCCGCCCAAGCCCTCGGTGAGATCGATCAAGCGTCGGGCGCTCTCTCGCCCGCGATTCACCCTTCGACAATCTACGAGCGAAGCCCCGACGGGAGCTACAGG
>QHSQ01000093.1 GCA_003221615.1 Candidatus Rokuibacteriota bacterium | reverse complement strand
GCGCGCGAAGCCGACGATGATCTCTTGCGCGAACAGTCGCTTGATCTCGAACCACGAGCCGGCGTCGATCAGCCGGTCGATGACCTGGTACATGTCGAAGTACTTGCGCTGGTCGTACGGCACGATCTCGTCGATCGACCGGCCGGGCTTCGGCTCGGCGGCGCTCGAGGACGCCGGGACCTCACGATAGGACTGCGGCATGTAGGTCAGATACCGGCGCGCAAGCGCGAGCGCGTCCTCGTCGGACGCGGCGAGCACGTCACCGCAGCCGGAGACCTTGCAGTGCATGAGCGCGCCACCCAGCTCCTCCAGGGTCGTCTTCTCGCCGATCGCCATCTCGACCATGCGCGGGCTGCCGACGTAGAGCGAGGCTTTGCCCTCGACCATGATGACGACGTCGGTCAGCGCGGGCAGGTAGGCCGAGCCCGCCGGCGACGGCCCGAAGAGGACGCACACCTGGGGAACGACGCCGGAGAGCTGGACCTCGTTGTAGAAGATGCGGCCGGCGTGGAAACGCCCCGGAAAGATCTTGATCTGCTCGGAGATGCGCCCGCCAGCGGCGTCCACCATATAGAGGAGGGGCACGCGCAGCCGCGCGGCCTTCTCCTGGATGCGGATGATCTTCTGGATGGTCTTCTCACCCCAGGAGCCCGCCTTGACCGTGTAGTCGTTGGCCATGACACACACGGGACGGCCGCCGACCTTGCCGACTCCGGTCACCACGCCGTCCGCCGGCGTGTCGGCTTCGTTCGAGCGGGCGAAGAGCCAGTCCTCCTGGAACTCGGCGCCCGGGTCGAGCAGGAGCTTGAGCCGGTCACGGACGAAGAGCTTGCCCTCTTCGCGGAGCTTCTCGCGGTACTTCGTGTGGCCTTGCTCGATCCGCGCGCGCTCGCGGTAGTAGCGGTCCTCGCCGGAGCTCATCGGGGCCTGCCGATCACGGGTTGGGGTTGGTCCAGAGGATGATGATGAGCGTGCCCGAGCCGTGCTTGGGGCCGCCGATCACCGCCGGGTTGCCCGATTGCGCCTGGATGTTGGTGGACAGCTCCGTCACGCTGCCGCGCGTGAGCCGCATGTTGAAGCTCACCGCGCCGCCGCGCACGCTCTTTGGCGTGACCTCGAGCTTTCGGTCGCCCGGCACGGGCCAACGCTGCGTCGTGCCGACGGGCACCTCGGCGCGGTAGCGCTCGAGCGAGGTGTAGTTGTTGTAGCGGAAGAGCTGGCGCAGCTTCGGCAGGAAGGCCTCGAGGCGCTCGTCGGACGGCTCCGGCGCGAGGCTCGGCGCGTTGGGCGGGGGGCTATCGCTGGCCAGAATGATTCGCGTGCCGAACCTGACGACCGACTGCGCCTCGGTCACCGCTGCCAGCGCGAAGGCCAGCAGCAGCGCCAGGACCAGGACCAGGAGAGGCCCGAGGGCGTCCCGCAGACGCCGGCGGGCGTTGTGCAGCCGCGACATCACGGTCCCCATCGGTATGTTCAGTACCTCCGCGATCTCGCGGTACGACAGCCCTTCGAGATCACTCAACATGATAATGGCCCGGTGCGGCTCCGACAAAGTGGCCAGCGCGCGCCCGATCCGCTCGCGCTCCTCGATCTGCGTCGCGTGACTGTCGGGCGCGGTCCCCTGATCGACCAGGATGCGGTCCCAGTCCTTCTCGTCGACGCGCTCGGTGCCGAAGGCTCGGCCGCGCGCCGCGTGCTGTCGGGCGCGGTCGCGCGCGACGTTCATCACGATCCGAAAGAGCCAGGTGTAGAAGGCGGAGTCGCCGCGGAACGAGGGCAGCGCCTGGAAGGCGCGGATGAAGGCGTCCTGGGCGACGTCCCAGGCTTCTTCGGGGTCGCGCAGGACGTTGTAGGCGAGGCGATAGACGCGCTGGCGATACTTCTCGACCAGCGGCTCGAATGCCGCCAGGTCGCCGGCACGGCACCGCTCGATGAGGGCCGTTTCGTCCGTGTCCACCGGGATTCACTCGCTCGCCCTCCCGTCGTCGTTAGACGCCGGGGTAGCGATGGCGATTCACCGCCTCCGAGTCGGTCGGCGCGAATCCGCCGTGAGGGCGTCGAAGCCGAGCAGATAGCTCTGCGGGCCGAACCCCGAGATCTGTCCCCGCGCGACCGCGGCGATCACGGAGTGGCGCCGGAACTCCTCGCGCCCGTGCACGTTCGACAGGTGGACCTCGACGACCGGCAGCGCGATCGCCGCGACGGCGTCGCGGAGCGCGAACGAGTAGTGCGTGAACGCGCCGGGATTGAAGACGACGCCGGCGAAGCCCTCGCGCCGCGCGGCCTGGAGCCAGTCGACGAGCTGGCCCTCGTGATTGGACTGGCGACACTCGACCGCGTGACCGCGGCGGCGCGCGTGATCGCGGAGCATCCCGTCGACCTGCCCGAGCGTCGTGCGGCCGTACACGGCGGGCTCGCGGGTGCCGAGGAGATTGAGATTCGGCCCATGCAGCACGAGGACCTTCATCGCGAGACGGAGCTTAGCATCAGTGGCCGCCGAGCGGAGACACGAGCCAGTCGGCGAGCGCGAAGAGCACCAGCCCCCCGAACACCGTCCAGCCGAGCGCCGGCCCCCCTTCGCGGTTCACCTCCGGGATGAGATCCGACGCGGCCACGTAGATGGTGACGCCGGCCGATAGCGCGAGCGCGTAGCCGACGTGCTGCTGGGCCACGAAGCGTGTGGCCGCCGCGCCCGCGATGGTCAGCGCGCCCAGGAGCGCGCCCGCGCCGATCGCCGTCGCGCGCGACTGACCGCCGGCCAGCATGATCGACGCGATCGTGACGCCCTCGGGCACCTTGTGCAGGCACACCGCGACGGAGAGCAGCACGCCGAGGGCGGGTCCGATCATGAACCCGGCAGCGATCGCGACGCCGTCGAAGAGGGTGTGGACGCCGAGACCGAGCAGCGCCAGGTATCCGGCCGAGGGATGGAGCAGCGCCTCCGGGTGGCTCTCCTCGCCAAAGTGGAAGTGCGGCGCCACCGTGTGCTCGAAGAGATGCACTCCGAAGTAGCCGATCAGGACGAACAGGAACGCGTGCGGGACCTGCGCGCTCTCGGGAAGCATGCGCACGAACGCGGCCGCCAGCATGAATCCCGCGCCGCCGGCGACGAAATATCGCAGCGGCGCCAGACCCTTCTGGTGCACGGTGGTCACGAGCAGGGCGCCGGCGAGATCAGCGACCGCCGCGACGGCCACGAAGGTCAGGTATGCTACCATGACCGGGAGCATAGCATGGGCATCACAGGGCTTTTCCGCCGTCTCGGTGAGATCCTCGTCGGTGAACGGCTGACCACCCCCGACGTCGTGGAGCAGGCGCTCGTGCGCGCCCGGACCACGGGTGAGCGCGTCGGCGAGGCCCTCGTCTCGCTCGGCGCCGTCAAGGACGACGACGTGCTCCGCGCGCTCGCGCAGCAGCAGAACCTCGCCTATCTCACCCGCGACGAGCTGCCGGCGCCCTTGCCGATCGTCAAAAATCTCTCGCCGAAGTACCTGCGCCAGTACGCGGTCTGCCCGGTGAGCGTCGAGGGCAGCGTGTTGACGGTCGCCACCGCGGATCCGCTGAATCCAATCATCGTCGACGACCTCGCGCAGTCGACCGGCCTCAGCGTCCGGGTCGTCGTGTGCCCGGCCGACGCGATCGTCGAGGCGATCGACCGGACCTACGACGGCGTGGCGACGCCGCTGCAGCGCATCGTCGAGGGCATGGATGACGATCGCGCCGGCGAGGGTGACGAGGACGTCAACCAGCTGCGCGACATGGCGTTCGAGGCGCCGGTGGTCCGGCTCGTCAATCTATTGATCGAGAACGCCATCACGTCCGAGGCCTCCGACATCCACATCGAGCCCTTCGAGGACACGCTCCGGATCCGGTATCGCATCGACGGCATACTCTTCGACCAGGAGGCGCCGCCCCGTCGGTTGCAGGCCGCGGTGACCTCCCGCGTGAAGCTGATGGCCGAGATGAACATCGCGGAGCGGCGGCTGCCCCAGGACGGGCGCATCCGCGTCACGCTCCACAACCGCCGTGTGGACATCCGCACCTCCACGATCCCGACGGTGCACGGCGAGTCGATCGTGATGCGTCTCCTCGACCGCCAGAGCGTGTTCCTGCCGCTCGAGAAGCTCGGCTTCTCTCCGGGGATGCTGCCCCGCTTCGAAGGGTTGATCCGGCAACCGCACGGCATCCTCCTCGTCACCGGCCCGACCGGATCCGGCAAGACGACGACCCTCTACGGGGCCCTCGACAAGATCAACTCGCCGGACCGTAAGATCATCACCGTCGAAGATCCGGTCGAGTACCAGCTGAAGGGCGTCAACCAGATCGCCGTCAAGCCGAAGATCGGCCTGACCTTCGCCACCGGGCTCCGGCACATCGTCCGCCAGGATCCCGACGTGATCCTGATCGGCGAGATCCGTGACCTCGAGACGGCCGAGATCGCGATCCAGGCCTCGCTCACCGGCCACCTCGTCTTCTCGACCCTTCACACCAACGACGCGCCGGGCGCGATCACGCGACTTCAAGACATGGGTGTCGAGCCCTATCTGGTGGCCTCGGTGCTGGAAGGCGTCCTCGCCCAGCGGCTGGTCCGGCGCATCTGCACGTCCTGCCGCGCGGCCGACACTCCGTCGGCGGCCGACCTCGGCGCGCTCGGCATCGCCGGCGCCGACGGGACGCGCCTCTATCCGGGCGCCGGCTGCGACGAGTGTCGCGGCACCGGCTACCGCGGGCGAACGGGCATCTACGAGCTGTTCCCGATCACGGAGGACGCGCGCAGCCTGATTCTCAGGCGAGCGCCCACCCGCGAGATCCGTCGCGTCGCGCTCGAAGCCGGCATGGTCACGTTGCGGCTCGACGGCTGGGCCAAGGCGTGTGCGGGCGTCACCACCGTCGAGGAAGTGCTCCGAGTCACGCAGGAAGACGCCTAGTCCGCTATGCCCGTTTTCGTCTATCGGGCGGCCGACCGGCGCGGCCAGACGATCGATGGCGTGATGGAAGCGCCCGACGCGCGCGCCGTCGTCGAGCGGCTCCAGCGCGACTCGTACTTCCCGATCCGTGTCGCGCCCCACGCCGACCGCCAGAGTTGGCTTTCGCTCGGCGGCTCGGGCCGGATCAGCCAGGGCGACGTCCTGGCGTTCACCCAGCAGCTCGCGACGCTCTTCGAGGCGACCCTGCCGCTCGATCGCTCGCTGGCGATTCTCGAAGAGCTGGCGCCGAACGCGCGCGTCAAGGCGATCGTCGCCGATCTGCAGGTGAGCGTGCGCGGCGGCGCCTCGCTGAGCGAGGCGCTCGCCAAGCACCATCCCCGGCCGTTCTCCCGGCTCTACATCAACATGATCCGCGCCGGCGAGCGGGGCGGCGTGCTCGAGGTCACGCTGCGTCGGCTCGCCGAGTTCCTCGAGGCGCGCGCCGCGTTCAGCGAGGCGGTCATCACGGCGGTCGCCTACCCGGCGGTTGTCTTCACGTTCGGCATCGGCGCCATCATCTTCCTCATGACGTTCGTGATCCCGCGGTTCGCGACGATCTTCGCCGACCTCGGCCAGGCGATCCCGCTCCCGACGCAGATCTTATTGACGGTGAGCGCGATCTTTTCGTCCTACTGGTGGGTCGGTGTCCTCCTCGTCCTCGCGGCGATGCTCGCCTGGCGCATGTGGACTGGCAGTCCGCAAGGACGGCTGCAGTGGGACCAGACCATCCTCGGCCTTCCGGTGATCGGGCCGCTTGTCATGAAGATCGAGACCGCGCGCTTCGCCCGGACGCTCGGGACCATGCTCAAGAGCGGTGTCCCGGTCATGGGCGCGCTCGCAGTCGTCGGCGACACGATGACGAATCAGTCGATCGGGCAGGCGGTGGCGCGGCTCTCCGACGGCGTGAAGCGCGGCGGCACCATCGCGGCCGGCATGCAGGAGCAGGCGCCGTTCCCGGTCCTGGCGATCCACATGGTGCGAGTCGGCGAGGAGACGGGCCGGCTCGAGGACATGCTGATCAAGGTCGCCGAGACGTTCGAGAC
This sequence comes from Candidatus Rokuibacteriota bacterium, assembly GCA_003221615.1. Lineage (GTDB taxonomy): Bacteria > Methylomirabilota > Methylomirabilia > Rokubacteriales > CSP1-6 > AR31. The sequence goes on along the minus strand of QHSQ01000093.1, from coordinate 9,268 downwards.
CGACGTCGGGACCGATCTCAAGCGCGCGCTGCGACTCCTCGAGCCCGTGATCATCTTCAGCATGGGGGTACTGGTGGCGTTCATCGTCGTGGCCATGATGCTCGCTATTTTCTCCATCAACGAGATACCGCTTTGAGGCGGGCGAGGCGGTCGGAGCGGGGGTGGGGGAGCCCCTGCGCGCCGACGACGGCTCTGATGCACCGGGCGTCTAATCGGCTACGTTCCGGCGTCCGCGCGCTGACTACACGCGGCGCGCAGGGGCTCCCCCACCCCCGCTCCGACCGCCTCGCCCGATCCACCGATTCTCGTGACGAATATCGCGATCTACGGGGACGACGGCGCTCACTCGTCGGGCGTAGCCTCTTCGATCAGCGGGGCTTTACGCTGATCGAGCTCCTGGTCGTCATCATTGTGCTCGGGTTGCTGGTTGGGCTCGTGGGGCCGCGGCTGTTCGGGCGGGTGGGCCAGTCGAAGCAGGCGGCCGCGCGCGCGCAGATCGAGCTGCTCGGCGCGGCGCTCGACCAGTATCGTCTCGACATCGGCTCGTATCCCAACTCGGGCCAGGGCCTCGACGCGCTCCAGCGGAATCCGAACGTCAACAACTGGAACGGCCCCTATCTCAAGAAGGCCGTACCCAAGGATCCGTGGGGCAATCAGTACAAGTACCGCTGCTGTCCGGGTCAGAACGGCGAATACGACCTCTGGTCCGAAGGCGCCGATGGGGCGCCGGGTGGCGAAGGCGAGAACGCGGACATCACCTCATGGGACAGCAGCCAGAAGTAGATGCGCGGGGCTTCACCCTCCTCGAGCTGATCGTCACCCTGCTGGTCGTCGCGATCGCGGTGGGCCTCGTCGCCCCCACGATCGGGCGGAGCACCGAGGCGCTACGCGTCCGCGCCGAGGTCGCGGGGTTCTCGGCGACCTTCCGTCACGCGCGCGAGCAGGCGATCACCACCCGGCAACCGTACGCCGTGATGATCAACCCGACGAATCATCTGCTGACGGTCACGACCGGCGAGGACGAGGTCCGCTGGACGCGCGCGCTCTCGAACACGATCGCGATCTCGACCGAGGCGCCGGGCACCCTGACCGTTCGCTTCGAGCCGCAAGGCACCTCCAGCGGCGGCCAGTTCCACCTGACCTCGGGGAAGATCAGCTATCGCGTCAGCGTCGACGCGGTCACCGGCCGCGTTCGGAGCCAGCGCGAATGAGCCCCGGCTTCAATGTGCCGTCGCGCCGCCGCTCGGGCGGGGCGCAGGGAGGCTTCACGCTCCTCGAGGTTCTGATCGCGTTCGCGATCCTGAGCGTCGCAGTGGTCGCCGTCATCCAGGGCTTCGCCCAGGGCCTGCGGCTGCTGAAGGTGGCCGGCGATCACCAGCAGGCCGTGCTCCTCGCCGATCAGAAGACGCGTGAGCTGGTGATTCCGGTCGAGGGACGCGAACAGGGCAAGGAGGGCAATTTCGACTGGGAGCGCGTCGTCACCGTCGTGGCGGCGCCCGATCTCACGCGCACGGCGGCGACCGCGAAGTGGCGCGTCTATCAGATCGACGTGAAGGTGAGCTGGGGCGACAAGCGCGGCGTCGAGATCGTGAGCCTCCGGACGTCGGCCGAGACCCCGAACACGGGGCTGCCGAGGTCATCGGTCGTGCCGGCGACATCGGGATTACCGCGGACGCCGGGGGTGCTGCCGCGGACGCCCGGGATGCAGACACCGGGGATGCCGCGGTGAGGCGGGATCAGCGCGGCTTCACGCTGCTCGAGCTCTTGCTGGCGCTCGCCATGGTCGGCGCCCTCGTCGTGATCGCGTTCAGCAGCGTGAGGATCGCGCTCGCCTCCTGGCGCCAGGGCGAGGATCGCGCCGAAGCGTATCAGCACCTTCGCGGGGTGGCGCTGACCCTGGCCCGGTCGGTCGGCTCCGCCTATCCGTACAACGCGCCCCGCGGGGACACCCCGACCGCGGTGCTGCTCTTCGGCGGCAGCGGGTCGAGCCTCGAATTCGTGACGCAGGCCGCCCCGTATCCCCCGTCGATTCCCGTCGCGTTCACCGCCGTCGTGATCGAGCTCGGCACCACCGGTGAGCAGCGGGGCCTCGTCATCCGGCAGCGCGTGCTGCCGAACCGCAATCCGTTCACCGACGCGGTGGTCGTGTTCAACGACCCGACCCTGACCGAGGTCTCGTTCAGCTATCTCGACGAGAGCGGCGCCTGGCAGGATTCGTGGGACGTCGAGACCCAGAAGCGGCTTCCGCGCGCCATCCGCGTCAGCGTGGGCGGGACGCTCAACGGCCGCGCCCAGGCGCTCCTTCCCTTGACCGTGCCCCTCCGCGTGGGCATCGAGCAACAGCAGCAATGACGGGCGGGCGGCGCGTGGTGGTGCGCGGCGCGGGCCGTCGCGGGGCTGGGGGCGCGCCGGCCGAGCCGCGGCGAGTGCTCGAAGACCAGCGCGGGTTCGCGCTGCTGGTCGTGCTGCTGGTGCTGGCGCTGGTGGCGGTCGTCGGCGCCGAGTTCGCCTACTCGATGCGGCTCGAGGCCTCGGCGGTGCGCGCGTACAAGAACGGAATCATCGGCAATCATCTCGCCGAAACCGGGCTCGAGCAGGCGATTCGCGAGATCGTCGCCGACGCCCCGCTCGTCGTCGAGGAGGACGACGGCCTCCTCACCTTCTATACCGCCGACCGGCGGCCGCTGCCGAGGCTCCGCCGCACGAAGGCCGAGCTCGTCGGCGGCCAGTTTTCGTATCGCATCACCGACGAGGAAGCCCGGCTCAACATCAACACCTCTCCGCCCGATCGCTTCGATCGTCTCCTGCTGACGCTCGGGATCGAAAAGGAGAATCGCGACATCATCGTCGACTCGGTCCAGGACTGGCGCGACCCCAACGAGGAGCACCGCGCCAACGGCGCCGAGAGCGACGACTACTACCTGAAGCTTCCGATCCCATACCGCGCGCGCAACGCCAACATCGAGTCGATCACGGAGCTCCTGCAGATCAAGGGCATCACCTCGGCGATCTACAACGGCTCCAAGGATCGTGTGGGGCTCGCGAGCCTCGTCACCGTGCGCAGCACCGGAACCGTGAACATGAACACCGCCGGCTCCGCGGTGCTCTCCGCGCTCGGGCTCTCGACCGCCGAGATCACGGAAGTTCTCCAATCGCGCCACAATAACGGGCCCTTCCCGAACGTGCCCGGCAAGTTCGGCGGCCGAAACCTGGGGGTCGCCACGCGTACGTTCCGCGTCGAGGCGGAGGGTATCGTGGACGACCGCGTGGCCGCCCGGTTGACCGCGATCGTCCAGAAACGCACCGACGTCGACCCGCCTTCGGTCGTCATTCTCGAGATGCCGGGGGCCCGTTGACACTTTCCGTCCGATCGGTTAGGGGTGTTACCCTACCATGATGAAATTCGCGGTTCCGAAACTCTCGCGGCTTCGGCTCGCCGTCGTGATGCTCGGCGACCGGCTCGCCGTCGCGGCGATCCAGCGGGATCGGGTGGAGACGTTCGTCATCGACGCGGAAAATCCGGGCGCCGCGCTGCGCGCGGAGCTCGACGCGCGAGCGCTGCCCGCGCGCACGGTGGCGATCGGCCTCGCGCGCTCGGCCGTCACCGTGAAGCCGATCGAGCTGCCGGCCGTCGCCGGCGGAACGCAGGACATGGTGAGGTTCGAGCTCGAGCGTCATCTGCCGATCCCGGCCGACGACGCCGCGTCCGACTTCGTCTTGCTGCCGGCCGACGCCGACGTCGAGGGCGCGAGCGAGGCCAAGCGCGTCCTGATCGCCGCAGCCGACCGCCGACTGATCGACGCCGCCCTGCGCCTCGCCGAAGAAGCGAAGCTGCGCCCGGTGTCGATCACGGTGTCCGCGCACGACCTGCTCGCGCTGGTCGAGACCGATCGCCAGCAGCGCGTCGCGTGGCTACACCGCTGCGGCGACACGGCCGATCTGGTCCTGCTCCACGGCTCGATGGTCGTGTTCAGCCGCAGCTTCACCGCCGCTGACGACGCGACGCTCAACACCGAGACCCGGCGAAGCTTCGTCGGCGCGCGCTGGCGCACCTGCAACGCGATCTGGGTCTCGGGCGACGGCGCCTCCGCCGCGCCGCTGCTCGACCTCGGCGTTCCGATTTCCGATCCGCCCTGGTCGTCGCGGGCCGAGCACCGCCTGGCTCAGGTCGGCGAGCCGCGCGGGGCGCTGGAGCTCGCCGTGGCGACGGCCTCCAACCGAACCATTCGCTCGCTCGACCTGATCCCCTCGGCCATCAAGCCGCGCCGGTTCACGCGGCAGGAGCTGAGGACCGCCGGAGCGCTGGTGGCAACCGTGCTGCTGGTGCTGGCGGCCTTGCTGGTGCCGGGCTTCGTCGAGAGCCGACGTCTCGCGCGCCTCAACGGCGAGATCGCGCGCATCGATCCGGACGTGCGGGCGGTCGAGCGCGTCGCGCGCGAGCTCGATCAGAAGCGCCAGCTGCTCGACACCGTGCAGAAGATCAACACGACCGCGCTCCAGCCGCTGGCGGTGCTCCGCGAGCTGACCGAGATCCTGCCGAGCGATGCGTGGGTCACCTATCTCGCGCTCGACGCCAAGGGCGTCGAGCTGACGGGACAGGCGGGCGCGGCCAGCAACTTGATCCCGCTCCTGGAGAACTCGCCGCGTCTCGAGCGCGTCGAGTTCGCGTCGCCGGTCACGCGCGGGCGGGATCGCGAGCAGTTCAGGATCCGCGCGGCGTGGGAGGCGCCGGCGCCGCCGGCGCCGGCCGCCGCGCCCCAGCCGCCGGCCGCCAGGCCGCCCGCCGCGCCGGGTGTCAGGCAGCCGCGCGCCAACGAGTCGCCGCGCGGCAACGAGTCACCGCAGGTCGAGCGGCAGGGATTCCCGTCCCGTCAACCCGGAGCGCCACGGCAATGATCGGCAATCTCTCTCGCCGCGAGCGGATCCTGGTCGGCCTGGCCATTGCGGTCGGAGTCATCCTCGGCGGCTGGTTGCTGGTGATCGAGCCGATCCTCGAGCACAATCGGTCCGCCGGTGAGCTGGTGCCGGCGCGCGAGCAGGTGTTACTCCAGAAGCGCGAGCTGATCGCGCGACGCGCCGCGATCAACGCCGAGCTCGAGTCGACGACGACGCGGTTCGACAAGCTCGCGGAGGGCTTCCTCACGTCGGCCACGCCCGCGGTCGCCGCCTCGGAGCTGCAGAAGATCGTCAAGGACATGGCCGCGCAAGCGAAGACCGAAGTCCGCAGCGAGCGGATCCTGCCACCGGCCGACCGCGGCGAGCTCCTGGAGATCCCGGTCGAGATCGCCGTGTCCTGCGAGATCCGGCAGCTCGTCGATCTGCTCGCGCGGCTGGACGGCGCGACCAAGCTCCTGCCGGTCCAGGACCTCAAGGTCCGCGTCGTCAACCTGAGCCAGCCCAAGGAGCTCCTCGTGACGCTCACGATCTCGGGGTTCATCCTGCCCAACGCGCCGGGCAAGGCCAAAAGCTAAATGCCGCGGCGGCTCCTCTTCGTCAATGTCGTGCTCGCGGCCGTGTCCGTCCTCTGTATCGTGCTCATCGCGAAACAGCTGTTGACCGCGCGTCCGCCGGCCACGCCGCGCGGTCGGCCGGCGGTCGGCGCATCGGCTGCGACCGCGCCGGCCGGGGACTCGCGCTTGCCCCCGCAGGCCTACAACGTGATCGCATCCCGCAATCTGTTCAGCCCGACGCGAAGCGAGACGGCGGGGCCGGCCCTGGCCGGCGGCGCGCCGGTCCTGGTCGCCAAGCCGGCCCTGCACGGGGTGGTCTTGCGCGAAGGCTCGCCGATCGCGTATCTAGAAGATCCGCTCACGAAGCGGATCGCCGGCTATCGCGTCGGCGATCCGATCGCCGGCGGCACCGTGCAAACGATTTCAGCGGATACGGTCGTGATCGCTCGTCCGGAGGGCATGGTCGACGTGCGCCTGCGAGACCCGTCGAAACCGAGGCCCGCGCCACCGCAGCCGGGCGCCCAGCAACCGATGCCCGGTCAGCAGGCCCTGCCGGGCCCGGGGGGCGGAGGCCAGCTCCCGAATCAAGGCCTGATGCCGGTGCCTGGCGCAACCCAGCCGTCTCCACGGGCCTTCACGCCGCCTGGGGTTCCGGTGCCGCAGCCGGTGACGCCAGGACAACCCACGCCCCCTCCGCCGGCGGTACAGCCGCCAACACCGGGTCAACCGGTCCCGTTCGGTCGGCCGGCGCCGAGCCTCGGTCGCCGCATGCCCCCGATTCCTCAGGATCCATCCGGCCAGCCGCTGCCGGCGCCGACCCAGTAGAATGAAGCGCCTCGTCGCCACGCTCATGCTGATCGTCGTTGCCGCCGGGTGCGCCTCGCAGCGCCAGCGGCCGCGGCCGACTTTGATCACGCCCCCGGCGCCCGAGGCAGCGCCGCCGGCGACCGGCGAGACGCGCCCGCCACTGCCCCCGGTGTCGGTCGGGCCACGCACGGTGCCCGCGGTGCCGGCACCGGTGCCGCCCGAAGCCACGCCGACTCCACCGCCACCACCGCCCCCGACCGCGCCGCCGGTTCCGCCGGGGCAGCGAGGGCGCTTCGTCGTCCTCAATTTCGACAACGCCGACATCGAGACCGTCATCCAGGCGGCCAGCGAGATCATCGGCTTCAACTACGTGCTGGCGCCCGACGTGCGCGGCAAGGTCACCGTGCAGACCTCCGGCCGCATCGCTCAGGAAGAAGTATTCGGGGTGCTGCTGGCGATCCTCGAGGTGCAGGGCTTCACGGCGGTGAAATCGGGGAACCTCTACAAGATCGTCCGCATCGAGGGCGCGCGCGAGCGCGCCGTGCCGACGATCGTCGGCCCGACGGCCGATCCGAACCGCACGACCGACGAGATCATCACGCAGATCGTGCCGATCAAGTACTCGTCGGTCGCGGATCTCAGCGCGCTCCTGCGTCCGCTCATCTCGACGCGGGGCACCCTGATCGCGCATCGCGAGACGAACGTGCTCATCATCACCGACGCGGCGTCGAACGTCACCCGGCTGCTCGACATCATCCGCCTCGTCGACGTGCAGGTGGCGCAGGAAGAGCTCCAGATCATCCCGATCTCGTACGCCGACGCCGGCGAGCTCGCGGCGATCCTGACCCAGCTCTTCGCCAGCGGCCGCGTCCGCTTCGCGGCGCCGGGGACGCCGCCCGCCCCCGCGCCGGTGGCGCCGCCCACGCCCGGCGTGCCCCAGCCGGCGGCGCCGGGGCAGCCGAGCGCAGGCGCCGAGCGCGCGCCGCTGATCCTCCCCGAGCGCCGCTCGAACTCGCTGATCGTCCACGCCAAGAAGCACGAGGTCGAGACGATCAGGCGCCTGGTCTCGCAGCTCGACGTCAATATCTACGGCGGCCGTCGCGTCTTCATCTACTACGCGGAGAATGCCAAGGCGAAGGACCTCGCCGCGACGCTGAACGCCATCTACGGCGCGCGCGACTCCTCGCCGACCACGTCGGCGGGCTCGCCCCCGACGCCGTCGACCACGCCCGGGCGGACGGGAGCGCCGCCGCCTCCGCCGCCGCCGATCTACGCTCCGCCGCCGGGTGGCGCGGGGCCGGCGGGCGGCGCGAACGCGCCCGATGTCCTGGCCGAGGGCCAGGTGCGCTTCATCGCCGACGAAGTCACCAATGCGGTGATCGTCACGACCTTCCCGCGGAGCTGGACCGAGATCGAGAACACCATCAAGCAGCTCGACCGGATGTCGCGCCAGGTGCTGATCGAGGTGCTGGTGGCCGAGATCACGCTGACCGATGATACGCGGCTGGGCATCGATTGGGCGGTGCGCCAGGGCCGCTTCAACTTCGCCAACACCAACACGGGGCCGCCTGGGCTCCCGACGACGCCGACCTCCGACGGCGGCACGATGACGTTTCCGGCCGGCGTCGCGGGCCCGGCGGCGGTCCTTGGGCCCTTCGGCCAGGGACTCACGGCCTTCACGTTCGCGACGGACCACTTCATCGCGATGCTCAACGCGCTGGCGAGCGACAACAAGGTCAACATCGTCTCGAATCCGCACGTCATGACTTCGGAGAACAAGAAGGCGGTCATCAACGTGTCGACGTCGGTCCCCGTCGTCACCAGCCAGACCACCGGACAGGTCGCCGCCGCGACCACGACCACCACGACCACGACGACCACCGCCGGGCTCAACCAGACCGTCGAGTACCGCGACGCGGGCGTGATCCTCACGGTGACGCCGCGCATCGGCGAGCAGGGCACGGTCGCGCTCGACGTGAAGCAGGAAGTGAACTCGATCGGACCGGCGGTGGCGCCGACGAACTCGCCCTCGTTCATCAAGCGCGAGGCGGAAACCTCGGTCGTGCTGCTGAGCCGTCAGACGCTCGTGCTGGGTGGGCTCATCCAGGACAAGCTGACCACCACCGACCGCGGGATCCCGCTGCTCAAGGACATCCCGCTGGTCGGTTATCTGTTCCGGTTCACCGAGCGGCTGGTCGAGAAGACCGAGCTGCTGCTCTTGATCACGCCGCGCGTGATCGGCACCGCGATCGACGCGGCCAAGATCACCAACGAGATGCGCAAGGCCACGCCCGAGCTGGACGACGCGCTGCGCCGCTCCCCTCGCCAGCCGACGACCGAACCGCCGCCCGGCTACCGCCCGCCACCGCCGCCCGCGAAGCCGCCCGCGACGCCGTAGGCGGACCTCGCTCGCCGCGTGCTACGCGCCCGAGAACTTCGGCGGGCGCTTGTCGAAGAAGGCGGCGACGCCCTCTCGATGGTCGTCGGAGGCGATCGCGAGGCCCTGCGAGAGCGCCTCGACCTCGAGCGCCGCGGCCAGATCGCTGCTGGCCGCGCGATTCAGCGCCTGCTTGTCCAGGCGCAGCGCCAGCGGCGGGCCCGCCGCGATCTTCTCGGCGAGCTCTCGCGTGGTCGCGGCCAGGTCGGCGGCATGCACGACGCGATTGACGAGACCGATCCGGAGCGCCTCGGCGGCGTCGAAGACGTCGCCCGTGAAGATCAGCTCCTTGGCGCGCGCCATCCCGACGAGCCGCGGCAGGAGCCAGGTGCCGCCGCCGTCGACCGCCAGGCCGATCTTGCAGAACAGCTCGCCGAACTTCGCGCGGTCGGAGGCGACGATCAGGTCGCAGCAGAGCGCCAGGTTCGAGCCGGCGCCGACGGCGTAGCCGTCCACCATCGCGATCGTGGGGAGCGGAAAGTTCACGAGCCTCAGCACCGCGCGATTCAGGAGCTCGACGCGCGCTTGCCCCTCGGCGGCGGTGTGCCGCTGGCGCATGTTCTTGACGTCGCCG
>QHSQ01000092.1:12932-18528 GCA_003221615.1 Candidatus Rokuibacteriota bacterium | reverse complement strand
CGCGGTGTAGGCGCCGCGCCGAGGCGTGCCGCGCTTGCCCGAGACCGACGCCATGTTGATGATCCGCCCGCTGCGGCGCGACAGCATGTGCGGGATCACGGCTCGGCTCATCAGGAACGTGCCCTTGAGGTTCACGTCGAGCACGAGATCCCACGCCTCTTCCGGTACCTCCCAGACCAGGCGTCGATCGGCGCCGTGGGGTGCCGCCGCGTTGTTGACGAGCACGTCGATGCGGCCGAACCGCGCGAGCGCCTCGGCGACGAAGCGTTCGGCATCGGCGGCGCGGCTCACGTCGCCCACGAGCGTGAGGGCGCGGCGTCCCAGGCCCTGGACCTCCGCGGCCAGGCTCTCGAGCCCCTTCCAGCCCTGACGGATCTCTTCGAGCCCCTCCTCGTTCTCGTTCCGCGTCCCGCCGACCGCGATATCGGTCGCGGCGACATCCGCCCCCGCGCGGGCGAACGCGACGGCCAGTGCGCGGCCGATCCCGCGAACCCGCCCACATCCAGTGACCAGCACGCTCTTTCCCTCGAATTCGTTCACGGTCAACCCCTCCCATCTCGGGACTTCATGGGCTCCGACCATACGGCAGGGCGGCCGCGCCGGCGACAGGCGCTCGCTGGGCCCCAGATATCGTCGTTTTCCTTTGTCTTGCCCCCCGCGCGTGGTAGTCATTGGAGCGGAGTCGCTCACAATTCGGGAGGAAAGGAGGGAACCCATGACGAAGAAGGCGAGCAAGAAGCCCGCGTTCGGAGGCTACGCCATCAGCTTCCGAGGCCGCACGGACAGCCTGGAGTCGCTGTTCGGGGCCACTCCGATCGGCCCCGCCGAGATGACCAAGAAGCTCTGGAGCTACGTGAAGCGCAAGGGCCTGGCCACGAAGCACTGACCTCAAGCCCGCCGAGCCGGGCGGCTCTCCCCGCCGCCCGGCACCTCAGCTCCGCGACCTCCCCATCACCGACCGCCTCGACGGCGCCTTGACAGCAAGTAACCATATGGATACTCTCGGCGCGAGGGAAGTATCCGTATGGTTACTTCAGGCCGCGATCCGGTCCGTACCCGCGAGCGCATCCTGCGCGCGGCCCGTCGTGAGTTCGTCGCCAAGGGCTTCGCCGGCGCGCGCGTGGACGCGATCGCCCGCTCGGCGACCGTGAACAAGCGGATGCTCTACCACTACTTCGGCGACAAGGAAGCGCTCTACCGCGCCGTCCTGCGTGGAGGGATCGCGACAAATCTCGATCTGGTCGCCGCCGCGCCGGCTGATCCTGACGACCTCCTGCCGTTCCTGTTCACGCGCGTCCTGCAGCGCGTGGACGGGATCCGACTGTTGCAGTGGGAAGCGCTGGGCGCCGGCGAGCGGAAGCCCATCGCCGAAGAGGAGCGCCGCAAGGCGTGGGTCGAAGGCGCCGAGCGCCTCCGCGACGCGCAGCGCGCCGGCCGCCTGCACCAGGATCTCGAGGCCGAGTACCTGGTCCTGGCGCTCATGGCGCTGACGATCTTTCCGCTGGCGTTTCCTCAGGTCGTGCACATGGTCACCGGCGCGCGACCGTCCGACGCCGAGTTCCAGCAAATTCAGGCGCGCTTCCTGCGGCGCCTGGGCACTCATCTGCGACCGTCGTCTTCTGCGGCCAGGGCCGTGCGCGCTGCAGGCCGTCGCGCCGGGGCCCCGCCGGCCGAGGCGCGCTTTCACGCTCGGGAGAAGCATCGATGAGCTCCGTGCAGACCGCGCTCCTTGGAGGTTCGACCGAGACGTCCACGACCCGTATCGCAGCGCTCGGCCTCTATCGCGCTGCGCTCTGGGTCCTGCTGGGCGCCAACCTGCTGGCCGGGTGGGGCGTGCAGTGGGACATCATGTGGCACGTGCGGATCGGCCGCGACTCGTTCTGGATTCCGCCGCACGTCATGACCTACAGCGGGGTGACCCTCATCGTCCTGGCCAGCTTCGGCGTGCTGGCGCGTGACACGCTCCGGCACCGGCGCGCCGGCCGCGCGCCCGAAGGTACCGAGCGCGTCCTCGGGATCAGCGGCACGCCCGGCTTTCTCCTGGCGTCGTGCGGGATCGCGCTGACCGTTCTCGCGGCGCCGATCGACGACCTCTGGCACCGTCTCTTTGGAATCGACGTGACCCTGTGGAGCCCGCCGCATCTCCTCGGACTCGTGGGCGTCACGATCAACACCTTGGCGTGCGCGCTGGTCGCCCGCGAGGCCTATCCGGCGAAGAGCTGGCCCCGGTACGTCGCGCTCGTGATCGCCCTGACCAGCTTCTACGGCAGCCTCTCGGTCGGGCTGCGGCCAGCCAGTCGGCTCGCGTACCTCTACGGCGGGCTCTGGTTCTACGCCTTTCCGATCCTGGGCGCGCTCTTCTTGCCGCCGGCCCTGATCGGGGCGGTCCATCTCACCGGCCGGCGCTCGACGCCGATTGTGATGGTGATCGTCGCTCTCGCCATCGGAACGATCGGCGCGAACATCGCGCGCATCGGCTTCGAGATCATCCAGCCGGTCTCCGTCGTCCAGGACGAGATCGCCAAGGACCCGACCTCGCCGATCGCGGTCTCGCACGCGATCGCGCGGAAGAACGGGAGCACGCCGGGCGGCGTTCCGGGCGGACCACTCGCGTGGCTCTTGTCGCTGCTGCCGATGCTGCTCCTGGTGGCGCTCGATCCTCGGCGACGGCCGGTGCTGGCAACCGTGATCTATGCAGGCGGCCTGTTCGCGCTCTGGGGGCTCACGACCGGCCGGATGCCGGCGTTTCAGCCGATGATGCCCGGGCTGGGACCGACCGTTGGCGCCTTGCTGATCACGATCGCGATGGCGTTGATCGGCGGCACCGCGGCTCGCTGGCTCGCCGGGAGCCTTGCGCGATTCGAGCGCACTCAGGCGACGGTCTGAGCGAGGGTCTCAGGAAGCTGCCGGGGCCTGGCCCCGACGAATCTTCGGCCCGCGCAGGCGGATGATGGTCCAGCCGATCGCGCGCAGGAGCCCGTCCGTCCTCTGCGGTAGGCGCCGATTGCGCGAGCGTCGCGCGCGCTCCTCGGGCTCGGCACCCTGGGGTCGTTCCGCGACGCGACGATCGAGCACCACCTGAACGGTCGCGTTACCCTCGAACGCGCGCCGGAAGAAGTTGTAAAGGTGCTGCCGATCGGGCGAAACGACGATGAGCTGTCGCGACCCGCCGGGCCGTTCGTCCAGGGTTCTGACTCGCCTGACCAGCTCGTAGAGGGCGCTCTTGCCCCCGTTGTAGCCAAGGGCCTGCGCGCGCCGCAGGATCTCGACGGCGGAGATGGCGGGATCCTCGCGCAGCCATTGGGCGACCTGGGCTGCGTACTGCGCCACGATGGACGGGCGCCGGGCGTTGCGGGCATCGAAGCCACCCATAGAAGACCCCTGACGCAAAAGTGATACCGAATCAACATTACAAATGGATCAAGGGGTTCCACGGCCCGACCGGCGACTCGAATCGGTGCATCTCTGACCGGACAGATCATTTCTGAACCAGTTGGCGCCGGGGATCCGCGACTCCGCCCAGGCCCCACGTTCTTGACAGCGTCTTCGGCGGCGGCGCAGTATCGCGCCCGACACCACCGGACACCTTCGGCGGGCGGGGGGAAAACCATGGCGACGGACACCCGAGCCGGACTCAAGGTCGACGTCCACAGCATCGAGCCAATCCCGGAAGCGGACAAGGACTCCACCGGACCTCAGCAGATGTGGATCTGGGCCGGAGCCAACATCGCGCCGATCAACTGGGCCCTCGGCGCGCTGGGGATCGTGCTCAACCTCGGCCTCTGGGAGACCATCGCGGTCATCGTGGTGGGCAACCTGGTGGGGTGCGCGATCTTCTCGGCCTTCACGGTGATGGGCCACAAGACCGGCGTCAATCAGATGGTGCTCGGGCGCGCCGCGTTCGGCCGCCGAGGAGCGTACCTGCCGAGTGCCTTGATGTTCCTCATGACCCTCGGTTGGATCGGCGTCAACACCTACTTCCCGGTCAAGATCGCGATCGCGATCCTCGGTCAGTTCGGGATCGACGACACGTGGCTGAGCAATCTCGTCGTCGCGACCGTCGTCATGGTGATCCAGGTCTTCATCGGGATTTATGGGTTCTACGCCATCAGGACCTTCGAGAAGTACACGGTGCCGATCACCGCTGCGATCATGGCGTTGATGAGCATTCTCGCCTGGAGCCGACCCGGGATCGTCAACTGGGGGCTCACCAGCACCTTGCCACCGGCCGCGCACCTGGCGATGATCTCGCTCCTGATGACCGCGATCGGCGTGGGCTGGGGCATCTCCTGGGTCACGTGGGCGTCGGACTATTCGCGGTTCGTTCCGCGGTCCGTGTCGTCCGCCGCCGTCTTCTGGTACAGCTACGTCGGCATGTACGTCCCGACGGTGTGGCTCGCCATTCTCGGAGCGACCGTGGCCAGCGTGACGAAGGACACCGATCCGGCCAAGATGGTGAGCGCGGTCTTCGGCGGGGTCATGAGCATCCTGGTGCTGTTGATGGTGCTCCACGGCCCGATCGCCACGAACATCCTGAACGTCTACTCGGCCGCGCTGGCCGCGCTCAGTATGGGCCTTCGGCTCTCGCGGACCGTCATCGCGCTCATCGCCGGCATCGTCGGCTATCTCGTCACGATCTACTTCGTCTTCCAGCCCTCGTTCGCGAAAGCCTTCGACAACTGGATGATCGGCCTGCTCCTGTGGATGAGCCCCTGGGCCGGCATCGTCCTGGCCGACTTCTTCATCGTGCGTCGTGGCCACATCGACGTCGACGAGCTCTATCGCGATCCAGAGCGCAGCGCGTACGGCGACGTCAACTGGGGCGCGATCGTGGCCTTCGTGGTGGGTCTCGCAGCCGGCTGGTCGGTCGAAGACGGTCTCGTGCCGGCGCTCCAGGGACCGATCTCGACCAGGCTCTTGAGCGGCGCCGACCTGAGCTGGCTCGTCGGGATCGTCGTCGCCGGTGGCGTGTATCTGGCCGTCGGCCGGCGCGTCGCGCCCGCTCCCGTCCCGCAAGCGACGGGCGGCATGAGACGCTAGGCGCGGCGCCAGCAGCGTCCGAGGGACGTTCGCCGCAGACTCGGGAATTGGATCGAGGGTGACGCCGAGCGATCGAGCGCGGGTCTCGTGGACCCGGAACTCAGAGACGCGCTTTCCGCACGGCCCGACCTCACCGGATCCCGAGCGCGTCGAGACGCTCGGCTTCCCGCCGCCCTGGCCGAATCGTCCCTGGATCTACGCGAACGTGATCGCCTCGAAGAACGGAATCCTCACGTGGAAGCGGACCGGGGCGCACGACGATCCCGTCCGCGCGATCGCCGGCGGCGATTTCTCCCGACCGGGTCGGCTCGCCGACCTGCAGCTCATGCGCTATCTCCGCGCCTGTGCGGATGCCGTCTCCTTCGGCGCTCAGACGCTGCGGGATCAGCCCGATCTCATCGGAACACCCGACATCGGCGGCGGGCTGGGAGAGGCCCTGTATCAGTTCCGAGCGCAACACGGGCTACGCCGCTTTCCACTCCAGGTGCTGTACACAGAATCCGGTCGACTGGACCTCCGGGCGCCGATATTCAACACGCCTCATCTCGAGGTGATC
>QHSQ01000092.1:0-12917 GCA_003221615.1 Candidatus Rokuibacteriota bacterium | reverse complement strand
GCCCACCGACCGCCGGGAGCTCAAGCGCCTCTTCGACTTCGAGGCCGAGGGCGCGCGGCTGATCGGCGAGGGCCGCACGGACGCGGATCCCGGATACGTCTTCCGCCGCTGGCGTTTCAATCAGCGCTGAATGCTGACTCACCTACGGAGATCGTGATGGGCAAAGCCATCGAGGAGCTGGCGCACTTCGCGGCCGCGACGCCGTGGGAGGCGATCCCCGCGACGGTTCGCGGGCATGCGAAGCTCGTGCTGCTGGACACGCTCGGCGTGATTCTCGCCGGCTCGGTGCAACCCGAAGTGGCCGGCGCGCGGGCGCGGCTGACTGCGAGCGGCGGTCGGGGAGCGACGGTCTACGCGCCGGGCTGGCCGACGACGGATCCGCGCACGGCGGCGCTGCTCAACGGACTGGCCGGGCGGTCGATCGAGCTCTGCGAGGGCCATCGCTACGTGTCCTGCCAGGGTGCGGTGCAGGTCTTGCCGACGGCACTGGCCAGCGGCGAATGGCTGGAACGATCGGGCCGCGAGACCCTGGCCGCCCTGATCTTCGGCTACGAAGTCGCCGCCAGGCTCGGCGCCGGCCTGACGGCGCGGCCCCTCGCGCATCAGAACGGTCAGGCGCCCCTGCTCGGCGCGGTCGCTGCCGGCGCGCGGCTACGCGGCTCGACCGCCGAGCAGATGAGCCTTGCGCTCAGGATTGGCGCGATCCTTGTTCTCACGCCCGGCTACACCAACGCCGTCGCGGGGGCGACCGCGCTCAACGTGGCCGGCGGGATGAGCGGCTTCGCGGGGGCGCTCGCGCCCGAGCTGGCGCTGGCCGGCGTCGCCGCGCAGCCGAACGCCATCGAGGAGGCCTTCGGCCAGCTCGTCGGCGACGGTTTCCAGCCCGAGGCCGTCACGGAGGAACTGGGCCAGCGCTGGGAGATCGCGCGCAACTACTTCCGGCTGCGCGCGTGCTGTAATCCGATCTACTCGGCGCTGGACGCGCTGGAAGACATCCTCGAGGATCTTCGCCCCGATCCCGCGGGCATCGAGCGCATCGACGTGGCGACGTATCGGTTCGCCGCCAACATGCGCGAGCCGAACCCGGCGAACTATTTCGCGGCCAAGTACTCCCTGCCCCACGCGGCGGCCGCCCTCGTCCTGCGAGGCAACGCGGGCTATCACGCATTCACCGATGAAGCCGTCCGCGATCCCGCGATCGCGGCGTTCCGGCGGCGCGTCACGGTCCGCGAGGATCCCGAGCTCAGCGCTGCGGTGCCTCGACTCAAGCCGGCGCGGGTGACCGTCACCTTCACCGACGGCCGTCAGGTGACACGCCTTCGCGAGAGCGCCCGCGGCGACTACCAGGATCCGTACAGAGACGATGAGCTCCGCTCAAAGTTCCGCGAGCTGGCGGGCGTGGTGCTCGGCGGCGCGGGCATCGCGCGGGTGGAGGCGCTCGTCGACCGGCTCGACGACCTGCCGCGACTCGGCGAGCTGGTCGACGCGCTACGAAGCGAGCGCGGCGCCTAGCCCCTGGCGGTCTCTGCACGCGGTTGCGCCGGGAGTGGGCCGAACGCGGGCGGCGGAACGCGGCGCCTGGAGGCGGCTTCGTAGGCCGAGGCGATCTTCAGCAGAACATCCTCCCGGCCCGGCTCGGCGCGGAACACCAGCGAGAACGGCAGCCCCGGCTCGGGGATCGTCGTCGGCGTCTCCGAGGGCACCGGTAGATAGCGCGTGCCGTCTGGGCTCAGCGCGAACACCGGATCGTAGACGGTCGTCACGTAGCCCGCCGGGATCAAGATCTCCGTCAGTCCCGCGTTCGGACCGTAGAAGGTCTCGAGTCGCAGATTGCCGGGCAGCCCCGGCTGATACGCGCCGCCGATCTTTCCCGGCGGAAACGGCGTGTGCAGGCGAACCAGCGCGTCCAGGCGGTTCTCGAGGAGCACCATCATGTCCACCCGGCGCAGCAATTCACGCAGCATGATGCGCTCGTCGACGCCCTGACGCTGCCCGAGCCGATTGCGCGGGTCGGTCACCTCTTCCCAGTTCCTGAAGGCCGCGCGCCCATCGTCGCCCCAGAACTTGGACCGCGCGTTGAGCGCGGGAAAGTCGACGAGCGTCTCGGTGAAGCCGCGCGCCTTCCAGTCCGCGGCGCGGCGGGTCAGGTATTGCGGGACGTGGAACCTGAACCCCATCGCGAGCTCCTGCTCCTGGATGGTCGCGATGTCGAGATTGGCCGGTGGCGGGATCCGACCTTCCGCGAGCTCGACACAATAGTCGATCGGCTGCATGGTGCCCGTGCCGAAGATCTTCCCGGGCATGAACTCGGTGGGCACGATCGCCGCCGCGAGCTCCTTGAACAGGGGGCGCCCGTCGCGCGCGAGCCTGAACAACAGATCGGGCATGATGAGCGGCACCAGCCGCGCGAGCGCCCGTCGGAAATCCGTCGTCATGGCCTCGATGTCGGGGTCGCGCTTCCACAGGGGATCGGACGACTCCACGAGCGTCGCTTCCAGGCGAGCGCCCAGGATCGTCTTGATCTCTCTTGCGGCGGCGGTGGCGATCGGCTCTTCCGTCTTCGAGCCCGACGGATAGACCATAGACTCCCGCACGATGCCCAGACGCAGGCCCCTGAGCGCGCCCGGCGCTCCAGGCATCGTCGCGTGGTTCGCGTACGGCGTGCTCGACACGGACGACCGGGGCACGGTCGTGTAGTGATCCCGCGGGTCGTAGTAGCCCTCGACTGGATCCTTCAGCGCATCGAGCACCCTGGCGCAGTCGCCGATCGTCCGGCAGAGGATGCCGCTGCGATCGCAGTAGATGTCCGCGCCGATCGCGCCGCCGTTGAACCCGAGCATGGATTTGTGGGGCAAGATGAGGGCCACCGCGTTGTGATTGGCCGGGCCGCGACACGACGCGCGCGTCTCCTCGCCGAGGCTGGCCATCACCAGATTGGCGCTGACCGACACGCCGGACCCCGAGCTCGAGCCGAGCGAGGCCGCGCGCGTCGTGTCGTAGGGATTCGCGGGATTGCCGCCCCACGTGCTGCGTTGATAGCCGAGAGTCGACGGCAGCACCTTGTCGGGCACGTGGCGACCGCCGGGATTGCCGGCCCGTCCGTTGTATTCGGTGTTGACGGCCTTGGCGAAGATGATCGCGCCCTTGTTGCGAAGCTGCTCGACCAGCAGGTGATCCCGGGCCGGAAAGTCAATGTCGTAGCGCGCGTCACCTCCGGCGGTCGTCCGCATGTCCTTCGTGTCGAACGGATCCTTGAACGAGAACACGACCCCGTACATCGGCAGCTTCTCGAGGTCGGGATTGCGTCCATACGTCGCGTCGAGCTCGGCCGCGCGCTCGAGGGCATCGGGGAGCCGGCGAAACATCTCGCAGACGGGGGGCGCGCCCGGCGGCAGCGCGCCCGCCGACGGGTGCCGGTCGAAATCTCCCCGGCAGGTCACCGATCGTTCACCCCGGATGTTGAGGGTGGCGAGCGCGTTCACCTGTCCGGCATTCGGCTTGCCGACGATCATCCCGTACTGCTGCTGCACTGAGGGATCGGACGCCGTCGCCTCCATGCGCCCGAACTCGAGGGCCGGGCCGTTGTACTTGTGGAGATCGGGCAGGACGGTCGAGGCTTTGACGGTCTCGGTGGGGAAGCGCAGCGATGCCAACGCACGCACCGCGCCCCTCGCTTCCGGTACGGGGAGACCGTCCTCCGTCACGAGCAGGCTGGCCACGCCGTTGTAGGCACGCACGCGGTCGATGTAGTGCTGAACGACGGCGACGCAGGTCGTCCGGCCCGACTTGATCGCCGCGTGCAGCTCGTCGATCGTCGCCTCGTCGAGCCGAAACGGCTTGTCCTGTGCGCCAGGCTCTGCTGTCACGACGTCGCCTCCCGTATCAGCTCTCTGATCGATGCGGATGCCCTCTCGCCGGTTATGGCGAAGAATAGTGTAGAGATGGTCCGGAGGCCAGGGCCGATGCCGGAGCTCGGTAGAGCTCAGAGGGTGAACGGGTGAAAGCCATCGTCATCAGGGAGTTCGGTGGCCCCGACGTCCTGAGGTGGGAGGACGTGGAAACGCCGGCCCCTGGATCCGGAGAGGTCCTCGTCCGGGTTCACGCCGTATCCGTGAACCGCACGCTCGATCTCCAGGTGCGGCAGGATGGCGGCAACTACGGAGTGACCTTGCCACTCGTCCTGGGCAATGATCCGTCAGGAGTGGTTGCCGCGGTGGGCCCCGAGGTCGCGGTGACGAAGATCGGCGATCGCGTGGCCATCTTCGGAGGTGTTGGGTGTGGCCGCTGCCAGCACTGCACGGGCGGCCACCAACGCCGTTGTGCGAGTCGAAAGATGCTCGGGGTCCAGTGCTGGGGTGGCTACGCGGAGTTCCTGAAGATACCCGCCGCCAACTGCGTGCCGCTTCCTGAGGGGCTCGCCTTCGCTCATGCGACGGTCATCGCGCGGCATTTCCCGCTCGCTTTCGGTGAGTGCTATCTCGCCGACCTCAAGACCGGCGATTGGGCGCTGGTCATGGGAGCCGCGGGCGGCTTGGGTAGCTGCCTGGTACAGGTCGCAAAGAGTTTGGGGGCGAATACGATCGCGGCCGCTGGGACGGACCAGCGTGTCGAGCTCGCCATGTCTCTGGGCGCCGATTTCGGCGTGAACTACCGTCGGCAGGGTCTCGAGCAAGAGGTCATGCGGATCACCGGAGGCCACGGAGCTGACGCGGTCTTCGAGAACATCGCCGATCCTGCCCTCTGGCCAGGCGCGTTCAACAGTCTCGCGCCGGGAGGAAGGCTCGTGACCGTCGGCGCTCATGGCGGCGGGCTCGTCACCCTCGACGTGAGGCGTCTCTATCAACTACGTCTTCGGGTCATCAGCGGACTGGGCGCGGAGCGCCGAGAAGACCTCGAACGCTCGTTCCAGTTGGCCAGAGCGGGGATCTTCAAGATTCTCGTCGACCGCGTCCTGCCGCTCCGTCAGGCGGCGGAGGCCCATCGCCTCGTCGAAACCAACGAACCACTCGGTAAGATCATCCTCGATCCCACCGTGGACTCATGAGCGAGCTGGGAAATCAGGCGGCCAGCTCGAGCACTCGCCGCGCGGCCACCAGCTCCGGAGCCTCGGCGCAAAGCCCGACCTCCTCGGCACTCCGGACGAGCTGCCGGCAGGCCTGGCGTCGGAGGACCGCGTTGCCGCTGCGCTCGTACGCCCAGGCAAGCGCGGCGAGCGACTGCACGTGGTGGGGATTGGCGAGCAAGCGCTCCTGCGCCAGCTCGATCACGTTCTCGACGTGATCGAGGCGGCGGTGCAGCTCCATGAAGACGTCGCGGAAGATGTCCTTCTGTTCCCGGCTACCGCCGCCCATCGTATGGAGGTCGTCGACCCCGGGAGCCATGAGTCGTACGGCCGCATCGAGATCGCCGCGGACGAACGCCAGCTCGCCCTCGAGCAGAGCGACGCCCAGGGTCGACCAGTGGCCGCTGGGGCGCCCGGCGGGCATCTTGCGTAGCCGCTCGACCTGCTGCTCGGCCCTGCCCCAGTCTCCGGCTTTCGCGAACGCCACGCCGAGCCAGTGATGCATCCACGTCGTCTGCCAGTCCGCGTACTCGCCGAGAATTCGCTCGCCCTGCTTCGCGAGGTCACGCCACGTCGCGGCATCCGCCGGGGTCCCGCGCAGCATCTCGAGGCGCCAGAGGAGCTCGATGCGCTCGTACAGCGGCAGCGGCGGGGCCGTGGACGCCCAGTAGTCGCGCGTCATGCGATCGTGGCCGAGAAGCGCCTGCGCCTCGGCCAGGTGCCAGAGGAGATGCGGGTATCGCTCGAGGGAAGCCGCGCGCTCGAATGTCTCGAGCGCGTTGCGATAGTCGCCGCGCGCCTGATACGCATGGCCGACCGCGTGGTACGTGTAGAGGCTGGTCGGGTCCTGGGCCAGCGAGCGCAGGCTCACCGCGAGGCCTTCGTCGTTGTAGCCGGATTGCTCCAGGAAAAATCCGAGCATGGTCTGGTACTGGGGCTCGTCCGGATTGGCCTCGAGGCTCCGGCGCGCGATGTCGATGCCGCCGCGATAGTCGCCCTGGGTGATGCAGTTCAGGCCGATGATACGCACGGCGATTCGATCGGTCGGGTAGCGGGAGGCGATCTGGCCAAGGACCTCATAGGTCGCGGGGTGATCACCGCGCTGCAGGGCATCGACCGCCTGGACGTGCAGGCGCTCGCGCTCGTGGCGCGCGTCATCGGCCACCGCCGTGGCCTGACGGGACGCCGCGGTGGCCAGGTCCGCTCGACCCATGCGCCACGCGATGTAGGCCTTCGTACAGTAGGCCAGCGCGAATCGCGGATCACTCTGCGCGGCGGCATCCAGGGCTTCGACGGACCCGGTGCGCCAGCGGAGGAACAGATCGAGGCCGCGTTCGTATGCGGCCAGGGCGTCGGCCGACTTGGTGGACACGCCGAGTCCCTTGATGTCAGTGGCCATCATGCGCTCCTCCGGGGTCAGTCCGTTTCGATCGGTAGCGAAGGATCCCGGGCCCACGCTCCCGTGGAGCGCGACCGCCGGGTGAACGCCGGCATGACCTCGGTGGCGAACCACTCGAGCTGCTCGAGCATCAGCGATTCCGACGCGCCCATCGGATGGCTGACCGACACACGCTCGAGCCCTGGATACTCCTTCTCCAGGCGCATGAGCGTGTCGATGATCTGCGCGGGCGGGCCGCAGAGGTAGGCGCCACGGTCGGCCGCTTCCTCGATCGTGGGCAAGCCGGCGTAGGGCGCCTTCTTCGGATCGGCCATCACATCGATCTGCTCTGGCGAGAGCGAGCGGACCAGGCGCAACGGACCGAACATCTTGAGGTTCTCTTCGAAGTACCCCGCGGCGGCTTTGACCGCTTCTTCCTTCGTCGCGGCGAGCTGGAAGTGGAATCCGATGCAGAGCCCCTCGCCCAGCTCGGTCTCGCGTCCTGCCCGGCGATTGGCGTCGCGGTAGGCCTCGATGACGCCACGCATCGCTCCGCCCTCGGCCACGCCGCCCCCGATGAGCCCCTTGATCCCGTGCTTGGCCATGAAGTCCAGGCCGCGCGGTGTCGCGCTCTGGATCGGCTGCCAGCACTCGACGGGATGAACGGGCCGCGGCACGAGCGTGAGGTCCTTCAGGTCGTAGCCGCGGTACGGGACGCGGGCGGGGATCGTGTAGTGCTTGCCCTCGTGCGAGAACGCGGCGTTGTTGAACGCCTTGAAGATGATCTCGACCTGCTCCTCGAAGAGCTCGCGGTTGGCGACCTGGTCGAGTAGCGGCGATCCGAAGGTATCCACCTCGCGGGTGTGGTAGCCGCGCCCGACGCCGAAGCGCACCCGCCCGCCGGTGAGCACGTCGACCGAGGCAAAGTCCTCGGCCAGCCTGAGCGGATGCCACATCGGCGTGATGTTGAAGCCGCAGCCCATCTTCAGGCGCTGGGTCTGGTGCGCGAGGTCGAGGGCCAGCAGGAGCACGTTCGGGATGCATTCATAGCCTTCGCGCTGGAAGTGGTGCTCGGCGAGCCAGAACGTGTCGTACCCGCAGCGGTCGAGCAAGCGCGCCAGGTTTCGCGCCTTCGCGAACGTCGTGACGAGGTGCTCGTTTGGAAACACGCGGCTGTTCACGGCGGTACCGCCGTAGCCGATGTCGTCCATGTCCACGTGGCCGGCGTAGAGGCTGTCGAACCTGGTGATCATGTCGGGTCCCTTTCTTTCGCGATCGGCCGCCCGCGCTCGGTCAGTCCCCCGAAGCTCGGCGAGTCTGCGCGGGACGGCCGCTCGGTCCCCAGAGGATAGCTCGTTCCGGAGGCCGCTGCCGATTCGGGTATCATCGAGCCGGTCGCGAACCCGAGCGAGACAGGGAGAGGCTATGCCGGTCGACAAGAGCATCATCGGCAGGAAGGGCGAGCCCGTGACGATGCACGTGGAGCGCGGAAAGATCCGTGAGTTCGCCCGCGCCATCAAGGACGACGACCCGCTCTACTTCGACGAGGTCTACGCCGCGCGCGAGGCCGGCGGGATCGTGCCGCCCCTCACGTTCCTGCAGACGGCCAGCCACTGGGACGACGGCCGCGGCCGGCCCCGTGTGCCCATGGACCTCAAGCGCGTCCTGCATGGGGAGCAGGAGTACGAGTTCCTCGCGCCGATCCACGCCGGCGACGTGCTCACTGCCGTGAGCACGGTCGTGGACGTGTACGAGAAGCCCGGCAAGCGCGGCGGCAGCATGAGATTCGCGGTGACCGAGACGGAGTACCGCAACCAGCACGGCACCTTGGTGGCCCGGGCGCGCGCCGTCAGCATCGAGACCGGCCAGGTCGTCAAGGAGTGAGGGACAGGGGGACGCGATGGCCGCCGCCAAACGCTATTGGGAAGACGTGAAGGAAGGCGACGCGCTGCCGGAGATCCGGGTGGAGAAGCTCACGCGGACCGACTTCGTGAGGTACGCGGGCGCGTCCGGCGACTTCAACCCGATCCACCACGATCAAACGTTCGCCGAGGCCTCGGGCAATCCGACCGTGTTCGCCATGGGGATGCTCAACGCGAGCATCCTGAGCCGCGTGGTGACGGCTTTCGCCGGCCGGCCCAACGTGCGCCGCTACAAGGTGCGCTTCGCCACGCGCGCCTGGCCGGGCGACGACGTCATCTGCCGGGGCCGGGTGACGCGCAAGCTCGAGCACGGCGCCGAGAAGCTGGTCGAGGGCGAGCTCGAGGCCGTCAACCAGAAGGGCGAGACCTTGATCAGCGGCAGCTTCGCGGCGGCCCTGCCCTCGCGCGGCTGAGCTACTCGAACAAACCCAGATCGATCGCGTCGCCCATCGTGCGGTAGCCCAGGTCGCTCGGGTGGAGATGGTCGCCGCAATCGTAGATCGGCAGCATCTGCGTCGGATGGCCAGGATCGCGTAGCGCCCGGTCGAAATCGACGACTGCGTCGAAGCCCTCGGCCTTGCGCAGCCAATCGTTGACCGCCTGGCGCACGGCCTCGCGCCTCGGGTTCCAGGCGCCCGGCAGGAACGTCTCGTTCTCGAACGGCGTGAGCGTGCCGCCGACGACCTTGATCCCGCGGGCCTGGCCGCGCACCGCGAACTGCTTGAGCCCGGCGATCATCTGCGGCGCGGTGACCTCTTCTTCAGCCTTGCCGGGACGGTTCCGCAGATCATTGGTGCCCAGCATGATGATCGTGTGCGTGACGCCGGGCTGCGCCAGCACGTCCCGATCGAACCGACGCAGGCCGCTGTCGCCCCGGATATCGTGCAGGATGCGGTTGCCGCCGAGCCCCTGGTTCATCACCGCCATCAGCCGTCCGCTCGGCCGCGCCATGAGCCGGCGCGCGAGCTGCGAGGGCCAGCTGTGATGACCGTCGTGCGTCGAGATGTTGGCGTCGGTCAGCGAGTCGCCGACGGCGACGATGGCGCCGGTCTGCCGCGGTGCGAGGACGTCGACGCCACAGACGAAGTACCAGTCGTCGGTGAGACGGCCGACCGGCATGACCTCTTCGGCGGCGAAATCGCCAGGCGGTGATACGTAGTTGGTCTGCCGCGCATAGCGGCCGGTGATTCCGAAGCTCGCCGGCAGATCCCCCGGCAGGTGCACGCTGACGGCAACATCCGCCAGAGGCTCGACCGCCAGCTCGACGGGATCGCTGACGATGAGCGCGCCCGCGGCGATCGTGGCGCTGGACTCGCGGCCGAAAGTGAGCCGGCGGTTGGAGCCCGGCATGACCCCTGGCCCCGTGCTGCGCAGACCGACGTACGCGGCACCGATCGCCAGCGGGCGAGCGCCGTAGGCGTTCGAGATGCGCACGCGCAGCACGCGCCCGCCGATGCTGACCCGCGGGATCATCCGCAGGGTGTGGTTGCTGAAGGCCGCGCCTTCGCCGGGCGCGGGCGCTGCCGTCCAGGTGCCGACCCAATGCATGGTGTCCGTCATCGCCGCCTCCTTAGCCCGGGCTTGACGCATGGGGCGGCCGCGCCGCCTCATGGCCTCGACTCAAGAAATCGCGTCGCCAACCGGAATGACTCAGGGGATTCCCCTCCTCGCACAGTTTGCGCATTGGTGTTCTCCTCGCCGTCGAGTCACTGCAGTGCGCCAGTGCGCAACCTAAAGCGCGCTTCTCGAAGGTCGCGGCTCCCATCGCGTGCCGGCGCGGGGCGCCTGCCGCCCTCAGGTACAGCGCGGAGAACTGCCGTGTCAAGGGGATTCGCCGCAAGTGCTACAATGCGCCCTCCAGCGCCGACCATGGAGGACATCTACTGCTTCGGCGGTAACCCGCTTGATCGGGCGAGCGAGCGTCGCGGTGATCGCGAGTGGATCGCCAAGGTGCTCGCGGACCCGGAGACCCGCATTCTCGCGCTCCGCGACCTGAAGCCGTTCACTCGCGGTACGGCGGCGCCGGCTCTCGATTGGCAGCCGGTGGAGCAGTGGCACGACCAGATCGACTCGGGCGCGACGCTGCTCTTTCTCGGCCTCGGCGACGGCCGCGCCCACTTCGCGATCGATGCCACCGGCTCGAGCGTCGCGCCCGACGTCGACACTGAGCTGGTCGACGTGCGCGCCCTCGCTCCGGCCATCGCCGTCGGCGAGGCGGCCATCCTCGCCGAAGCCCGCTCGCTCCTCGACTGGCACGCGCGACATCGCTTCTGCGCCCAGTGCGGATCGCCGACCAGGGTGGCGTCGGCCGGTTGGGTGCGGCGCTGCCCGGATTGTCGGGCGTCCCACTTTCCGCGCACCGATCCGGTGGTGATCATGCTGGCAATCCACGGCGATCGCGGCCTGCTCGGCCGCAACCGACGTCGGGCCGGCGCCCGCTTCTCATGCCTTGCCGGCTTCGTCGAGCCGGGTGAAACGCTCGAGGAGGCCGTGCGCCGCGAGGTGCGCGAGGAATCGGGCATCCGCTGCGGGCGCGTGCGCTATCTGGCGGCGCAGCCCTGGCCGTTTCCCTCAAGCCTCATGATCGGATTTCTCGCCGAGGCGCTGACCGCGGAGATCACCGTCGATCCCGAGGAGCTCGCCGAGGCGCGCTGGTTCCACCGCGATGAGATCCGGGAGATGGTGGCGCGCGCCGCCTCTGGCGCCGACGATCCGTCGCGGGTGTCTCTGCCGGCGCCCATCGCGATCGCGCATCATATTTGCCGGCGGTGGTCGAACGGTCTCGATCGCTTGTGACAAAGCACGTGGGCGGATTGTGTACTATCGGCGCGTCTGGCTCGTCGAGGAGGTGCGGCCATGCCCATACGTCGAGGAGGGGAGTATCTCGAGAGCCTCAGGGACGGGCGTCGCCTATGGGTGATGGGCCAGCGGGTGGAGGACGTCACGACCCACCCGGCCCTCGCCGGCTGCGCTCGCAGCGTCGCCGCGGTCTACGACCTGCAGCACGATGTGGCGCACCAAGAACTGCTGACCATCCCATCGCCCAGCACGGGTCGGCCGGTGAGCCGGGCTTACCTGCTGCCCCGATCGGTGGACGATCTGGCGCGCCAGCGCCGCATGTACGAGACCCTCGTACGCCGAGCCGGCGGCGTCGCGGCCCGTCTACCGCAGCATCTGGCGACGGTGGTGCTCGGCCTTTACGACGTGCGCGACCTCCTGGGTAAGGAGGACCCCGCCTTCGCAGAACACGTCGCCCGATATTTCGAATATTGCCGCGAGAATGACCTCAGCATCGCGACCGTTTTCAGCGATCCCTTACATCATCGCCATCACCCTGTGTCCAAGCAGGAGCCGCTGCGGGTCACGGCGCGGCGTCCTGACGGCATCATCGTGAGAGGCGCCAAGGGCGTGGGGACGCAGGCCCCGTATGCCAACGAGCTCTTCTGCATGACTCCGCCACGGCCCGACCTCACGCCGGACGAAGGCGTGTACTTCGCGACGCCGGTGAACGCGGAGGGCGTCCACGTCATCTGTCGCGAGCCGCTGGCGTCCCCGAACACGGCGGACCATCCGGTCAGCCCATCCTGGGATGAGATGGACTCCATCGTGGTCTTCGACGACGTGTTCGTCCCGTGGGAGCGAGTCTTCTATCTTCGGCAATCCCCAGCGCTCGATCTCGCCTTCGAGGCGCGACTCTTTCAGGGCGCCATTGGCCTTGGTCCCTGGTACGTGCTGGTGCGTATGGCCGTGAAGGCCGAGGTGCTCCTCGGCATCTGCGCGGCGATCGCCGACTCGCTGGGCAGCGCTGCGCAGCCATCAGTCCAGACGGCCCTGGCCGATGCGATGGTCTATCTCGAGACGCTGCGTGCGTTCGTTCAGTCGGCCGAGGCGAATCCGGTTCGCTCACCGTCCGGCCTGACCTTGCCCAACCCGACGACGGCGCTGGCGGCCCGCACGTTCGCGATCGAGCGCTATCCGTTCCTGTTGCAGCACATCCGGGAGCTCTGCGGTCCCGGCCTGCTGATGGCGCCGGGCCAGGCCGATCTGCACAATCCCGACATCGGCCCGCACCTGCACCGCTATTTTGTCGCGCACGATGAGGGGGCGCCGGAGCGCTTCCGTCTGCTCAAGCTGGCCTGGGAATACGCCTGTGACTCTTTCGGCTCCCGCCAGCTTCTCTTCGAGATGTACAACGTCGGCAGTCTCGCCACGAACAAGCAGCGGCTCGCCAGCACCTACGACACGCGCTCGTGTGTCGCACTGGCCAAGGAGCTCGCCGGCAAGGAGGCCCAGTGACTCCCGCGTCGATGTCCATCCGCCCGCTGCGTGGTGCGTTCGCGGGAGAGGTCTCGGGGCTCGACATCACCACGCCGATCGACCGCACGGACGTGGCGGCGATCGACGCGGGAATGGACGCCTATGCCGTGCTCGTCTTTCGCGATCAGCACCTCACGGACGAGCAGCAGATTGCCTTCACGCTCAACTTCGGCGAGCTCGAGAGCTACAAGAGCCCCGGCCACATCCGCAAGCGCGAGGACCAGCGCCTCGGCCCGGG
>QHSQ01000091.1 GCA_003221615.1 Candidatus Rokuibacteriota bacterium | reverse complement strand
ATGTCTGGCAGGGCAAGCAGTACGAAGGACTGGTCGTCAACGTGCTCGAGGCGTTCTGGGCCAACGGCGCGCGGCTCCTCGCCGAGGACGGCACGATCTTTCCCGAGCCCGCGCGCGCGGCCGACGCGCTCCGGTTTTTGCGCGGCCTCATCGTGAGCGGCGTGAGCCCGGCGTGGACGACCGCCGCCGACGAAGAGCTCTCGCGGCGCGCGTTCGGCGATGGCCACGCGATCTTCCTGCGCAACTGGCCGTACGCGATGGATCTGTTCGAGGGCAAGGACTCGGCGGTGCGCGGCAAGGTGGCGTTCGCGCCGCTACCGGGTCGCGCGCGCGGTGAGCGCGGCGTCGGCTCGACGGGGGGCGCGCACCTCGGCGTGTCGCGCCGAAGCCGTCATCCGGATCTCGCGCTGGCGCTGGCGAGGCATCTCACGAGCGAAGCCGCCCAGCGCGCGATCGCGCTCGGCGCTGCGCTCTCACCGACGCGCCAAACGCTCTACCGCGATCCCGAGCTGATGCGCGATCACCCGGGGATGCCGCAGCTCCTGGCGCTCGCGCTGGCCGGTCGCCCGCGCCCGGTCACGCCGTACTACCTGCTGCTCTCGGCAACGGTCCAGCCGGAGTTCTCGGCGGCCCTCGTCGGGGTGAAGCCGCCGGAGCGCGCGATCGCCGAGGCCGGCACGCGCCTCGGCTTTTTCCTCGAGGCGGTCCGATGACCGGCCGCGAGGCCGCCGACCGGCGGCGCGGGCTCGTCTGCGTGGCGCCGACGGTCCTGGCGCTGGGCGCGCTCACCGTGTATCCGGGCGTCTGGGTCCTCTGGCTCTCGCTCCAGCGCCGCATCCCCATCTTCGACGTCTCACGCTTCGCGGGCTTCGAGAACTACGCCTTCCTCGCCGTCGACCCGCGATTCTGGAGCGCCGCGCGCACGACGGCGGTGTTCACGCTCGGCTCCGTGGCGCTCGAGGTCGTGCTGGGCGTGGCGGCCGCGCTCGCGATTCACACCCAGCGCCGCGGCCGCCGCCTGGCGCTCTCGCTGCTGCTGCTGGCGTGGGCGATGCCGGCGGTGGTGGCGGCGAAGCTCTTCGAGTGGCTGTATCACCCGGCGGCCGGTCTCATCAACGTGGCGCTCGGCCGGCACGCGGTCAACTGGCTCGGGGA
Organism: Candidatus Rokuibacteriota bacterium; assembly: GCA_003221615.1. GTDB lineage: Bacteria > Methylomirabilota > Methylomirabilia > Rokubacteriales > CSP1-6 > AR31. The sequence goes on along the minus strand of QHSQ01000091.1, from coordinate 17,490 downwards.
TCCCCTCGTCGCGCTGCCCGCGGTCATCTTCGCCGACGTGTGGCGCACGATGCCCTTCGTCGCGATCCTCTGCTACGCGCGGCTCCTGGCGATTCCCGCCGACGTGTACGAGGCCGCGCAAGTGGACGGCGCCGGCCGGCTCGCCACGCTCACGCGGATCACCTTGCCGCTGCTCGGGCGCATCCTTCTCCTGGCCACGCTCTTCCGGACCCTCGACGCGCTGCGCGCCTTCGACATCATGTTCGTGCTGACCGGCGGCGGCCCCGCCGGGACGACCGAGACGCTCACGGTGTACGCGTACCGGGCGCTCTTCCAGACGCTCCAGCTCGGCTTCGGCTCGGCGGTGAGCGTCGTGGTCTTCCTCCTCGTGATGGCCGTCGCGTGGGGATACCTGAGGCTCCTGCGCGCGGGCGCGGTGACGGCGTGAGAACCAGGCTGCGCGCGCTGGCCGACATCGCGGTGGTACTCGCGCTGACAGCCTACGCGATCCCGTTCTTCTGGCAGCTCCTGACCTCGTTCAAGCCCGAGGCCGAGCTGCTCCGCGTGCCGCCGCTCCTGCCGAGCCGATTGACCCTGTCCCACTACCGGGTCGTGATCACGCAAAGCTTGATGCCGCAGGCGCTCGGCAACAGCCTCGGGATCGCCACGCTCACCACGCTCGTGTCGCTCGCGGCCGGCGTGCCGGCCGCGTATGCGGTCGCCCGGCTTCCGCTCCCGGGCAAGCGCGTCCTGCTGCTCGCGATCGTCGCGAGCACGGCCTTTCCGCAGATCGCGACGGTGAGCCCGCTCTATCTCCTGATGCGCGCGCTGGAGCTGCGCGACACGTGGGCCGGCCTGGTGCTCGTGCACGCCTCGTTCGCGCTGCCCTTGACCATCTGGCTGCTCGCGGGGTTCGTCCGCGAGATCCCGATCGAGGCCGAGGAGGCCGCGTCCGTCGACGGCGCCGGCATCATCTCGCTGTTCCGGTGGGTGATCGTGCCGCTGCTGGCGCCCGGGCTCGCTTCCACGGCGCTCCTCACGTTCCTCTTCAGCTGGAACGAGTTCCTCTTCGCCTACACGTTCACCGTGTCCGAGGCGAGCCGCACGATCCCGGTGGCGCTCGCGCTGTTCCCGGGCGTCTTCGAGGTGCCGTGGGGTGACATCGCCGCGGCGTCGATGCTCGCGAGCCTGCCGCCCATCGTGATCGTCATCGCGCTGCAGCGCTTCCTGGTCCGGGGTCTCGTCGCCGGCGCGGTGAAGGAGTGAGCTACTATGGAGGAGGGGACGTCCATGGCGGATTTCTGGCGCGATCTCGTCCTGACCGCGATGCGCAACATGAGCGTGACCCTCGGCACCGTGCTGCCGAGCATCCTGGCGATGCTGACCCTGGTGGTGCTCGGCGCCGTGCTCGGCTGGATCGCCGGGGCGCTCGTGAGGCGCCTCGCTCGCGCGATGGACCTCGACCAGCGTAGCCGCACGTGGGGCGTCACGTCGGCCCTCGCGCGCGCCGGCGTCTACCGGCCGCCATCCCAGGCGCTGCGGCTCGTCGCGTTCTGGGGCATCTTCGTGATTTTTGCCACCATGGGTATCGACGCCCTCGCGATACCCGGCGCGCCGGGCGCGACGAGCATGCTGATGGCCTTCTTGCCCCGCCTGCTCTCCGCGCTCCTGATCCTGGTGGTCGGCTGGCTCGCGGCGAACTTCCTCGGGCAGGCGATGCTGATCACCGCGGTCAACGCCGGCATCCTGCAGGCGCGGCTCCTGGCGCGCACCACGCGCTGGGTCATCCTGCTCTTCGCGGTCGCCACGGCGCTGGTCGAGATCGGGATCGGCCGGGACATGGTGCTGATCGCCTTCGGCGTCCTCTTCGGCGGTCTCATCCTCGCGCTCGCGCTGGCCTTCGGCCTCGGCGGCCGCCACCTGGCCCGCGAGATCCTCGAGCGCCGCTACCGCCGCGAACGCGAAGCCGCGCCGCAAGACACCATCACGCACCTCTGAAGTCGATCAGCCCCGCGCGCTCTTGCCGGCATCGGGCCCCCAGCCCCTGTTGGGCTGCCGCCGGACGTCCGCGGTCTCGTTGGGCCGACGGTAGTCGTCCTCGATCCGCTCGGTGGTGCCGTCGCCCTCGGGCATCGAAGCCTCGAAGACCTCGCAATCGGTGATCCCGACCAGCCGATGAGGCTGTTCGGCGCGCGCGCTATATCCGCGGCCCAGCTCGAGCTCGGTTTCTACGAACTGCCCTTCGCTGTTTTCCCAGATCACTTTCGCCCGCCCAGAGTGCAGGACCCAGGTCTCGACCTTGGCCGGAGACGTCGGGCCGGGAAGGTGGCGCTGAAGCGAGAGCCGCGCCCCGGCATTGATGTGTAGGATCTTCACCATGTAGGGCCAGTCTTCGGGGACGAAGTGGAGCTCCCAGCCCCACGGCTTGTCGACCCTGCGCACGAATGGGTGGGCTGACGCACGCGTGAGGTCACTGGGCTCCGGCATTTCCTCGCCTCCTTCCGGGCAGGCTATCACCATCGGGCCGCCACGACTCCACGCTGGATTCGGGCGTATCTCGGCTCGACGCGGTTCGCGGGCACCGCTACCACGTGCTATGGTTGCTCCCGGAGGTTCTGGAGCGTGAGCGGCGTACTGATCACGTTCGAGGGCGTCGAAGGGTCGGGCAAGACCACCCAGATGATGCGGCTCGAGCGGTGGCTTCGTCGGCAAGGCCGGAAGGTCGAGCACACGCGCGAGCCGGACGGCACACGACTCGGAGCCGAAGTGCGCCGCCTGTTCGAGCGTCCGGGTGTCCAGCCGCAGCCGCTCGTCGAGGTGTTCCTCTTCATGGCCGCGCGGCAGCAGCACGTCGCCGAGAAGATTCGTCCCTGGCTCGACCGGGGCCGCGTCGTGCTCAGCGACCGGTACGCCGACGCGACCGTCGCCTACCAAGGATACGGGCGTGGCGTCGACCCCGACGTGATTCGCGAGCTCAACACGCGCGCGACCGGCGGCGTCATGCCCGACCTCACCTTGCTCTTCGACCTCGATCCCGCCGAGGGGCTGCGGCGGATTCGCGGCCGGCGCCTGGACCGCTTCGAGCGCGAAGCGCTCGCCTTCCACCGCCGGGTGCGCCGGGGCTATCTCGAGATCCGTCGCGCCGAGTCCAAGCGCGTGCGGCTGATCCACGCGGCGCGTCCGCCGGCCGTCGTCGAGGCCGAGGTGCGGGCGATCGTCGAGGAGTTCTTCCGTGGCGCTTGAGCGCATCCTCGATCAGCCGCGGGCGGTCGACCTGCTTCGCCGTGCGCTCGCGAGCGATCGAGTGGCCCACGCGTACGCGTTCATCGGTCCCGCGGGCGCCGGACGGATGACGACGGCGCTGGCGTTCGCCGAGGCGCTTCTGGGGAGCGCGGCCCGGGCGCATCCCGATCTGCACGTGATCGTGCCGACGCCGCCCGAGTCGAATCCGCGCGGGGCCAGGGCCATACGCATCGGCGCGATCCGCGAGCTCGAGCGCGTGGCGTCGCTGCGCCCGGCGATGGCGCGGCGCAAGGTGTTCATCATCGACGAAGCCGAGCGGATGACCGGCGAGACGCCGCAGGCGTTCCTGAAGACGCTCGAGGAGCCGCCCGCCGCGACCGTGATCATCTTGATCCTGCCGCGGGCCCGAGCGGTCCCGGCCACCTTGCTGTCGCGCTGCCAGGTCGTGCGCTTCGGGCCGCGCGCCGACGCGGGCGCCTCCGCGGCCCGCGCACAGGCGCTGGAGATCCTCGCCGAGGTCAAGGCGCAGGGCGTCGATGCGCTGTTCCGCCGCACCGACCGGCTCGAGCGCGAGAAGGCCGAAGCCCTGGTCGACGCCTACTGGCTCTTCTGTCGAGATCTGCTGGTGGCGAAGTCCGGGGCTCCTGGCGGTCTCCTCATCGACCCTGATCACGCCGACGAGCTCGCGCGCGAGGCGGAGGGCTGGACCGTCGATCAGATCGTGGCCGCGGTGGACGTCTGCCGCCAGGCGCGTGACGCGCTCCTGCGCAACGTCGCCCCGCGCCTCACCCTCGAAATCGTGCTGAGCCGCCTCGCTCTGCGGGCGGCATAGGATAGAGGATATGGACCAGTTCCTCATTGGTGTCCGGCTTCGGCCCACCGCTCAAGCCGACGATTATCGTGTCGGCGACCTCGAGCTCCACGTCGGCGACCTGGTGCTCGTCGAGACGCCGTCCGAGAGCGTGGTCGGCGAGGTCCGCCGGCCCAGGCGCGAGATCCCCGAGATGAAGAAGGATCGCGCGTACCCGCGTGTCCTGCGCCTGGCGAGCGACGAGGAGGCGCGCGCGCACCGCGAGCGCCGCGAGCGCGAAGAGCGCGCGATCGTCGCCTGCCAGCGGATCGCGCGCAGCCGCGGCCTCGTGATGAAGGTGGTCGACGTCGAGATGCACCCGGTGGCGCGCCGGACGACCGTGTACTTCAACGCCGAGGAGCGGATCGACTTCCGCGACCTCGTGCGCGATCTGGCGCGCGAGCTCCGGTCGCGGGTCGAGATGCGCCAGATCGGCGCGCGTGACACGACGAAGGTCATGGACGGCATCGGGCCGTGCGGCCGCCAGCTCTGCTGCACGTCGCACCTGCGGCGCTTCGATCCCATCTCGGTGAAGATGGCCAAGGCCCAGGACATGCCGCTGACCGACAACCGCCTGCTCGGCAACTGCGGCCGCCTCAAGTGCTGCCTGCTCTACGAGTTCTCGACCTACGAGGAGCTCCGGTCGCGGCTGCCGCGCGTCAACTCGCCCTGCCAGGCGAACTGCGGCACGAGCGGCTGCATGACCGGCAAGGTCAGATCGATCCGCGTCCTCAAGCAGAGCGTCATCGTCGGCTTCCCCGACGGCACCCAGGCCGAGGTGCCGATCGATCAGGTCACGTGGGAGGGACGGGCGCACATCAAGGCGCAGCTCGAGCCGTGACCGCGTTCTACCTGACGACGCCGATCTACTACGTGAACGATCGCCCCCACCTGGGGCACGCGTACACGACGATCGTGGTCGACGCGATGGCGCGCTACCGGCGGCTGGCCGGGGACGACGTCTGGTTCCTCACGGGTACCGACGAGCACGGCGACAAGATCGCCCAGGCCGCCGCCAAGGCCGGCATCACGCCGCAGGCGATGGCCGACCAGAACTCGGCCGCGTTCCGCGCGACCTGGCAGGCGCTGGGCATCCAGTACAGCGACTACATCCGGACGACCGAGGAGCGCCACAAGAGGGTCGTGCAGGCGATCCTCCAGACGCTCTGGGACGCCGGCGAGATCTATCTCGGCAAGTACGGCGGCCACTACTGCTACGGCTGCGAGCGCTTCTACACCGAGAAGGAGATCGTCGACGGCAAGTGCCCCGACCACCAGACGCCGCTGACGTGGATCGAGGAAGAGAACTACTTCTTCAAGATGTCCAAGTACCAGAGCTGGCTGATCGAGCACCTCGAGCGCAATCCCGACTTCGTCCGGCCCGAGCGCTATCGTAACGAGGTGCTCGGCTTCCTGCGCGACCCGCTGACCGATCTGTCGATCAGCCGGCCGCGCCGCCGGCTCGAGTGGGGCATCCCGCTGCCGTTCGACGACAAGTACGTCACCTACGTCTGGTTCGACGCGCTGATCAACTACGTCTCGGCGCTCGGCGGCCCTGGCGACCCGCGCTTCGAGAAGTTCTGGCCGCACGTCCAGCACGTGACCGCCAAGGACATCGTCAAGCCGCACGCGATCTACTGGCCCTGCATGCTCAAGGCGGCCGGCATTCCGCTCTACCAGCACCTCAACGTGCACGGCTACTGGACTCTCGGCGGCCAGAAGATCTCGAAGTCGATCGGCAACCTCGTCGAGGCGCTCGCGCTCAAGGAGAAGTACGGCAACGACGCCTTCCGCTACTTCGTCCTGCGCGAGATGGTCTTCGGGCTCGACGCCGATTTCTCCGAGGAAGCGTTCGTCGGCCGGCTCAACGCCGACCTGGCCAACGATCTCGGCAACCTGGTCTCGCGCGCGACGACCTTGATCGTCAATCTCGGGCAGGGCGTGGTGCCCGCACGCGGCAACACGACCGCGGCCGAGGACGGCGTGGCCGCGGCCTTCGCCAAGGCCAAGGCCGACGTGGCGGCCGCGATGGAGGAGTTCGCGTTCCAGCGGGCGCTGGCGTCGATGTGGGAGTTCGTCGGCGTCGTGAACCGCTATGTCGACGCGACGCAGCCGTGGGCGCTGGCCAAGGATGCCGGCAAGAGGGATCAGCTCGCGGCGACGCTCGCCACGCTCGCCGAGTCGCTCAAGATGCTCGGGATCGTGCTCGCGCCGTTCCTGCCCGACGCCGCCGCGAAGATCCGCGCGGCGCTCGGCCAGACCGCCGAGCCCACGCTCGCCGACGCCGCCTGGGGACGGCTCGCGGCCGGCACGCCGGTCCAGAAGCTCTCGGGACTGTTCCCGCGCGTCGACGACAAGAAATCGCCGGCGACGACCGCGAGCGCCGCGACGGAGGCCACGCCCCGCATCAAGATCGACGAGTTCGGCAAGATCGAGCTGCGGGTGGCGGAAATCGTCGCCGCGGAGCCGCTGCCGAAGTCGAAGAAGCTCCTCAAGCTGACGGTATCGCTCGGTCAGGAACAGCGCACCGTGGTCGCGGGGATCGCCGAGCACTACACGCCGGCGGAGATCGTGGGCAAGAAGGTCGTCATCGTCGCGAACCTCGAGGCCGCGAAGCTGATGGGCGTGGAGTCGAACGGGATGGTCCTGGCCGCCTCCTCCGGGGGCAAGCTGGCCGTTCTTTCGCTCGATCGCGATCTGCCGCCCGGAGCGAAGGTCACGTGAGAGGCCCGGCGCTGACCCCCGACGAATACGTGGACGCGATGGTCGAGGTGGCCGAGCGCGACGCCTCGATCGGGCGCGTCCTCCGCGAGATCCTGAGCCTCGACGGCGCCGTGAGGTCGAGCGCGCTCGACCTGGTGGCCGCGCACCTCCGCGTGCACTCCGCCGCCGGCGACGTCCTCGACTGCATCGACATGCTCAAGCGCGACGCGATCGCGCAGCGCCTCACCGAGCGGCTCGCCGCCGCGCGCACGCCCGCTTCGGGCGGTCCGACGACCCCGCCGCCCGTTTGAGCTCCGCGTTCGCGTGGCTCGCCGAGTGGGGTGTCTCGTTCGCCTCGCTGACCGGCGGCGTGCTCACGCTGTTCGTGTTCCGCCGTGGCCTGCCGAACGTCGCCTGGATCGTCGGCTACCTGCTGCTGCTGTGGCTGGTCTTCGCGGTGCTCGTCGAGCTGCGCCAGCCGCTGGCCGAGTCGGGGCGCCGGACGGGCCGGCTGGTCGTCACCGCGGCCGACTACACGATCCAGACCCTCTACCACGGGCTCCTCCTGTTCGTGCTGCCCGCGTACTACGCGAGCGCGACGTTGACGTCGCGCAACGTGGTCTTCCTGATACTGCTGGTGCTGCTGGCGCTCCTGGCGACCTTCGATCCGTGGTATCGCACGATCGTGCATCCGCGGCCCTGGCTCGGCTACCTCTTCTTCGTCCTGTCGATCTTCGCGGCGCTGAACGTCGCGCTTCCGCTCGTCGGGGTGCCGCCGCTCGGCGCCCTCATGGCCAGCGCGTTCGTCGCCTCGCTCGCGATCACGCCGGTCGTCCGGCGTGCGGGCGGCCGGACGTGGAAGGGCGCGCTGCGCGTGACCGTCGCGCTCGGCATCGCCGCGTCGGCGCTGTCGGCGGTCGGCCGCGCCTGGATCCCACCGGCGCCGCTCTTCATGGCGCGGGCCGCGATCATGTGGGACCTGCCCGATCTCGACAACATCGAGGCGCTGCCGACAACGATCTCGGCCGACGAGGTGAAGCAGCGTGGGCTCGTGGCGTACACTGCGATCTACGCGCCGGCGGGCCTGCGCCAGTCGGTGAGTCACGTCTGGCGGCATCGGGGTCGCGTGATCGAGACGGTCTCGCTGGCCCCCGTGCTCGGTGGACGCCGGGAGGGTTACCGCACGTATTCGCGCAAGACGTCGTTTCCCGAAGAGCCGGAGGGGCGCTGGTCGGTGGACGTCGTGACGGCATCCGGCCAGCTGATCGGCCGGCTCAGGTTTCGAGTCGTTCGATGACGGTCGACGATCCGACCCGGAGGGAATGCCATGGCTGAGACGGTGCGAACCGCCGACTACTTCTACGTGATGGTCCCCGACAAGCCGGGCGAGGGCGCCCGCATCCTCGGCGAGCTCAAGCGCGCCGGCGTGAACCTGGTGGCCTACTCGGGCTTTCCGAGCGGCCGGGGCGCGCAGCTCGATCTGGTGCCGACCGATCCGGCGGCCTTCAAGGCGCTCGCGAAAGAGAAGAAGTGGAAGGTCAAGGGGCCCAAGCGAACCTTCTTGATCGACGGCGACGATCGTCTCGGCGCCTGTGCCGACGTCCTCGGGCGGCTCGCTGCGGCGAAGATCAACGTGACGGCGATGGACGCCGTGGCGCCTCCGGGCGGAGGCCGCTACGCCGCGATCCTCTGGGTGAAGGCCCGTGACGTGAAGAAGGCGGCCACCGTCCTCGGAGCCATGTGACCGCGCCGGATCTCTTCGACACGCATGCGCATCTGCACTTCCCCGAGTTCGCCGGCGATCTCGACGCCGTCCTCGGGCGCGCGCGGGCCGCGGGCGTCCGGCGCATCCTCACGATCGGGACGGACGTGCCGACTTCCCGGGCCGCGGCGGCCTTGGCCTTGCGCGAGCCGGACGTGTGGGCGGCGGTCGGCATCCATCCGCACGAGGCCGCCGACGCAGACGAGGCGGCGCTCGCCGAGATCGAGCGGCTGGCCGGCGGCCCCCGCGTCGTCGCGATCGGCGAGACCGGGCTCGATTTCTTTCGCAATCTCGCTCCACGCGAAGCCCAGGAGCGCGCGCTCCGGAGCCAGCTGGAGCTCGCCCACCGGATTCGCAAGCCGGTGCTCATCCACTGTCGCGACGCCCACGAGGAGACGCTGAGCATCCTCGGCGCCGCTGACGTGAGCGAGCACGGCGGGATCATGCACTGCTTTTCCGGCGACGTCGGGATCGCGCGGCGCTGTCTCGATCTCGGGCTTCTGATCTCGCTCGCGGGGCCCGTGACCTACCCGAAGCCGGGCGCCTTGCCCGAAGTCGCTCGATTCGTTCCCGCCGACCGCCTCGTCGTCGAGACCGACTGTCCGTTCCTGCCGCCGCAGTCCTACCGCGGTAAGCGCAACGAGCCCGCGTATCTGGCGATCACGGCGGCGCGCGTCGCCGAGCTGCGCGGCGAGCCGCTCGCCGACCTGGCCGCGCGGATGTCCGAGAACGCCCGGAGTCTCCTGAGGCTGTGAGTCGCGCCACCTCGTTGCGTGACGTCGCGTTGTATCTGAGAGGGCGCCTCAACACACGGCTGAGTCAGCTGGCCAACGCGCGCGACCGCACGCCGCCCGTGGTGCCGGCGCCGATCGACGAGGTCATTCGCGGCGTACGCACGCCCCAGGCGCTCTCCCGTCTGCTCGAGGGGCGGTCGAACCCGGAGCGCGAGCACGCGGTGGCGCGATACCTCCGCGCCCTCGCTGTCCCGTTTGCGGCCCATCGCTTCGCGTCCGCCGAGGGCGCCGGCGAAAACTTCGGTGTCGACCTCGGCACCGGCGACCGTGTGCTCCTGCTCGCCGCGCATCACGACGCGGTGCCCGGCAGTCCCGGCGCCAACGACAACGCCGCCTCCGTCGGCCTCTTGCTCCAGCTGATCGAGCGGCTGGCCGTCTCGCCCCCGGCGAAGCTGCGGGTGAGGTTTCTCTTCACCGCCGCGGAGGAGCGCGGCTATCTCGGCGCCCGCCAGTACGTGCTCGACAACGCGAACGTGTCGGAGCTCGCCGGCGTCCTGAGTCTCGAGTTGTGCGGTATCGGCGACAGCGTCGTGGTCTGGGATGCCGCCGAGGAGACGCCGTTTCTTCGAACGGTCGGCGCGGCGCTCGAGGGTGTCGGGCTCCGGCGCGACCAGGGTTACCATGTGGTCGGCCGCATCCCGATGTTCGGCAGCGATCACCGAGCCTTCGCGCCGCTGGGCGTGCCGGCGTACGGGTTCACGCTCGTGCCTTCGGCGAATGCGGACGCACTCCGGCAGTTCGTCTTCAGCCCGTTGCGCAGCGCCTTTCGTCACCTGATCCGGCGCCCGGTGCCATTCGACACGTATCACACCCCGCGGGATCGCGGCGGTACGCTCGAGCCGCCGGCGCTGGCCCTCGCGCTCCGGGCCCTCGAGGCCGTTATTGCGGAAGTGGCGTAGGCGGAGACGAGGCCAGACGGAAGAGGAGACGGCGGCTCAGCGCGGCCTCGCTCGCCGGGACGAGGACGACGACCTCACCCTGGCCGCCGACGCTGAACGGATAGACGGAATGGGCCAGGCGTGAGCGAAGAAGGGTCGGGATCCCCTCGCTCTCGAAGAGGCCCTTGAGGACGAGCGCCTCCGCCTGATCGCAGCGGCGAACCTCGACCAGGCCGCGCTCGCCGCCCAGCTCCCGCGGGGACCTCCGAAACGGGACCACCTTCCCGCGCATCGACATGGCCGTGAGTATAATCCATGCGCGCGACCTGTCTACCAGCGCCGCCTACAGCCTAGGCGCCCGGGTTTTCTTGGGTGCCCCCCATTGAACAACGCGAGGCGCAAAGCATTTCACCATGCAGGCAACTTGCCCGCGCCCATCCTGCGTGAATCGCCGACCGTTGGCAAACCTCGTGACTCGCCACACCGTCGCTCACCGGAACGCCATTCCGGCGGTGATTGCGCTATTCGACAGGTTCTGGGTGAACGTGGCGGCGACCGAGCCGGCGGCCGCCTGCACGCGATCCTCGGAGCGCATCTGTATGAGGTTGGTGCAGGCCGTCGCCACGCGGCCTGCGAAACCGGCCCCCGGCGTCTGGGTCATGGGGCATGCCCCAGAGTCATCCATCGTCGCGCCGAAGACGTAGGCCGGACCTGTTGTAGCCATGATCCCGCTCGATACAGCGTTTGCCGATGTATCTGGCGAGTTCTGGACTCGGATGCTGTGGGCGTCGAGAGCCCTCGCCCCCGCCACCTCGTGCACGAGGATCGCGCGGTACTGTACGGCCCCGGGGAAGGTGACAGTCACCGTCGTGGTTCCGCCGGCAATCGCCTTCGCGTAGCAGGTCCCCGCCGACTGATTGTTCGCCGAGTCGTAGATCGAGTCGACGATCGTAAACACGTCGCCCCGGCTATTCGAGCACCGGAACTGGGTCTGATCGCCCCACGTCACGAAGACCGCCAGCAGATTTCCCTGCTGTGTCGGGGACGGGAGGGTGATGCGAATCGTCGTCGCCATCGCGCCGGGGCTCGAGATCTTCGACGCCCGCTGCACGAACGTGAGGCCGTTGGACGACGGCGGGGGGGGCGCTGATGTGGGCGGTGGAGTGGCGTTGTTGGCTACGCTCACGTTGTTGGCTACGCTCACATTGATCACGGCGGAAGTTGCGAGGTTGCCCGCGGCATCCCGGGCGGCGGCGGTGAGGGTGTGGGTCCCATTGGAGACCGTGGTCGTGGTCCACGGTAGGGTATAGGGCGCCGTCGTTACTTCCGTGCCCAGGTTCGCGCCGTCGAGCTTGAACTGGACGCCCGCGACGCCCACGTTGTCGGTCGCAGTGGCGGTGAGAGTAATGGTGCCGCTCACCGTGGCGCTACTGGTCGGGGCGGTTATGGAGACGCTCGGCGGCGTGGTATCGCTCAGGGTGACCGCCAAGCTGGCCGTCTTGGTGTTGCTGGCCGCATCCCACGCCGTCACTGTCAGTACGTTCGTCCCAGCCTGAAGGGCGATTCCGCTGGCCATCCAGCTCGTGGTCCCGGTCGCCGTCCCGCTGCCGCCCCGGCTGTTTGCCCACGTTACCCGCGTCACTCCAACGTTGTCCGACGCGGTCCCACCGAGCGTCAGGCTCCGGCTACCGGTGGTGTAGGTCGCATTGGCGGTGGGCGACGTAATGGTGACGGTCGGCGGCGAGGTGTCCGCATTCCCCGTCGCGCTGCCGGTTACGACCGCGGAGACGGTGCCCCCGTTCGCCGTGAAGGTGATATTCGCGCTCACAGTCGAGGTGGTGGTCGGCGTAAATCGCACTTTCACGACCTGGGTTGTTCCAACGCCGCTGAGAGTGAAGGGACTGCCGGACACGATACTGTATGGTGCGGGGACGGATGCACTCCCAGATGCGGTCCCACCGCCCGTGTTTGACACGGTGAAGGTTTGGTCCGCGAAGCTTCCCAGGGGCACGCTCCCGAAATTCACGGTGCCAGTCGGACTCACAGCAAAGTCGGCTCGCGCAACGGCGCTCGCAATGTTCGAGCAGGAGCTTTGATTGCCGAGTGCGTCCACGGCGCTCACGGCGACGTTGTAGAGCGAGCCGGTGGTGAGCCCCGTGAGCCTGAAGGTCGTCGTTTGGTTAGGACCAGGGCTGGATGTCGGGGACGCCACCATGACGGAGGAGGACCCTGGACAAGGAGAGCTCGAGGGGCCGTAGTAGAGCCGATAGGACGCCAGGTCTGTGAGCGGGCTGCCGTCGGTGTTCGTCGTGGGAGCGGTCCAGGTGGCGTCCAGGATCCCAGCTGTACCCGACGATGTCGCCAGAAGGACCCCGCATATGAGGAGGCCGAGCCCCAGGCAAGCGGCGACAGACCGAGAACTCTTTCCAGGCATCGTGGTCTCCTTGCGGGAGACCCACCATGTTCCCGGGGGGCGACCGAGCTCATTCCGTCGGTAGTCCGGCTGTCAGGCTCGAGGCCTGACCCGTGACTTTGCGTCCCTGCCTCGCGGCAGGTTTGCCCTTGTCGAGAAGGAGGTCTTCCCTCTAGGAGAGCGCTGGTGCACCCAAGATGCCAGGTGACGGCCGCGTCGTGGCGACGGCCGCTAAGAATTCGGAAACAACGATATCTTGAGTGGACGAGACGAAATCGACTGTGGCAAAACGCGGAGTCGGCAAGTGCCACGCTGCACCACGACGAACACGCGAGCGTTCAGACGCTGACGCCGCAGTTTTGAGAATTTCGCAGTCGTGCGATCCGGGGCGCGCTCGTTCGACGCCGGATCTTCAGGCTCAGCACGCTCGGCGTAGGGGCGTCGACGCCGGTGTGATCTACGAAGATTCCGCAGTCCATTCTGCTTCGGGCGGATCAGGTGATCGAGTAACTTAAATACCTGACTACCTACGGAGGGGCTTCGCCGGGTGCTCCATGCCCTCGTATGACCGCGCCCTGCACGCGCTCCGCTCTTGGCTGGACTCGTGGGCTGGGATTGGGCACGTCGCCGTGGAGATGCGCCCCCTCCTTGCCGGCTCGCGACGACAGCGGCCGGCGTGGGAGGCACTGAAGAGGGTTGAAGAGGACTAGCCGTCAAGTTGATGGCCGGATGGGGGCTTCCCCAATAGTGCGGACACGCGTGGGCCGAATGGAAAGTGACAATCAACACAAAGGAAACGAAGCGCGTCCTCATCGTCGACGACCAGCCACGAGTGCTCGATGTACTGCGGGAGACCCTCGCCTCCTTCCAGCACAGGCACACGTATGAGATCACGACGGCGCAGTCTGTCGCCGACACGCTCGCCATCCTGCAACGTGAGCGCTTCGACCTCATTCTGCTGGACATGGTCATGCCCGGAATAGGCGATCCCATGCTCCGGAGACAGGGCCTCGACCTGCTGAAGCGCATCCGCGACCTGGGCGTGAATGCGCCGGTCCTCATGATGAGCGGAGACTGGGACAGCCGGAGGGAGGACGACGCGCTGATCGAGGGGGCAGCTGGCTTTCTGCACAAGCCATTCGATCTGCGCGAACTGGACCATCTCGTCGCCCGCGCCATTTCGTCTGCGACCCGTGGCTGAGCGCGGCGCACGCCCCGCGAAGAAGTGCCAGAGGGCCAGGGTGCGTAACGAGCTGATTTGAACGTTCAGAGCACGGCAGGTCGATTCGGCAACGAGTATAATCCATGCCCATGCGGTCGCGCCCGTCCACGCCGTGAGCCGGGCGAGCGTCGGCGTCGTCGTCTCCTGCCCTTGCGGCGAGGTCTACGAGCTGCGGCCGGAATACGCGGGCCGCCTCCTCGAGTGTCCAGCGTGCGGCCGGCACCTGCGCGCGGGCCCAGCCGCGAGCGCGCCCCGCCCGCCGACACCCGGCGTCGACCACGCCTTCGACCGCGACGTCTTCCTGCTGCGCGAGCGTGTCTTCACGATCACGTCGAAGTACGAGGTCTGGGCGGAGAACGGCACGCCGGTTCTCTACGTGGAGCGGCCGACGTACCCGATCCGCACGCTCGTGGCCTACCTGCTCGCCGTCATCGTGACCGTGACCATCATGGGCTGGGCGGCCGGAGCCCTCGCTCGGGATGAGAGTGGGCTGATCATCCTGCTCTCGATGCCGGCGGCCGCCTTCATCTTCCTGATCATCTCGATGTCATTGCGCCCGCGCCGCCACGTGACGATCTACCGCGACGACTCGCGGCGCGAGACACTTTTGCGAGTGCTCCAGAATCAGCGCGTCGCGTTCCTGACCCGGACGTACACGATCGTCACGGCGGCCGGCGAGCCCCTCGCGATCTTGAGGAAGACGTATCTTCACAACATCGTCCGCAAGCGCTGGTACGTCACGACTCCCGAGGGCGCGCCGCTGGCCATGGCGATCGAGGACTCGATCGTGCTCTCGCTGCTCCGGCGGGTCATGGGCACGTTCTTTGGATTCCTCCGGACCAATTTTGTCTTCGTGCGGGGCGCGGACGCGGAGATCTTCGGCGAGTTCAACCGGAAGTTCACGTTGCTGGACCGTTACGTGCTCGACCTCTCCACCGACTCGGCGCGCACGTTCGACCGGCGGATCGCCGTCGCCCTCGGCGTCATGCTCGATACCGGGGAGCGCCGCTGACGTGAGCACGACGCCCGAGCCGCTGCTTCGCATCACGCCGGACATGCTCCTCTCGCGCAAGGTCGACTTCGAGCGGCGCATGGGGCGCGTCCCGCCGGTGACGATCGCGACGCTCGCCCTGCTCGCCCTGATCTTCGTGGCGGAGATTCGGATGGGCGCGCTCGCCTCCAAGGAGGCGATCATCGCCATGGGCGCGCTCGCGCGCGAGCGCGTCGTAGCCGGGGAGTACTGGCGGCTCCTGACCGCGCCCTGGCTTCACGGCGGCACGGAGCACCTGGTCGGCAACGGAATCGCGCTCTACATCCTCGGGATGGTGTGCGAGGCCGCGTTCGGCCGCGCCCAGCTCGTCGTGCTCTACGTCCTGAGCGGGCTGGGGGGCTCGCTCGTGAGCATGTTGGTGAGCGCAGGTCCGTCCGTCGGCGCGTCGGGCGCGATCTTCGGCCTCCAGGGCGCGGCGATCGTGCTTTTGCGCCGCGAGCGCGATCGCCTGCTGGTGCGCGACCGGCGCGTGGGCGTCGTGCTGCTGATCTGGGCGATCTACACGATCGCCGGCGGCCTCACCGATCCGTTCATCGACAACGGCGCCCACATCGGCGGCGCGCTGGGGGGCGCGCTGATCGCGCTCCGGCTCCGCCCGGTCGTGCTCTCGCCGATGCCCGCGGAGGAGGCGGCGGTGGTGCGCCGCTGGCTCTGGCTCGTGATCGCGCTGGGAGCCTACGCGATCGTCGGCTGGCTCCGCCGCTGAGCGGGCACTCCTCTACGGACTTCTCCGGGGTCCCGTTCAAGGGTTTACCGGATCGTCGGCGCGAGAAGCCGTCGGTAGAGTCGGTACTGGTCTTGAGACGCGCTCATGCCATGGCTTGAGGTCAAGATCCTGCTCGCCACGAGTCTGAGGATATTCTTTGGACTCGTCATGTTGTGGCTGCTGACCCGCCACTACATCTCCGATTGATCAGAGAGACCGCGGGTAGCCGCGTCAAAACCCTTGGAGGTGTCCTGGAGACATGCGGAGCCCTCTGCGCCCCCTGCCCGCGGCGGTCGTGCGCTGGACGGCGGCGGCGCGCGCGCTGCGCTGGCTCGACGCTCTCGCAGCCTGGCTCGCCATCTGGGGCGGCGCAGCGGTAGCCGCCCCGAGCACGTCGCGCGTGCCTCTCGCCGTCCTCGCGGCGCTTGTCGCCGCGCTCGGGGCGCTGGTCCGTCCGCTTCGGGTGCGATGGCGGCCGGTGAGCGGCGTCGTCGCGCTCGTCCTGAGTGCGCGGCTCTCCCCAGGCGATCACGCCTGGTACGTGCGTCCGGGCCATGCCGAGCGCGTCCTCGTGACCGCAAGCCATCGGACACGCGTCGTGATCGCACGCCTCAATGACGAGAGCGCTGAAGGACTCAGCGTGCGCCGCACCCGCGTGATGCTGGTGCCGGCCGACTCAGCCTGATTGTCCTTCGCGATCCCAATCAGCTCCGACGCGCTCAAGCCAGGCGCGCACGCGGGCGCGCACGAACGGTGCCTTGAACGGCTTGGTCAGGTAGTCGGTGACGCCCGAGGCGAAGCCCTCCTTCGTTTTCTTGGCGCCGGCCTCGGCGGTCAGCAATACGATCGGCACGTCACGGAAGTAGGGATCGGCGTCGGCGCGCAGCGCCCGGGTGACCTCGGTGCCGTCGAGCCCGGGCATGAGCCAGTCGAGCAGGATCAGCGACGGGCGGACGGCGCGCGCGATACGGAGCGCAGTCTCGCCATCGGTGGCCGTGTACAGCCGGAACGCGTCGGATTGCAAGGTCGCCTTCAGGAGCTCCAGGACGACGGGATCGTCGTCGGCGATCAGCACGACGTGAGCCGGCGCCGATTGCGAGGCGGCGGAGGCGGCGGCGCGCCGGCGGGGCCGCGTCGTGCGAGCCTCGCGACGCGTCAGCTCGAGGGTCAGGCCTTCGGCGGCGGCGAAGACGTCGAGCGTGCCCCCAGCCTGCCGGACGCGTTTGCGGCAGACGTCGACCAGCCGGTCGACGGCGTCGTCGTCGCGCAGCGGATCATGATGCGTGAGCGCGAGCCGTCGAACGTGCGCGGCGAGGGCGTAGTCCACGGCGGCCTCGGCAGGCGAGTGGCCCCAGTTGACCTTCTCGGGATACTCCTCCGCCGTGTACTGTGCGTCGTGGATCACGAGGTCGGCGCCGTCGAGGAAGGCGACGTGGCGCGCGTCCTCGGCGTGCAGGGTGGTCTCGCCGGTTGAGCCTATGCCGCCGCCCTCGGCCCGCTCGCGCATGTGCGGCTCGTGATCGACCGCGTAGACGACCGCAACCCCGTCGGCTTCGAGCCGATAGCCGAGCGTCAGCGCCGGATGATTCAGGTACTGGGCGATGACGCGTACGCCGCCGACCGTCAGCGCGCCCTCGCCGAGATCGTGGTAGCGGATCGTCGCCGCCAGCTGGCCGAGCGTGACCGGAAAGTACGGATGCTGCATCTGCGCCGATAGCACGGCTTCGAGGCGCTCGCCGCGACCGCCCGGCGCGTAGAGATCCCACTCGCTGCCCTCGGCGAAAACCGGGCCGAAGAAGGGAAAGCCCTGGATGTGATCCCAGTGCGTGTGGGTGATCATCAGGTGGCCGCGCACGGGCTCTCTGGCCTCAGCCATCAGCGCCTGCCCG
>QHSQ01000405.1 GCA_003221615.1 Candidatus Rokuibacteriota bacterium | reverse complement strand
GAGGAAGATCCACGCCACCTCGGCGCGTACGGCGAGCGTGACGGCGAACGCGACGGCGGCGAGCGCCCACTGGAGCCAGTCGTCCATGCCGAGCTTGGCCAAGCGATAGCACGAGTGCAGGATCAGCGCGATGACGGCGGGGCTGACGCCGTAGAAGATCGAGGTGACCCACGGCAGGCCGCCGAAATGGACGTAGAGCGCGCCCAGCGTGGCCACGATGACGAAGTTCGGAAGGATGAACGCCCAGCCGCCGGCCCAGGCCCCCCAGAAGCCGCCGCGGATGTACGAGATCCAGATGCCGACCTGGATCGCGAGCGGGCCGGGCAGGGACTGGCAGACGGCGATCCCTTCCCGCATCTCCTCCTTCGTGAGCCATTTCTTTTCGCCGACCATTTCGCGCTCCATCTGACCGACGAGCGCGACGGGACCGCCAAACCCGAGGAGGCCGAGGCGAAGGTAATACCGGACGAGCTCGCGGATCGGCACGCGCTGCTTGGTCGGTTCTGATGGCATGCCGGGAGTGTAACGCTTGACTCGTTATGTAGCAAGCGTTACTGTGAGCTCGATGCGCTGGCTGACCTTGCTCACGGCCTTGCCCCCCAAGCCGACCCGGCACCGCGTCGGGGTCTGGCGGAAGCTCCAGCGCATGGGCGCCGTCCGGCTGCGGGGCGCCGGCTGGATCCTGCCGGAGACGCCGGAGACGACCGAGCTGTTCCAGTGGCTGGTCCAGGAGATCCAGTCGTTTCGCGGCGAGGCGACCCTGCTCCGGGTCGACCGCGTCGAGACGATGACCGATGACGAGATCGCGGCGCTGTTCCACAAAGTCCGAAACCCGGAATACCAGGCGGTCGTGCGGCAGTGTCGAGAGATCCTCGCGCAGCTCGATCGCTACCGGACGAGCCACCGCGGATCGGTCGCGGCGCTCCGCGCCAAGCTCGACGCTCTCAAGCGCGAGCTGGACCGGATCCAGTCCATCGACTATCTCGAGGCGCCTGCGGGCCAGCGCGCCCGCGCGCTCTGGGAGACGACGGCCAAGCGCCTGCGGGCGGCGGAGACGCGCCCGCGCGCCACCGGCGGGCGCCATCGCACGTCGCTGCCCGCGCGGGGCAGCACCTGGGTGACGCGGCCCCGACCGCACATCGACCGCATCGCGTCGGCCTGGCTCATCAAGCGCTTCTGCGATCCCGACGCGAAGTTTGCCTTCGCGGATGCGGCGGATGCCGCCCGCAAGGGCATCCCCTTCGACGTGCTCGGCGCGGATTTCGGGCATCACGGCGAGGACTGCACGTTCGAGACGCTGGTCAAGCGATTCGGGCTCAAGGACCGGCGGGTCAAGCTCATCGCGGAGATCGTCCACGAGGCGGATCTGCACGACGGCAAGTTCACACGCAACGAGGCGACGGGCGTGGATCTCGCCATCCGCGCGCTCGCCGAGGCCACGCCGGACGATCACGATCTGCTCGAGCGCGGCATGGCCATCTTCGATGGCCTCCACGCGGTCTTGAAGCAGAAGACGACGTAGCGTGTTCACCAAGCTCGTGAAGGAGCCCGATGCAGGAGGCAGAGATGCTGAGTCTGACGATGTCACGACGCGCCCTGTTCAGGGCGGCGCTGGCAGCGTTCGGCACGTATGGCCTGACACGCGGAGCGCCCGCCCTCGCGGGCGTGACGGAGATCAAGGTGCCTGACAACGTTCCCGAAGAAACGTTCGATTTCGATACCCAGGGGATCGCGAGCTGGACGACGGTCGACGGCCAATGGGCCGTCGAGGGGATGGAGGGCGCGCCCAGCGGCCGGAACGTGCTGATGCAGCGAGCGACGAAGAACGAGTTCAACGTCATCGTGGCGCCGGGCGGGCCGTACGGCGACGTCGATGTCTCGATGAAGTTCAAGCCGGTTGCCGGCCGGGAGGACGCGTCGGCTGGCATCGTGTTCCGGTTCACCGACGGCAAGTACTACGTCGTGCGCGCGAACGCGCTCGAGGACAACTTCCGCCTCTATTCCTACGACCGTGGCCGACGGCAGCTCGCGACGGCAACGGTGAAAGCGCCGGCGCTCGGCCAGTGGCACACCGTTCGCCTCGTGGCGGTCGGCGACCACATGCAAGCGTGGCTCGACGGCAAGCTGTACCTGGACCATCGCGACCAGCGCTTCAAGTCCGGGCGCGTCGGGTTGTGGACCAAGGCTGATTCGGTCACCGCGTTTGACGATCTCGTCATTCGCGGATCGAAGGAGAAGGCATCATGGTCGTACGCGGCCTTCAAGCAGATGGGCGACCGCGCGATGGTCATGGGCGACCTCGTCCTGCTCGACCAGGAAGTGCCCGCGGTGATGTCCGGCCTCTTCAGCGGCGGGCTCGACGTTACCGCCGTTCACAATCACCTCAACGAGATGTCGCCGCACGTCATGTACATGCACTACGAGGGCCACGGCGACGCGGTCCAGCTGGCGAAGGCCCTGCGCCAGGCCTTGTCGGCCAGTGCGACGCCGCTGGGCGGCCCGCCGGCGACCGCGGCCACCGGCGGCCCCGCCCTCGACCCCAAGCAGATCGAGCAGGCGCTCGGCCGTCAGGGGAAAGACATCGGAGGCGGCGTCTTCCAGATCACCGTTCCCCGCGCGGAAGCGATCACCGAGATGGGGCAGCCGTTGCTGCCCGCCATGGGCGTGGTGACGGTGCTGAACTTCCAGCCGACGACGGACGGCAAGGCCGCGATCACGGGCGACTTCGTGCTCGTCGACCGGGAGGTGAACGCCGTCGCCAAGGCACTCCGGCAGCACGGCATCGACGTGACCGCGATCCACAACCATGGGCTCATGGACACGCCGAGGCTCTTCTACATGCACTTCTGGGCCAACGACGACCCGGCGAAGCTCGCTCAGGGCTTGAAGGCCGCGCTCGAGCAAACCAACAGCGTCAAGGCGAAGTAACAAAGGGAGATCGCCGATGAAATGGGTGACCCGAGAAAAAGCACGTGTCGACCGCATCGCCTGTCCGTGGCTGATCACACGGTTCATCGACAAGAACCCGACGTTCCTCTTCGTGCCGGCCAATCAGGTCATGACGGTTGCCGAGCGTGAAGGCGCCATTCCCTACGACGTGCCGGGGGTGGAGCTCGGACACGTCGGCGACCGTTGCTCCTTCGATGCGTTCCTGGGCAAGCACAAGCTCGAGGATCCGGCGCTCCGCGCGCTCGCTCTCATCGTGCGCGGCGCGGACACCGACGCGCGCCAGCTGACGCCGGAGTCGGCGGGCCTGTACGCGCTGGCCACCGGCTTCCAGGCCATCGCCAGCGACGACCACGACAACATGGCCAGGCAGTTCCACGCGTACGACGCCCTGTACGCGTACTGTCGCGCGAACGTCGCCGGCTCTCGACACGGCTAGGGCCGGCCAGAGGCTGACGGGCGACGCATGGGGCTTCAACACGTCGGCTACGTCGATCTTCCCCCGCACGCAAAGCCGGGTGGGTTCGACCACGCGGCGGTCCATAGCAGGAGGGGGCTGCTCTACGTGGCGCACACCGCGAACGACGCCGTCGACGTGATCGACTGCACGACCAATACGTACCTCCGCTCCATCCCAGATCTGACCGGGGTCGCCGGCGCGCTGGTCTCCGAGGCGCACGACCTGGTGTTCACCTCGAATCGCGGGGAGAGCACCGTCGGGATCTTCTCTCCGTCCGGGCAGGAGGCCGTGGCCAGGGTGAAGGTCGGCGTCGGGCCCAACGGGCTGGCCTACGGCGCCGATCAACGACTGCTGCTTGCGGCGAGCGTCGGCGACTCGTCGCGACGAGGGGCGATCACGGTCTCGCTCGTCGACGTCAGCACGCGGGCCGTGATCGCCGCTATTCCCGTAGCGGGGCGGACGCGGTGGACCGTCTTCGACGCCGAGAGCGGGCGGTTCTACGTCAACATCGCCGATCCGCCGCAGATCGTCGTCGTCGACAGCGCCGACCCTGTGCGGGTCGCAGACTCATTTCCGATGCCGGTGATGGGCCCTCACGGGCTGGATCTCGATCCGCCGACACGGCGTCTCTTCTGCGCGTGCGACGGCAAGGTGCTGCTCGTGGTGGACTCGCGATCCGGCGCCGTGCTGAGCGAGCACGCGATCAGCGGCGTGCCGGACGTCGTCTTCCGCAACGCCGCGCTCGAACATCTCTATATCGCGATCGGCGATCCCGGCGTCATCGACGTCTTCGATACCGAGACGATGCGCCGTCTCGAGAGCGTCCCGACGGAACGCGGCGCGCACACGATCGGCTTCGACGCAGCCCGCAACACCGTGTACGCCTTTTTGCCGGACACGCATCGAGCGGCGGTATACCTGGACCGCCCAGGTTAGGCCGTTCACCCTTCGCTGGGTATGGCCCAGAACTGGCGCGCCACGTGGAGCTCGGTGGCGGCACCTCGCTGACCACTCCAGAAGCTGTGGCTTCAGGTCCGTCGTCCCGTCGAGCTCTCGAGCGGGTTGGGTGCCCGCTCCGGGGGGTGGCATCGCTCCACGCGGTCCTGAGAGCCGAGATAGCAGCCGACCAGGATCAGCACGGCCAGCATGTCGACGGCGCCGCCGATTCCCCACATGACGAGGCCGCCGAGCGACTGGTCTTCGGCGCTTGGATAAGCGCGATACCAGCTCTCGCGGCTCATCGCGAGCAGCAAACCGAGTAGCGCGCCCTGCAGGGCGGCGAGCACCAGGTAGCCCACGCGGATCCCATAGCCTGTCGGCGCCCGAAGTCGAGGCGCCGGCTGGACGATCGGCCACCAGAACAGGAGCGCGGTTCCGAAGAAGGCGAGGTGCTGCACGTCGTGGACGACGCGATCCGCGACGGCCGCGTCATACGCGCTCGGCAGGTGCCAGAGCCACACCGCGGCGACGTGAAGGAGCCACGCCACCGCCACCGTGGTAAGCCCACGCCACAGCGCGCGCAGCGGCGTTCCCGGTCTCAGCAGGCGCCCAACCGGCGCGCGAATCGGCGCGGGCAACGCCCAGCAGAGCGCCGCGAACGGATCGGCCAGGAGCAGCAGGGGAGCGGCGCCGACGATCAGCAGCAGGTGCTGGACCATGTGGGCCGCGAAGCTCGCGTGGGCCAGCCGGTCGAGCGGAGCGGAGAGCGCGACGAGCACGCTCAGCCATCCACCTACCGACGCTGCGACGCGCCAGCCCAATACCGCCCCACCACGGCGGCGCAGCCGCCACCAGCCGATCGCGTAGGCGCCCGCGACGATCAGGAGAGGCGCGGCGACCTCGGGTCGCACGAGCCAGGCGCTGGACACTGACGACCTGGCGACCGACCAGAGATCGCCCGGCGCGCCGGCGCCGATTGGCTGGGTGGCTCCGTGAGCCATACGGCGCCCGGTCCTACTTGCGGATGGCCAGTACCGCCACCCAGACGAAGAAGGCGACCGTGCCCACCAGGAACAATCCGAACGCCACCTTCTCGACGGTGCTCATCAGTACGCGATGGGCAGGAAGCTCGCCAGGAGGTTGAACAGGATCCCGAGGATCAGGGCGAGCAGGTTGAGCAGCGCCAGCGGGATCAGGATGTGTTCGGCCCGCATGAAAGGCTCCTACTGACCGACGCCGAGGCCGGGTCCGAGCCCGCCCCAGAACGTGAAGAGATAGTAGACGCCCCAGACGGCGAGGATCGCATAGACGACGAGCAGCCACTTGTTGACGATGCCGTGATAGGCGCGGATCTCGCCCTGCGCGTAGTGCTCGACCTCACCGTACTTCGGGTGATGCTCAGGCGTCCGTTCGCTCATCGACCCCCTCCGCGCGAATCACCTGATGCTTGACCGCCTCCAGACCTCGAAACGCGCCGCTCGCGGCGCCCCAGACGAAGGCGCACAGCCCGGCCAGGCTCATCAGGAGCGCCACCGTGAATGCGCCGAGTGTCAGATGCTCGATCATTCGCGAATCCCAGGATACAAGGTCCGTGGCTTGGCGTTCTCCCCCGCGAGCCGATCGGGCCGCGCCGGATCGAGGGCGAAGCGCGGATGGTCGGCGACCACGTCAGGCGAGTTGAGCGCCGCGCGCGCGCCGGCCGGGAGATCGAGGAGCTCGCCCGTCAGCGGATCCTTCCAGGCCGAGAGCGAGAGCACGTAGTACGAGATCGCCCAGCGCTCCTCCTCGCGCATCGAGTCGGCGAACGAGGGCATCGGCGAGCCGTCGAGTCCGAGGGTCATCGCGCGGAAGATATCGCGCACGGTCGATCCGCCCTTGAACTGGCCGCGGGTGAAATCGGCCGGGCGGATCGGAA
>QHSQ01000404.1 GCA_003221615.1 Candidatus Rokuibacteriota bacterium | reverse complement strand
CACCCCGTTTCCGCTGCGCTCGGGAACATGCGACAAGACGCCGACCGCCGTACTCGGTCTCGAGCCAGGAGAGCTGGTGCGCGTCAAATCATATCCCGAGATCCTCGGGACGCTCGACCAGGGCAATAGGAATCGGGGGTTGCGGTTCGATCCGGAGCTCGTGAAATATTGCGGCGGAATCTATCGCGTCATCAAGAGGGTTCGGCGCATTCTCGACGAGAAGACGGGCAAGATGCTCCAATTCTCGAATCCCTGCATCGTGCTTCAAGACGTCTTCTGCACCGCGGAGACCACGAAGTGGCGCCTATTCTGTCCGCGCAACACATGGATCTATTGGCGCGAAATCTGGCTGGAGCGCGTCGCCAAGCCCGAGGCGCCGCCGCGCTCCGTCGGCGACGGCACGGCTACGCCGCATGTGCACGTATCATAGAAGCGCCCGGCGCTGACGTCGTCGACCGGACCGTCGCGCCGCATCGCGACGCAAGAGGGACACTGTGAAAGTTGTGCTGTTTTGCGGTGGTCTGGGCACGCGCCTGCGCGAGTACTCCGAGACGATCCCGAAGCCCCTCGTGACCATCGGGTATCGTCCTATCCTCTGGCACCTGATGAAGTACTATGCCCACTACGGCCATCGCGACTTCATCCTGTGTCTCGGCTACCGCGGAGACCTGATCAAGGAGTTTTTCCTCAGCTACAACGAGTGCGTGTCGAACGATTTTCAGCTGTCGAACGGCGGCAAGAGCATCGAGCTCTTCAACCGCGACATCGACGATTGGAAGATCTCGTTCGTCGACACGGGGCTCCACTCGAACATCGGCCAACGCCTCAAGGCGGTCGAGCACCTCTTGCGGACCGAGGAGATGTTCCTGGCCAACTACAGCGACGGTCTCTCGGACCTCCCGCTCGACAGGTACCTCGAGCAGTGCCAGGCGAGCGGCGCCATCGCGACCTTCGTCAGCGTGCGCCCCTCCCAGTCGTTTCACAGCGTGCGCGCGGACGCCCAGGGCTACGTCAGCGAGATCCGGCAGGTCCGCGACACCGACTTCCGGATCAACGGCGGGTTCTTCGCCATGCGCAACGAGATCTTCAAATACATGCGCGCCGGGGAGGAGCTCGTCGAGAAGCCGTTCCATCGGCTCATCGCCGAGCGCCGGCTGATGGCGTATCGCTACGACGGGTTCTGGGCCGCCATGGAGACCTTCAAGGACAAGACGACGTTCGACAACATGTACTCGCAGGGCGAGACGCCCTGGACGGTGTGGAATAAGTGATCCCGGTCGAGATCGGGTAGTCGCCGCGTGCTCCCGCTTTCGCCGGACTTCTTCGGCCGTAACCCGAGAACACTCCTGTGTCTAGGCGCCCATTGTGACGACATCGAGATCGGCTCCGGGGGCACCGTGCTCCGCCTGGCGGAGCACTACCCGGATCTGCACGTCTACTGGGTGGTGCTCAGCTCCTCGCCGGCGCGCGCCGCCGAGGCGCACAAGAGCGCCGAGCGGTTCTTGGAGCGGGCGCGCCACAAAGACGTGGTGATCAAGGACTTCCGTAACAGCTTCTTTCCGTTCATCGGCGCGCAGATCAAGGAGTTCTTCGAGGAGCTCAAGTCGCGGATCGCGCCCGACCTGGTGCTGACCCATGCGCGCGGAGATCTGCACCAGGACCACCGGCTCACCTGCGAGCTGACGTGGAACACGTTCCGCGACCATCTCATCCTCGAGCAGGAGATTCCTAAGTACGACGGGGACCTCGGTGCGCCCAACGTGTTCGTTCCGCTCCAGCCGGCGCACTGTGAGGCCAAGGTCACGAACATCCTCGAGTGCTTCCCGAGCCAGCACGACCACCCGTGGTTCACCCGCGAGACGTTCATGGCTCTGATGCGTCTGCGCGGCGTGGAATCAAACGCTCCGAGCGGTTATGCCGAAGCCTTCTATTGTCGCAAGGCGGTACTCGGGCTCGGGCGCGGCTCCGACTGACCCATTACCCCAATTCAGGAACCCACTTCATGACCACCACGCTGCCAAGGCTCGAAGAGTTGCTCGACCGTGATCTGGACTACATCTGCGGCAATCTGCGCGACGAGATCGGTGGGCTGGCCGGCAAGAATTTGCTCATCACCGGGGGCGCCGGCTTTCTGGGCTACTATCTCGTCCTGACGGCACTGCACTGGAACAAGACGGCCGACGCCGCCGCGCGGATCCAGGTGACCGTGTACGACAACTTCGCGCGGGGCACGCCGGCGTGGCTGACGGCGCTGCAGACCAATCCGGCCCTGCATCTGCGCCGACACGACATGATCCAGCCGCTGCCGTCCGACATCGGCGACTTCGAGTACATCATCCACGCCGCCGGCATCGCATCACCGATGTACTACCGCAAGTATCCGCTGCAGACCATCGACGCCAACATCAACGGCCTGCGCAACCTGCTCGACTATAGTGTTCGGCAGGCCGAGCGCAGACGCCCGGTGGACGGCTTCCTGTTCTATTCGTCGAGCGAGATCTACGGCGACCCGGCGCCTGAGGCGATCCCGACTCCCGAGGACTATCGCGGGAACGTCTCGTGCACCGGGCCGCGCGCCTGCTACGACGAGTCCAAGCGCTTCGGCGAAACCATGTGTGTCACCTTCGCACGCCAGTACGGCGTGCCGGTCAAGATCGCCCGGCCCTTCAACAACTACGGACCGGGATTGAAGATCACCGATGGCCGCGTCCTGCCGGATTTCGCGCGCGACGTCCTGAACGGACGCGACCTCGTCATGTACTCGGACGGCGCGCCGACACGGACCTTCTGCTACAGCGCGGACGCGATCACCGGCTACTACAAGGTGCTCCTCACGGGCCGCCCGGGCGAGAGCTATAACATCGGCACCGAGCGCCCGGAGATCTCCATCGCGGAGCTTGCCGAGAAGGTGATCGCGGGCGCCCGAGAGTTGTTCGACTACCGCGGGCGGCTCGTGCGCCGGGCCAGCGCCGAAGCCGACTACCTGGTGGACAATCCCAACCGCCGCTGCCCGGCGATCGACAAGGCGCGCCGGCACCTCGGCTACAACCCGAGCATCCCCCTCGACGAGGGGCTGCGGCGCTCGCTCATCTGGTATCACTACCATCGAGAGGCGGAGGAAGCCTGATGAAGCTCTCCATCATCGGCGCCGGCTACGTGGGCCTCGTGTCGGGTGCCTGCTTTGCGGAGGTGGGGCACGACGTCGCCTGCGTCGACGTCGATCAGAACAAGGTCGATCGCGTCAACCGCGGCGAGGCGCCGATCCACGAAGACGGCCTCGAGGCACTCCTGCGTCGGCACGTCGGCACGAGGTTGCGCGCCACCCGCGACCTGGCCGCCGCCGTGCGCGCCAGCGAGATGACTTTCATCGCGGTCGGTACCCCGTTCGACGGCAAGCGCATCGATCTCGGGTACGTGCGGCAGGCCGCCCGCGACGTCGGCGCCGCGCTCCGCGACCTGGGTCGTTACCACGTGGTGGTCGTCAAGAGCACGGTGGTGCCCGGCACGACCGACGACGTTGTGCGCCCGCTGCTCGAGGAGGCGTCCGGCGGGCGCGCCGGCGTCGACTTCGGTGTCGGAATGAACCCCGAGTTCCTCACCGAAGGCGTGGCGGTGAGGGATTTCATGGAGCCCGATCGCATCGTGATCGGTGGCATGGACGAACGGACCATTGCCGCCCTGGCGCGCGCCTACGCGCCGTTCCGGAACGTCCCGACCTTTGGAACCAACAACAAGACGGCCGAGATGATCAAGTACACCTCGAATGCCGTGCTGGCGACGCTCATCTCGTTCTCGAACGAGGTCGGCAACTTGTGCGCCCGGCTCGGGGGCGTGGATGTCGTCGAGGTGATGCAAGGCGTCCATCTGGCGCGCTACTTCACGACGACGCTGGCAGACGGCGCGCGGGTGACCGCGCCGATCACGTCGTTCCTGGACGCGGGCTGCGGCTTCGGCGGCAGCTGCCTGCCGAAGGACGTGAAGGCGCTCGTCGCCCACGGCGAGGCGGCCGGCCAGCCGATGCCGCTGCTCGACACGGTGATCCAGATCAATCTCAAGCAGCCACAGCGGGTCATCGAGATGCTGGAGCGGAGCTTTGCGACCTTGCGCGGGCTGAAGGT
>QHSQ01000403.1 GCA_003221615.1 Candidatus Rokuibacteriota bacterium | reverse complement strand
CTGGCCTCGGACGACGCCGAGATGGTCACCGGCTTCGATCTTCGTGTGGACGGCGGCGCGATCGCGAAGTACTGGCCGTGGGTACCTAACGCCTAGCGGTCCCGAGCTGTCCGGCGCTCGCTGAGCGCATCACCGGCCCGGCACCACGGTCGCGTCGAACTCGAAGAGCCAGCGCAACGCTTCGGGCGAGCGATCGCCCGCCCTCGCCCATTCCGCGTCGCGCGCCTCCTGCGCCGGGCCGTCCGGAAGATGGAAGCGAATTTTGTTGGCGCGCGACATCTCCTGCAGACGCGTGACGCGAGGGCGGCGCAGCTCCTCGTAGCGACGCAGCCCCGCAGCCAGATCGCCGGCGACGAGGCAGGCCGCCAACGTCGCGCCATCCTCGATCGCCTGCGCCGCGCCCTGGCCCATGAACGGATACATCGGATGGCAGGCGTCGCCGAGCAGGGTGATGTGGCCGACAGACCAGCGCTCCAGCGGCTCGCGATCGAACAGCGCCCATATGAAACACGTATCGGCCGCGGTGATGATCCGGCGAATCTGTGGATGCCAGCCGTCGAACGCGACGAGCGCGCGCTCGATCGTGGCGCGATCGGTCCAGTCCTCGCGGTTCCACGTGTCGTGCTCGGTCCACCCGACGAAATTCAGCAGCCGGCCGCGCGCGACGAAGTAGTGCACGAAGTGCCCGCCGGGGCCGACCCACGACTGCGAGCCGATCTCGAGGTCGAGCCCGGCGAGACGCTCGGTCGGGACCAGTCCGCGATACGCGACACAGCCGGCGAAGCGCGGCGCTTCTTCGCCGAGCAGCACGGCGCGCACCGTCGAGTTGATGCCGTCGGCGCCGACCAGGATGTCGGCCGTGATGCGCTCGCCGTTCTCGAACGAGGCCGCGACGCGGTCGCCCTTGCCGTCCAGCCCGACCAGGCGGTGACCGAGGTGAACGCGTTCGGCCACGAAACCCGATGCGATGATCGCGAGCAGGTCGGCGCGGTGAACGGTCAGATGGGGCGCGCCGTAGAGCTCTTCGCAGCGCGGATTGAGCGGCGCGCGCTGGAGCGTGCGGCCGTCTTGCCAGCGCTGCTGGTGGGTGCTGAGGGGCCGCACCGCCTCGCGGTCGAGCGCCTCGCCGAGACCCAGGCGATACAGGACGCGCGCCGCGTTCGGCCCCATGTTGATGCCGCCGCCGACTTCGGTCAGCTCGGGCGCCTGCTCGTAGACGTGGACGTCGAAACCGGCCTGGTGCAGCGCCACCGCGGCGGTGAGCCCGCCGAGGCCGCCGCCGATGACCGCGATGCTGAGCGGCGCGATACGCGGCATGACCCTAGTCCCGCCAGTGCTCCGGAAGAATGCTCTGAGAGTCACCGATCCCGCACCGCGCGGCCATCCACTGTTCGGCATAGAGGCCGTCCCGGTAGAGCGATTGCTCGGATTCGTGGACCGTCACCCGGCCCGCGAGCGCGTCGATGAGCGGCTTCAGCGCCTGCTCGTCGAGCAAGGTGCCCGGCGCGCCTGTCATCAGGAGCGTGGGGGCCGCGACGCGGGGAGCAAAAGCGCGGAGGTCGTAGTAGGCGAGGGTGCGGCGTACGGCCTCGGCGCGCGCCGGGAACAGCCGAATGTAATCGTTGATCTCCTCGAGAGGATACGTCTGTGTCCGGACGGCCAGCTCGGCCGTCTTGTAGAAGAGCGCCGGGGTGGCCACCACGTAGGGCGCGCCCCCCGTCAACGCCGCCGTGATGAGCGCCACGTCGTTGCCCACCACGACCACTCGCGTCGGATCGAGCTCGCGCCGGGTCAGGAGAAACTCCAGGCCCCTGACACTGTCCGCGAGGATGCCCCGGAAGACGTACGCCGTGGGATCGCCGATCCCCTCGGTGAGCAACCCCGGAAACATCGCGGCGTAGGGGGTGTCGGCATTTCGCTGACCGCGTCCGGCGAGAGAGAACGTGATGTACCGGCTGCGCTGCAAGTTCGCGGTCCCCTGCGGAATGATCTCGTGGACGCTCTGGTACTTGGGCGTGTAGTAGATCGCCGGAAACGGCCCGGTGCCCGTCGGGATGCTGAGATACCCGAACAGCCGGTAAGGGCCGATGCTGGTGAGGCGCAGACCGTACAACGTGGCAAACGCGGTGCTCCGCAGGGGGATGGCCTCGAGCTCGGGACACGCGGGATAGCGCGCCAGACCGGCGAGCGTTTCCTGCCAGTACTCACGAAAATTCTTCGGCGGCTCATCCATCGATCGCTCACCTCTCATTGAGGAGATGCCGGGCGAAGAAGCGGTCGACGATGGCGCCGTGGCGAGAGCGCCCGCCATCGTGGCCGTGACCGTCGTAGGGATCGAGCTGCTTGTCGCTGGCGCCGATCCGGTTGAACAGCGCGTAGCCGGTCTCCGGCGGGCACACGTTGTCTTGCAGGCCGATGTTCACGACGATCGGGCAGGTGATCCGTTCGGCGAAGTTGATCCCGTCGAAGTAGGCGAGAGTGGCCTCCACCTCGGTACGACGTTCGGGATGGAGACGTAGATAGTCGTTGATCTCTTCGTAGGGATAGGTGTGTGTCAGCTCGATGGCATCCATGATGCCGCAGAGGTAAGGCACCCCGGCGGCCGCCGCGCGCACCTCTGGCCGCATCGCGGCCGTCGTGATAGCGAGGCCACCGCCCTGGCTACTACCGGCGACGCCGATTCGGGTGCCGTCGACCTCAGGGCGCGACAGCAGAAAATCGATGCCGCGCCAGGCGTCCACATAGAAGCCTCGGTAGGCGTACGTGTGCCGATCGACGATGTTGTGCGTCAGCAGATTGGGGTACCCGGGGTTGAACTGACGATTGCTCCGAAGCTTGCCCCGCGGCGCGACGGAGAGAGCGATGTAGCCTTTCCGCGCCCACTCCTTGGGAATCGGCGGGTCCATTTGATAGCCCGGCAAGAGCATGATCGCCGGTGCGGGCTCCGCCTGTCGGGCGGGACGGCAATACCAGGAGGCGACGCGCACATGGTCGAGGCTGGTGTAGAAGACTTCGAAGACCTCGACGTCGTTCGATGTCCTGAGTGGGTCGGGGACGACCTCGGCCTCGAGGGGAATCGCTGCGGCCTGCCGCAGCACGTCCTCCCAGAACGCGTCGAAGTCATCCGGCTTGCGCACCCTGGACTGGTAATCGGTCGACACGGCTTTCGGCATGGCCGCTCCTTGATCCGGACTAAGCTCGCGATCGCCGCGGCATTTTCTCTAAACCCGGTTCCGATTCGAGCCGAGACAGCAGCTCCGGATCTACTTTGTCCTTTACGGTGCGCCGGTCGAGGTCGAGCCGCCGCGCCGTCTCCTGGTAGCTGCCGGTTTCGGCGTAGACCAGCGTGCAGTAACGGCGCAGCAGCTCGTCGGCGTTCAGTGCCCCGGCCAGCATCTCCTCGGCGACCCGCTGCCTGCCCGACACGCGCGTTGCGTGAGGCGGCCGGTACTCGCCGCGGATCATCACGTTGCGCACGCACTGCTCCAGCTCGCGGACGTTGCCCGGCCATCGATAGCCATCGCCCAGGTGCCCGTCGATCCAGCGCTCGGTCTCCTCCGCCAGACTTGCCGCCTCGCCATCGCCCGCCACCCGCCTCGCGAGGAACCTCACCAGCGCCTGCCGCTCACCAGCCTCGGCGTCCAGCTGCTCTGCCAGTGAGGGCGTGACGATGATGTCCGAGCAGAGCCGGTAGTAGAGGTCCTGGCGGAAACGGCCCGATGCCATTTCGCTCGGCAGAGCGCGGTTGGTGGCGGCGATGATCTTGCCGTGGAAGCGGCGATCGCGGGTGTCGCCGAGCCGCTGGAACGTGCGGGTCTGCAGCACGCGCAGGAGCTTGACCTGCAGCGCCGGCTCGAGCTCTCCAATCTCATCGAGAAAAACAGTCCCCAGCGGCCGGCAGACCTCGAGCCACCCGGCCCGGTCCTGGACCGCACCCGTGAAGGCGCCGCGGCGGTGGCCGAACAGCTCCGACTCGATCAGCGTCGGCGACAGCGCCGACGGATTCAGGGCGTAGAAGGATCCGGCGAAGTTCTCGACGAAGGCCTGCTTCTCCGGATCGAACGGGATGTAACGCGCCAGCCCGATCGCCT
>QHSQ01000402.1 GCA_003221615.1 Candidatus Rokuibacteriota bacterium | reverse complement strand
CAAGCACCTCGGCATCGAGTTCCTGACGATCCCGATCAGCCCGCTCCTCAACGCGTACAAGCGGACCCTGGCGAAGGCGTTCAAGGGGATGAAGGAGGACGTCACCGAGGAGAACATCCAGGCCCGCATCCGGGGCAACCTCCTGATGGCGCTCTCGAACAAGTTCGGCTGGCTCGTGCTCACCACCGGCAACAAGAGCGAGTACGGCGTGGGCTATACGACGCTCTACGGCGACATGGCCGGGGGCTTCGCCGTGATCAAGGACGTCCCGAAGATGCTGGTCTACGACGTCGCGCGCCACGTGAACGCGCGCGCCGGCCGACCGGTCATCCCGGAGACCGTATTCACGCGCGCGCCGTCGGCCGAGCTGCGCCCCAACCAGACCGACCAGGACACGCTTCCACCCTACGCCGAGCTCGACCGCATTCTCGAGGGCTACGTCGAGGAAGACCAGGGCGTGAACGACCTCATCGCTCGTGGATTCCCGGCGGACACGGTGCGGCGCGTCGTCGCCATGGTGGACGCCAACGAGTACAAGCGCCGCCAGGCTCCGATCGGCGTCAAGATCACGCCCCGCGCCTTTGGCCGCGACTGGCGCCCGCCGATCGTCAACCGCTTCCGCGAGCGCTAGGCCGCAGGCTCGCGACCGCGCTCGGCCAGTCGCGCTGATCCGGCTCGGCAAGCGCACGGGACCCCGATAATGACGCGCGCGCGGGCGTTTAGGTTCGGAGTGTTCTGACAAAACGCGAGGTCGCGCGGCGCCTTGCTCGAAACCGCGCGAAGGGCCGAAGATTCCGGCTACTCCACGTTCCTGATCCGGGATCACTTCATCGAGGAACCGTTTGGGAATCAGCTGGCCCCGCTGGCGGCGCTCGCGACGGTGGCCGGCGCGACGAAGAGGCTGCGGGTCGGGAGCCTCGTTCTTTCCAACGACTACCGCTCACGCGTACAGTGTCCGACCCTCGTGCTCGGCGGGGAAGAGGATCCGATGACGCCGATCGAATGTCAGGTCGATATCGCGGCGGCCCTTCCAGCGCATCTGGTCCGCTTCGAGCGGTTTGCCGGTTGCGGCCACGCCGTGGTCCCGGATGCGCCCGAGCGGGCGATAGCGGTGATTCGAGACTTCATCGCCCGCTGAGCGCGGAGTGCGCTAGCCGTAGACGGTGAACTCGACCAGGTTGTCGTCGGGATCGCGGAAGTAGACACTGGTCGACGTGCCGCGCGCGCACGAGCGCGGCCCGGGCCCGGCTTCGGGCGTGATGCCGTTCTTCTTCAGGAGCTCAAGGATCTCGTCCACCGTCCCATCCCACTCGAGACAGAAATCTGCGCCGCCGGCCGTCGGTCGTCGCGCGCCGAGATAGCCTTGACGCGCGGGCGCCTCGGGCCCGTGGACGTTGATCTTCTGCGAGTCACTGATGCGGATCGTCGCCATGTCCGGCCGATTTGGCCGCTTCTCCCAGGCGATCCTGAAGCCGAGCCGTTCGTAGAACCCCAAGGTGCGCTGCAGGTCGCCCGCGACGATCACCCAGTGATCGATGCCCTTGATACCCATCTCAGCCTCCGTCTTCTACCGAACGCGCGTGTACTTCACCACGCGCCGGGGCCGTCCCCACGCACCGGGTCGCACCACATAGAGGTCGCCCCGCGAGTCGCCCCAGATCCCGTGACACGAGCGAAAGCTCGGATCGCCCCACTGGGCCAGGCGCTCGCCGTCGAGCGTCAGGATGCTGACCAATCCGCCGTTGTGCTCCGGGATGTACACGACGTCGTCGGCGTCCACGTAGAACGCCGCCGGGCCGATCAGCTTCGTGGGCCAGATCTCTAGCAGCCTGCCGTCCTGGTTGAACACCTGCACGCGGTCGTTCTCGCGGTCGCACACGAGCACGCGCCCACGCCGGTCGATCCACACCCCGTGCGGCAGGTTGAACTGGCCCGGGGCTGTGCCCGGCTCACCCCAGGAGAAGAGATACGTGCCGTCCGCGGCGAACTTGTGCACCCGTGCATTCCCGTAGCCGTCGGTCACGAACATCTCGCCGGAGGGCGTCAGGGCGATGTCCGTCGGCAAGTTGAAGGGGCCGCCGCCGTGCGTGACGTTCCTGTAGGCGACCGAGCTGAAGTCTTTCGGGTCGACCCCCGTGTCCGAGCGGTGGCCCCGGGTGCCGATCGTGCGCAAGAGCGAGCCCGAAGGGCTGAAGTAGAACATCTGCGCGTGATCGCGATCCACGATCCACAGGTTGTCCTGCGCGTCGCTGCGGATCGTGTGCGGAAAGGCGAAAAGGCTGGCGCCCCAGGTTGACAGCACGTTGCCCTCGCGGTCGAAGACGATGATCGGATGCTCAGGCGACCGGCTGAAGCAGTGAACCCGATCGCGCGAGTCGACGGTGACCGCCGCGACGGGAATCGTCCAGCCGGCGGGAAGCTTCTGCCAGTCGTCGTCGACTTCGTAGGTGTACTTGCCGTTCCCGACGGTCGTGCCCATGCGTGCCCCCTTCTGGGTTTACCCCGCGACGCCTTCCATCTGCAGCGCGTAGAGCCGGCGGTAGAGGCCGTCGCGCGCCAGCAACTCCTCGTGTCGTCCGACCTCCGCGATGCGGCCCTCGTGCACCACGACGATGCGATCGGCGTTACGTACCGTCGCGAGGCGATGCGCGATGACCAGCACCGTGCGTCCGTGCATCAGCTCGGCCAGCGCCTGCTGGATCATGAACTCGCTCTCGGCGTCGAGGTCCGACGTGGCCTCGTCGAGGATGAGGATCGGCGGGTTCTTCAAGAACGCGCGCGCGATCGCGATGCGCTGGCGCTGGCCGCCCGAGAGCCGCACGCCCCGCTCGCCCACGAGCGTCTGATAGCCGTCGGGGCAGCCGGCGATGAACTCCTCGGCGTGCGCCTGGCGAGCGGCGCGCACGATGTCCTCGAACGGCGCGCCGGGCCGTCCGTAGGCGATGTTGTACAGGATCGAGTCGCTGAACAGGAACGTCTCCTGGGTGACGACGCCGATCAGGGCGCGGAGGGAAGCCTGGCTGACCTCACGCAGGTCGTGGCCGTCGATCGCGATCCGCCCGGCACTCACGTCGTGGAAGCGCGGCAGCAGGTCCATCAGGGTCGACTTGCCGGCGCCGCTCATGCCCACGAACGCGACGACCTCGCCG
>QHSQ01000090.1 GCA_003221615.1 Candidatus Rokuibacteriota bacterium | reverse complement strand
AGCTTGGTGATCGGCGCGTGCAGGATCTTGTTGACGATCGCCGCCGACATCGCCTCGATCGCCTCGCGCGTCTCCGGTGTGGCGCCCGGCAACCGCGCCAGGGTGCGCTTGACCTCGCCGGTCCGGATGGCCTCGAGCCGCTCGCGGAGCGACACGATCGTCGGGATCACCTCGACGTCGCCGAGCTTCGCGAGGAACTTCGACACCTCGCGCTCGACGAGCGCCTCGGCCCGATGCGCCTCGCGAACGCGCTCGCGGATGTTCGCGTCGACCACCTGCTTCAGATCGTCGATGTCGTAACAGTACACGTCGTCGAGGGTATCGACGGCGCCGTCGACGTCACGGGGCACGGCGATGTCGATGAAGAACAGCGGCCGGCCGCGCCGTCCGTGCATGACACGGTGGACCGTCTCGCGCCGGATGACCGGCTCCGGCGCGCCCGTGGACGTGATGACGATGTCGACCGCGGCGAGCGCGGTCGACAGCTCGTCGAACGGCACGGCGGTGCCCGACAACGCGCGCGCCATCTCCTGAGCGCGCGCCCACGTCCGGTTGGTGACGTAGACCGGGAACACGCCCTGCTCGACGAGATGGCGCGCGGCCAGCTCGCTCATCTTGCCCGCCCCGACCAGGAGGACCGCCTTGCCTTCGAGCCCCGCGAAGATCTTCTTGGCGAGCTCGACGGCGGCGAACGAGACCGACACCGCGTGCCGCGCGATCTCGGTCTCGGTGCGGACCTTCTTCGCGACCGCGAACGCCTGCGTGAACAGCGAGTGGAGCGCGGGGCCGACCGCTTCGCACGACTGGGCGAGCGCGAAGGCGTCCTTCACCTGCCCGAGGATCTGGGGCTCGCCGATCACCATCGAATCGAGGCTCGACGCCACGCGGAAGGCGTGCCGGACCGCGTCGCCCTCGGCGAACGTGTACAGGGCCGCCTCGACGGCCGTCGGCTCCACGCCGCGGTGGTGGCAGAGCTGGCGGAACATCGCGGCACGCGCCTCGCCGGGCACGTCGGCGACCGCGTAGACCTCGACCCGGTTGCAGGTCGAGAGGACGATGACCTCGCGGACGACGTTCGTGGAGGAGATGTCCCGCAGCAGCTCGCGCAGCTTGTCCTCGTCGACGGCCAGCTGCTCGCGCAGCTCGACCGGGGCGTTTCGGTGCGAGAGACCCGAGACGAAGAGGGCCATCTAGCCCCCGTGCTTCCCGGGCAGGAACAAGCCCGCTCCCAGGGTGAGCGCGAGGACCGCGAACCCGAGAATGGCGAAATACGCGGCCCGCCGCCCGTGAAAGCCGCCGGCGGCGCGGCCGGCGAGCGTCGCCGCATACACCGCCCAGGCGACGTACGACGACAGCGCCAGCGGATCGAAGGTGAACACGCTGCCCCAGGCCGTTCCCGCCCACAGGACGCCCAGGATCAAGCCCGTCGTCAGGAATGGAAACCCGAACGCCAGCGTCCGGTAGGTGAGCCGATCGAGCGTTGCCAGCGCCGGGAGCGTGTAGTAGAGCGTTCCGAGGCGCTTGGCCCTGAGCTGATGCTCCTGGAGCAGATACATCACCGCGCCGGCGAAGTTGAGCACGAGCGCCGCGATTCCGACGAGCGCCAGCCCGATGTGCACCCAGAGCCACGCGCCGCTCAGGGTCGGGCCGATCAAGGGCCGCGTCGGCGTCGACTGCAGGCTCAGAACGAGGGCCACGGGCAGGACGAATGCGCCCAGGACCGAGAGGCCGTAGCGGCGCTCGATCCACATCTCGAGGAGGACGACGACCCACGCGGCGACCGAAACCGCCTCCGGCATGCTGGCCAGCGGCGGCCGACCCAGGTCGATGGCCAGGGCCAGCAGCGCGATGGTGTGCAGCACCCAGGCCGCCAGGGTTGCCAGGGAAGCCAGGCGGTGAAGCACCTCTTCTCGCTGGACCAGGTAGGCCAGAGCGAGACCCGTCGCGGCGACATACCCGATGATCGCGACCGTCAGCAGGGTCTGGTGCATGGCTCTAAAAGATCAAGTGCAGCGAGAGTTTACCATATTCCCGATGCGAATTGACCTGTCCCTCCCGCCCGGGCCCCCTAACGGTCGGAAGCGACTGGCTTTTTATGGGCTCGGCCGCTCGAGGACGCCCGAGCGCGGGTAGAGCACGCGAACCAGAGCGAGTCCCTGCGCGGGGGCGGTAGGGCCGGCGCGGCGGCGATCCCGTGAGCCGAGGACGGCGCCGAGCCAGTCGGCGTCGCGGGCTCCGCGCCCGACATCGACCGCGCTGCCGACGATGTTGCGTGCCATGTGATGGAGGTATCGATCGGCCGACAAGAGGATGACGAGCCGCTCCTTCCGACGGACCACGTGGAGCGCCCAGACCAGGCACATCGGGTCCTTCTCACGGCCGGGCGCGGCGCAGAACGCGCCGAAGTCGTGCCGCCCGCGCAGCGCCACCAGCGCGCGTCGCATCGCGCCCACGTCGAGCGCCTGGGGGATGTGCCAGGCATAGCGCGCCAGGAGCGGGTTCGCGATCGGCCCGGTGTCGATGAGGAACGCATAGCGCTTGCCGGTGGCTGCCCGTCGGGCGTCGAAGCCAGCCGGCGCCTCGCGAGCGTCGAGCACGCGAATGTCGCGCGGAAGATCGGCGTTGAGTGCGCCCCGAAGGCCTACGGCCGCGATGCGGGCGGTCGTGGTCAGCGACGCGACTTGTCGGAGCGCGTGCACGCCCGCGTCGGTCCGGCTGGCGCCGGTGACGCGCGTGTCGGCGCCGAACCGGCGGCGCGCCTTCTCGACCAGGGTCCCCTGCACCGTGCGCGCGCCCGCCTGGACCTGCCAGCCGTGATAGTCCGTGCCGTCGTAGGACAGCCCCAGACGAAAGGTCGAACGAGCCGGGGCTATCGCGGCGGCCGGTGGCGTCCCGGGCTGCGCGCCGGGACGAACGTGAGCCAGACGACTGCGATCAGGAGAAACAGGAGGATGTCGATCATGATCTCCCACGAGAACCCGGGCAGCACCGTCGGCGCCACCTGGCGCTTGATCCAGGCCACGCGCTCGAAATCCTTGGGCTCGTAGTAGGCCGGGTCATATCCGCGGACGGAGTCGACGAATCTCACGACCAGCGGCACGGCGACGTACGCCACCACCAGGATCGTGAGGAACACCGCCAGGTGGAAGCGGTCGTAGCGACGAAGGCGACGGCGAAGAGAGCGACGGAGGGACGTCACCGCGGGCCGCCCCGGGCGCGGCGCCCCGACGCGGCGTTACGAGTGGAGCAGCAGCTCGGCGATCTGGACCGCATTCGTGGCCGCGCCTTTGCGCAGTTGGTCGCCGACCACCCAGAAGCTCAGTCCATTCGGGCTCGAAAGATCCTCACGGATGCGGCCGACGAAGCAGTCGTCCTGTCCCTCGACCGCGATGGGCATGGGATAGCGGTGCTGCGCGGGATCGTCCCAGAGCTTGAGTCCGGGGAATCGCGCGAACAGATCGCGGGCGCGCCCGACCGTGATCTTCGTCTCGGTCTCGGCGGTGATCGAGATCGAGTGCGACGTGAATACCGGGACTCGCACCGTGGTGGGCGCGACCGGGAGCCCGGGTGTCTCGAGGATCTTGCGCGTCTCGTTCACCAGCTTCATCTCCTCGGCGGTATAGCCGTCGGGGCCGAAGCGGTCGATCGCCGGGACCAGGTTGAAGGCGATCTGATGCGGGAAGTGCCGCGCCACCATCGCTTCACCCCGGGCCCACGCGAGGGTCTGCTCGCGAAGCTCGGCGATGCCGTTGACGCCGGCACCGGAGACCGCCTGGAAGCTCGTGGCGATCACGCGCGTGAGCCGTCCGGCGTCGTGCAGCGGCTTGAGCGGCATGACGGTCACGATCGTCGTGCAGTTCGGGCACGCCAGGATGCCGCGGTGCCGTCGCGCCGCGTGGGCATTGATCTCGGGGATCACGAGCGGCACGTCCGGGTCCATCCGGAACGCGTTCGACTTGTCGATCACGGTCGCGCCGGCCTTGACGATCATCGGCGCATACTCCTTCGACTGCGCCGATCCGGCCGAACAGAAGGCGATCTCGACGCCCTTGAACGCGGTCGGCTCGATCCGGCGGATCGTGATCGGCTCGCCGCGGAAGGTCACGGTCTTACCGACCGAGCGCTCCGAGGCGAACGCGCGCAGCTCGCGCACGGGGAACTTTCGCTCCTCGAGGATGCGGAGCGTGGTTTGCCCGGCGGCGCCGGTGGCGCCGACGACGGCGATGCAGAGTTCGGACGCCATCAGTACTGCCGCTCCAGCTCGCGCACGATCAGGTCTCCCATCTCCCGCGTCCCGGTCGGCCGGGCCCCCGACGCCACGATGTCGGCCGTGCGGTGTCCCTGCTCGAGCACCCGGAGCACCGCGTGCTCGACCCGGTCGGCGTCCTTCTCCATGTTCAGCGAGTACCGCAAGAGCATCGCCGCCGAGAGGATCGCCGCGATCGGGTTCGCAATGCCCTTGCCGGCGATGTCGGGCGCGGTGCCGTGCACCGGCTCGTAGAGCCCGACCGACCCGCCGAGCGACGCCGAGGGCAGCATGCCCATCGATCCGGCGAGAATCGCGGCCTCATCCGACAAAATATCACCGAAGGTGTTCTCGGTCACAATCGTGTCGAACTGCGTGGGCCGCTGCACCAGGGCCATCGCGCAGTTGTCGACCAGGACGTGCTCGAGCGTCACGTCCGGGTACTCGCGGCCGACCCGCGTCACCACCTCGCGCCAGAGCTGCGAGACGACCAGGACGTTCACCTTGTCGACCGAGGTCAGGCGCTTGCGGCGCTTGCGAGCCACGTCGAAACCGATCCGGGCGATCCGCTCGACCTCGCGCGAGGTGTAGGCCATCGTGTTGATCGCGCGCGCTCCACCGTCGGCGAAGCGCTCGACGCCCCGGGGCTCGCCGAAGTAGAGCCCGCCCGTCAGCTCGCGGATCACCATGAGGTCGGTCCCCTCGACGACCTGACGCTTGAGCGGCGAGGCGTCCACTAGCATCGGAAAGCACTTGGCCGGACGGAGGTTCGCGTAGAGATCCAGCTCCTTGCGGATGGCCAGGAGCCCCCGCTCGGGTCGTTGCTCGTGCGGCACGTCGTCCCACTTGGGACCGCCGACCGCGCCGAAGAGGATCGCGTGGGCCGCGCGGCAGAGCTCGAGCGTCCCCGGGGCCAGCGGCTTGCCCGTCGCGTCGATCGCCGCGCCGCCCACGAGCCCGCGCTCGAACTCGAACGCGGTGCCCGTTCCCTTGCCCACCGCTTCGAGCACGCGGATGGCCTCGGGCGTCACCTCCGCGCCGATGCCATCCCCCGGCAGGACCGCGATCCGATACGTCGCCATTAGCTGGCCTCCACAGTCTTCAGGCGCGGCCCCTCACCTAGGGGCCGACTTCCTTCATGCGCTGTGACGACGGCTGAGCGATCCGGTTCAGGGCGCTGAGGTACGCGCGCGCGCTCGCCTCGATGACGTCCGTCGAGGCGCCCTTGCCCGAGACCACCGTGCCGTCGAAGTCGATCTTCATCGAGACCTCGCCGATCGCGTCCTTGCCCGACGTGGCCGAGCGCAGCGAGTAGTCCTGGAGCCGTCCCTTGAGGCCGGTGATGGCGTCGATCGCCGCCAGCACCGCGTCGACCGGCCCGTCGCCCACGCCCGAATCCTGGAACGTCTGCCCTTCCTTCTTCAGGCGCACCGTCGCCGACGGCACCACCCCTGTGCCGCTAATGACGTGGAGATAGTCGAGCTCGTAGAGCGGTGCCACGCCCTGGGTGGCCTCGTCGGTGACGATCGCCATCAGGTCCTCGTCGTAGACCTCCTTCTTGCGATCGGCGAGGTCCTTGAATGCCTTGAAGGCCCGGTCGAGCTCCGAGCCGGCCAGCGCGAAGCCGAGCTCCTTGAGCCGTGACGCGAGCGCGGCCCGCCCGGAGTGCTTGCCGAGGACCAGCTTGTTCGACGGCCGCCCGATGTCCTCGGGCCGCATGATCTCGTACGTGAGCTTTTCCTTGAGGACCCCGTCCTGATGGATGCCGGCCTCGTGGGCGAAGGCGTTCTCGCCGACGATCGCCTTGT
This sequence comes from Candidatus Rokuibacteriota bacterium, assembly GCA_003221615.1. Taxonomy (GTDB): domain Bacteria; phylum Methylomirabilota; class Methylomirabilia; order Rokubacteriales; family CSP1-6; genus AR31. Next base: position 20,354 of record QHSQ01000090.1, on the reverse strand, counting down.
TCGGCTGGACGTGCACGCCCGTGATGTGGGAGAGCAGCCGGGAGGACTTGAAGATCTCCTCGGTCCGGACGCGCGTCTCGATCCCGAAGAAGTCCTTCCGCGTCCGGAGCGCCATCACGATCTCCTCGAGCGACGCGTTGCCCGCGCGCTCGCCGATCCCGTTGATGGTGCACTCCACCTGCCGGGCCCCGTGCATGAGCGCGGTCAGCGAGTTCGCCACCGCCTGACCGAGGTCGTTGTGGCAGTGGACGGAGAGCACGACCTTGTCGAGCCCCTGGACTTTCTCGCGGATCCGGGCGATACGCTCGCCCCACTCGCGCGGGATCGCGTAGCCGACGGTGTCGGGGATGTTGACGGTCCCCGCCCCGGCGTCGATCACCGCCGACAGGACGTCGCACATGTAGTCGAAGTCGGAGCGCGAGGCGTCCTCCGGCGAGAACTCCACGTCCTCGCAGTACGCGCGCGCGTGACGGACCGCGTCGACCGAGGCCTTGAGCACCTCGGCCCGCGACTTCCGCAGCTTGTACTTCAGATGGATGTCCGAGGTCGCGACGAACGTATGGATGCGCGGCTTGCGCGCGTACTTCACGGCCTCCCAGCAGCGGTCGATGTCGGCCAGGCCGACGCGCGACAGGCCGCAGATGGACGGCGCGTTGTCCAGCGTCCCGACCTGCTTGGCCACCTCGCGGGTGGCCTCGAAGTCCTCGTCCGACGAGATCGGGAAGCCGGCCTCGATGACGTCGACTTGCAGGCGCGCCAGCTGCCGGGCCATCTCGAGCTTTTCCATCGTGTTCATCGAGAAGCCGGGGGCCTGCTCGCCGTCCCGCAACGTCGTGTCGAAGATGATGACGCGGTCCATACGTCCTCCTAAGATTCCTTGCTCGCCAGCTCGGTCGGCGTCGCGAGCGGACGCCCGACGACCAGACGCCGCACCGGTCCGGAGAGCGCGTAGCCGGTGAAGAGCATGAAGAGAAACACGTCGTGCTTGGTGGCCACGATCATGATGGCCAGCACCACGACCAGCAGCGTCTGCAGCGGCCGGCGCCGCACGAAGTCCACTTCCTTGAAGCTCCAGTAGCGGAACGTCGACACCATCAAGAGCGCCAGCACCCCGGCCGCGACCGCGAGCCCGATCTGCTCCCAGCGCTCCGGGGGCTCGTCGCCGAGGAGCACGATGCTCGACGCGACCACCCCGGCGGCCGCCGGCGTGCTGAGGCCGATGAAGAAGCGGCGGTCGACGGTGCCGGTCTGCACGTTGAAGCGCGCCAGACGCAGCGCGCCGCAGATCACGAACAGAAACGCGCCGAACCACGCCGGGCGGCTCAGGTCCTTGAGGGCGAAGGAGTAGACGAGGAAGGCCGGCGCCACGCAGAAGGAGACCACGTCGGCCAGCGAGTCGAACTCGACCCCGAACTGACTGGTGGCCTTCATCAGGCGCGCGACGCGGCCGTCGAGCAGGTCCATGACCATCGCGACGAAGATGGCCAGCGCCGCGTCGGAGAAACGCCCCTCGACCGTCAGCAGGAGCGCGAAGAAGCCGCAGAAGAGGTTGCCGGTGGTGAGAAGGCTCGGGAGGAGGACGATGCCGCGGCCGCGCTTCTCTCGAAGCTCGTGCCAGCGCCGGCGCCGCGATCCCTTCGGGCGCCGGATCATACTCGGTGCCCTACGGCGCTCACGCGAGCGCTCCGAGGACGGTGATGCCGCCCACCACCCGGTCGCCCGCCCGCACGCTCATCTGGGCGCCGCGCGGCATGAAGCAATCGGTGCGCGAGCCGAAGCGAATCATCCCGAAGCGCTCGCCGGCCGCGAGCTTGTCGCCCGGTCCCACGCGGCAGACGATGCGCCGGGCGACGGCGCCCGCGATCTGCACGACCGTGACGCGGGCATTCTCTCCCTGGAGATTGACGACGCACCGCTCGTTCACGCGACCGGCGTCGGGCTGATAGGCGGCGACGAAGCGGCCCCGCGAATACGTGACGCCGACGACCAGGGCCGCGATGGGCGAGCGGTTGACGTGGACGTCGAGCGGCGACAGGAAGATCGCGACGCGCACGGCCGGACCGACGAAGGGATCGTCGAGCTCGTCGACCGACATCACCCGGCCGTCGGCCGGGGCCAGCACCGCGCCGGGAACGGCCGGCGTCTCCCGCTCCGGATCGCGGAAGAAGCCGAGCGAGGCCAGCGATGCCGCCGCGAACGGCACTGCGAGGGCACGTCGGCCGGTCAGCGCGAGCCCGGCGGCGATCGCCGCCGGAATCGCGATGAAGGGCCAGCCCTCGCGCGCGACGGGAAGCTTCGACATCATCCCATCCGGGGCGGCGCGATCCACGCCATCATCGACCGAAGACGCTTGCCGACCTCCTCGATCGAGTGCTCGGCGTCGCGCCGCCGCATCGCGAGGAACCCCGCGCGGTTGGCCTGGTTCTCCAGCACCCACTCGCGGGCGAACTGGCCGGACTGGATCTCGCCGAGGATCTTCTTCATCTCGGCCTTCGTCGCATCACTGACGACCCGCGGGCCCCGCGTGTAGTCGCCGTACTCGGCGGTGTCCGATACGGAGTAGCGCATGTACGCGAGCCCGCCCTGGTAGAAGAGGTCCACGATCAGCTTCATCTCATGCATGCACTCGAAGTAGGCGACTTCCGGCTGATAGCCCGCTTCGACGAGCGTCTCGTACGCCGCTTTGATCAAATGCGAGATGCCGCCGCACAGGGTCGTTTGCTCCCCGAACAGGTCGGTCTCCGTCTCCTCCTTGAAGGTCGTCTCGATCACGCCCGCGCGCGTGCAACCGACACCCTTGCCGTACGCGAGCCCGAGGTCGCGCGCCCGGCCCGAGACGTCCTGGTACACGGCGAGCAGCGCCGGGACGCCCGGGCCCTGGGTGAAGAGATCGCGCATGACATGCCCGGGCGCCTTGGGCGCGATCATGGTGACGTCGACCTCGGGCGGCGGCACGACCTGATTGAAGTGGATGTTGAAGCCGTGCGCGAACATGAGCATCTTGCCCTTGCCGAGGCCGCCCTTGATCTCGGTCTCGAACACGTGACGCTGGCTCTGGTCGGGCAACAGGATCATGATCACGTCGGCCATCTGCGCGGCCTCGTTCACGGTCGCGACCTTGAGGCCTTCCTTCTCGGCCTTGGCCCAGCTCTTCGAGCCCTTGTAGAGTCCGACCACGACGTCCTGGCCCGAGTCCTTGAGGTTCAGCGCGTGGGCGTGCCCCTGGCTGCCGTAGCCGATGATCGCGATCTTCCGCCCCTTGAGCAGGCCGAGATCGGCGTCCTGGTCGTAGTAGATCTTCGCGGGCATCTCGTGTCCTTTCTTCTTTGGCGAGTGTCAGTCGGCGAAGCCGACCACCTTGGGGTCGTCCGTCACGCGCTGCTTCCGCGGCGGCTCGACGCGACGCATCCGCGTCTTGGGGCCGCGCGCGATGGCGACCTTGCCCGTGCGGACCAGCTCCTGGATCCCGATCGGCCGCAGCAGCTCGATCAGCGCCTCGAGCTTGCCCTCGTCCCCGGTGGCCTCCAGGACGAACGAGACCGGCGTCACGTCGACCACCCGCGCCCGGAAGATCTCGGCGGTCCGGAGGATCTCGGCCCGGTTCGACGGCTCGGCGTTCACGCGGATCAGGACCAGCTCGCGCTCGACGTGCCCCTCGTCGGTCAGGTCGGTCACCTTGATGACGTCGATGAGCTTGTGCAGCTGCTTGGTCACCTGCTCGATGACGAACTCGTCGCCGCGTACGACGAGCGTCATCCGGGACACCGACGGGTCGAGCGTCTCGCCGACCGACAGGCTCTCGATGTTGTAGCCGCGCGCCGAGAACAGGCCGGCGACGCGGGAGAGGACACCGAACTTGTTCTCGACCATGACCGAGATCGTGTGCTTGCGGGGCTCGCTGCCGTTTTGCATCAGAACCCCGTCTGCGACTTGGCGGCCTTGTCCCGCACCTCGCGGGTGGGCGGCTTCAGGATCATGTCGGTGTTGGCCCCGCCGGCCGGCACCATCGGGAAGACGCACTCGTCCTTGTCGACGCACACGTCGAGGATGACCGGCGCGGGTGTCGCGATCATCTTCTCGATGGCCGCCGGGAGCTCGCTCGGTTTCGTCACGCGCAGGCCGACGCAGCCGTAGGCTTCGGCCAGGCGCACCCAGTCCGGGATCCCCGGCAGGTCGATCGCGCAGTAGCGCTCCTTGTAGATGATCCGCTGCCACTGCCGGACCATCCCGTGGCCGCTGTTGTTGATGATCACGGTCTTCACGGGCAGCCCCTCGACGAAGCAGGTGGCCAGCTCCTGGCTGTTCATCTGGAACGAGCCGTCCCCGTCGATGTTGATCACGAGCTTGCCGGGATTGGCCGCCTGGACGCCCATCGCGGTCGGCAGCCCGTAGCCCATCGTGCCGAGGCCGCCGGACGTGCACCACATGCGCGGGTGCTTGAACTTGTAGTACTGCGCCGCCCACATCTGGTGCTGGCCGACTCCGGTGACGATGAAGGCCTCGCCGTTGGTCGCGTTGGAGATCTCCTGGATCACGTACTGCGGCTTTACAACGTCGTCGCTCCACTCGTACTGGAACGGGACGTCGTGCTTCCACTGCGCGAGCTGGGTCGCCCACTGGCGTCGCCCCTCGCGCACGGCCGGCGGCGGCTCGTCCTTCAGCTCCTCGCGGAGCGCTTCCACCAGCTTCACGAGCACACGGCGGCAGTCACCCACGATCGGCACGCCCACCTTGATGTTCTTCGAGATCGAGGACGGGTCGATGTCGATGTGGACGATCTCGGCATTCGGGGCGAACGCGTCGACCTTGCCGGTGACCCGGTCGTCGAACCGCGCGCCGACCGCGACGAGCACGTCCGAGTGGTGCACCGCCATGTTGGCGTAGTAGCTCCCGTGCATGCCCAGCATGTCGAGCGAGAGCGGGTGCTCCATCGGAAACGCGCCCAACCCCATCAGGGTCTGGGTGACCGGGAGCTGCCCGAGCTCGGCCAGCTCCATGAGCTCGGCGCTCGCATCGGCCGAGATCACGCCGCCGCCGACGTAGAGCACCGGCTTCTTCGCGCGCGCCAGGAGCTTGGCAGCCCGCTTGATCTGGCCGGGATGGCCGTCGTAGTTCGGGTTGTAGGAGCGCATCTGGACGTGCTCGGGCCAGACCAGATCCCACTCCTTCACCAGAATGTCCTTCGGGAGGTCGACGTGGACGGGCCCGGGACGTCCGGTCGACGCGATGTGGAACGCCTCGCGGATGATCGGGCCCAGATCGTTGCCGTCCTTCACCAGGAAGTTGTGCTTCGTGCACGGACGCGTGATCCCGACGTTGTCCGCCTCCTGGAACGCGTCGTTCCCGATGAGGTGCGTGGGCACCTGCCCGGTGAACGCGACGATCGGGATCGAGTCCATCAGCGCGTCCTGCAGCGCCGTCACCAGGTTGGTCGCGGCGGGGCCCGAGGTCACGAGGCACACCCCGACACGGCCCGAGGTCCGCGCGTAGCCCTCCGCCGCGTGTCCGGCGGCGGCTTCCTGACGCACGAGGATGTGGCGCAGGCCCTCGAAGTCGTACAGGGCGTCGTAGATGGGGAGTACCGCGCCGCCGGGCAGACCGAAGATGAGGTCGACTCCCTGGCGCTTCAGGCACTCCAGAACGATTCGTGCCCCGGGCATTCTCACTTCGCGTTCCTCCTGGCCCCGTCGAACCTAAACACGGTAGTCCCCACTGCCACCGACCTGGCGCTCCTTGATTCGCGCCTGCGCCGCCGCCAGCCGCGCGCCCGGGATGAGATAGGGCGAGCACGAGACGTAGGTCATCTTCACGCGGTGACAGAACTCGACCGACGACGCCTCGCCGCCGTGCTCGCCGCAGATCCCGATCTTCAGATTGGGCCGGCGGCTGCGCCCCCGCTCGATGCCGATCTTGACCATCTCGCCGACGCCCTCCTGGTCGAGGACCGAGAAGGGGTCGTGCGGCACCAGGCCCATGTCCAGATACTTCGGCAGGAACTTGGCGACGTCGTCCCGGCTGTAGCCGTAGGTGAGCTGGGTCAGGTCGTTGGTCCCGAACGAGAAGAACTCCGCGAACTCGGCGATCTGCGCGGCGATCAGCGCCGCTCGCGGCACCTCGATCATCGTCCCGATCAGGTACTTCACGGCCACGCCGGTCTCGGCGATGACGCCGTCGGCGACCCGCTTGGTCTGCTGGAAGGTCTCCTTCATCTCGCCGACGGTCCCGGTGAGCGGGATCATGATCTCGGGCTCGGCGTGGACGCCCTGCTCGGCGACCGTGCAGGCGGCCTCCATGATGGCGCGCACCTGCATGCCGTAGATCTCCGGGTGTGTGATGCCGAGCCGGCAGCCGCGGTGGCCCAGCATCGGGTTGGCTTCCCGAAGCTTCTCGACGTTGGCGATGATCGCCTCGAGGCGGGCCTGCTCCTCGGGATTGATCCCGAGCGCTTCCAGACGGCTCCGTGTCTCGATGAGCTCCTTGTACTCCTTGTGGTTCGGCAGGAACTCGTGCAGCGGCGGATCGAGCAGTCGAACCGTCACCGGCAGACCGTCCATGGCGCGGAAGATCCCGATGAAGTCGTCGCGCTGGAACGGCCGGAGCTTCTCGAGCGCGATGCGGCGCGTCGCCTGGTCCGCCGCCATGATCATCTCGCGGACGATCGGAATCCGATCGGGCGCGAAGAACATGTGCTCGGTGCGGACGAGGCCGATGCCTTCGGCGCCGAACTCGCGAGCGCGCTGGGCGTCGAGGGGCGTATCAGCGTTGGCCCGCACGCCGAGCCCTTCCTTGCGATAGCGGTCTGCCCAGGTCAGGAGCTCGGTGACCTCGTCGCCGAGCTCGCCCTCGACGGTCTTGATGCTGTCGAGCAGGACCTCGCCGGTTCCGCCATCGACGGAGATCCAGTCACCCTCTCGGACGATGCGGCCACCGACTTCGAAGACGCGGCGATGCTCGTCCACGACGATTTCCGACGCGCCGACCACGCAGGCCTTGCCCATCCCGACCGCGACGACGGCCGCGTGCGACGTCCTACCGCCCCGCGCGGTGACGATGCCTTCCGCGGCGTACATGCCCGCCACGTCCTCCGGCGAGGTCTCCGGACGAACAAGGATGACCTTCTCGTTTGCCCGCGCCCACTCCACCGCGCGGTCGGCGTCGAACACCGCCTTGCCGACGGCCGCTCCCGGGGCCGCGGGTAGCCCGCGGGCCAGGAGCCGTCCCTTGTCGATCGCCGCGGCCTTGTCACGGTCGTCGAAGACGGGCCGGATCGCCTCGTTCACTTCCTGCGGCCGTACGCGGAGCAAGGCGGTGTGCTGGTCGATCACGTGCTCGTTCACCAGATCGCGGGCCACCTTGACGGCGGCGCGCGCCGAGCGCTTGCCCGAGCGCGTCTGCAAGAGGTAGAGCTTGCCCTCCTGCACGGTGAACTCGATGTCCTGCATGTCCTTGTAGTGGCGCTCGAGACGCCCGGCGATCTCGAGAACCTCGTCGTAGATCGCCGGCATGCGCTGGTGCAGGGCCTCGATCGGCAGCGGCGTGCGGATGCCGGCCACGACGTCCTCGCCCTGCGCGTTGGGCAAGAACTCGGCATAGAACCGCGGCTCGCCCGTCCGGGGGTCACGCGTGAACCCGACGCCGGTGCCGGAGGTTTCGCCGAGGTTGCCGAAGACCATGGACATCACGGTGACCGCGGTGCCCCACTCCTCCGGGACGTTGTGGATGCGCCGATACTCGGTGGCCTTCTTCGCGAACCAGGAATCGAACACGGCGTTGATGGCCAGCCGAAGCTGCTCCTTCACGTCCTCCGGGAACGGGCGGCCCGTCCGCTCGCTGATGATGCTCTTGAAGACGTCGGTCAGCTTTCGGAGCTCGGCGGCCGGCACCTCGGGGTCGCTCTTGACGCCGAGACGCGACTTCGCCGCGTCGAGCTCGGCGTCGAAGACTTCGCGCCGCACGCCCAGGACGACGTCGCCGAACATCATGACGAAGCGCCGGTAGCAGTCCCACGCGAAGCGCTCGTTACGCGTGCGCGCCGCCAGTCCCTCGACGGTCGCGTCGTTCAAGCCGAGATTGAGGATCGTTTCCATCATCCCGGGCATCGACACGCGGGCGCCCGAGCGGACCGATACCAGGAGCGGACGCTTGGGATCGCCGAAGCCGGCGTCCGCGGCGCTCTCGAGCCTCTGGAGGTTCTCGAGCGTCTGGTCCCAGAGCTCTTCCGGCCACTCGTGCCCGGACCGGTTGTAGTGGGCCCAGGCCTGCGTCGTCACCGTGAAGCCCGGCGGGACGGGGATCCCGAGGTTGGTCATTTCGGCCAGCTCGCAGCCCTTACCGCCCAGGAGGTTCCGCATCACGGAGGAGCCTTCGGCGCGGCCCCCACCGAAGAAGTAGACGTACTTAGTCATAGGCGCGGTTCTCCGTCCTCGATGACCGAAAAAGTCTTGTGATGTTAGTGGATAACGAGCACCAGTGTCAATTATTCTACTGCTCGTTTCCACCGCCGCACCTTGTCTCATTTGCCTTCTCGTTCGAGGGTCGCCTTCTCCGGCGGGCAGCCCCGACGGTCTGCAACGACAGCGGCGCTTCCGGAATCCGGCCGCAGAAACACGAAAGGCCACGGGTCGCGCGACCCGTGGCCTTTGGGATCTCATCCGCCACGGGCCTGTCCCCGCCCGTGGCATCCGTTTGTCAGTCTACGTCGCGGATGCTCCGGGCAGGGCCGGCAGCGCCAGCAGAATCAGACCCAGCAGCGATACCCGCGACGTCACGTGAATCACGACGCGGAGTATACGGTCATGTGCCGGCATGGTCAAGCACCCGCGCGCTCGCCGCGGGGACGGTCCTGTGTCGGGCCGAACACGAGTCCCTCGACCGCGACGAGATGGTCGAGCATCGCCTGTCGCGCGGCGGCGCTGTCGCGGCCCGCGATCGCCTGGACGATTCGTCGATGGTCTTGATGCGAGCGCGTGGGCCGGCCCGGCGTGTTGAGCGACTCCTCGCGACTCTGGGTGAGCAGATCCATGATCGCGTGCACGAGCCGCGTGATCGCCCGATTGTGCGCGGCCGTGCCGATCGCCGCGTGAAACGCCGCGTCTTGCGCGAGGCCCGTTCGCCCGGCGGCGATCTCTCGCGCCTGGTCCTCGAGGATCCGCTCCATCTCTTGCACTTCGTCCGGCGTCGCGCGGCTCGCCGCGAGGGCCGCGATGGCCGGCTCGAGCACCCGCCGAGCCTCGAAGAGCTCGGCGATCGCTTCGCGCTGCGAGGTCATCACGAGGGCCAGCGGGCCGACGAGCGCGTCGATCGACACCTCGCGGACGAACGTCCCCTCGCCCGGTCGGATGTCGATGAGCCCCAGGCTCTCGAGCGCCCGCAGCGCTTCCCGCACGGAGGTGCGGCTGACGACGAACTTCTCGGCGAGCTCGCGCTCGGGCGGTAGCCGGTCGCCGCTCTTGAAGCGTCCTTCGGCGATCAGCTGCTTGACCTGCCGAACGATCTCCTCGTAGATCCGCGTCGACTTGATCGGTCCAAGCTCGACGGCGTGATCGCCTGGGGGCCGGCGGCCGGGCGCGCTCATCGCCGACTCAGAGATTCTCCGGCACGTGGGCGTGCCGGCGGCTCCGCCCGAGCCACCATCCGAGCCCCGTCACCGCCACGCCGATGCCGATGGGCACCGCGGAGCGCAGTACCGCGGCACCATCTCCGAACCAGTGCCGAAGGACTGGATCCTCGATCAGCATCTCGCCGGCGACGTACCCGAGCAGGCCCCCGCCGAGCCAGACGATCCAGGTGTAGCGGTTCATCAGCAGCGCCAGGAGCCCGGCGCCCCAGATGACGATCGGCAGCGAGAGCCCGATCCCGAACATCACCAGGAGGAGATCCCCGTGCGCCGTCGCCGCGATCGCGAGCACGTTGTCGAGGCTCATCGTCACGTCGGCGACGATGATGATCCAGATCGCCTCCCAGAGCGAGGAGCCGCGTCGGACCTCGCTGTTGCCGCCCGCTTCCGGGCGGACCAGCCTGACGGCGATCCAGACGAGGAGCAGCCCGCCCACGAGCTGCAGGAACGGGATCCGCAGGAGCACGCTCACGATGCCGACGAAGATCAGCCGCAGGAGGACCGCGCCGACCGCGCCCCAGACCTGCCCCAGGACCCGCTTGTGCTTGGGCAAGGCGCGCACCGCGAGCGCGATGACGAGAGCGTTATCACCCGAGAGAAGGAGATTCAGCACGCCGATGCCGAGCAGTCGCATCCAGAACTCCGGATCGGCCAGGACCGCCATCAGATCCCGCTCGGCGCGGTCCCGCGGAGCCGCCGCCACCAGGGCGTCACCACCGGAAGCACGAAGAAGAAGATGGCGACCGCGGTGATCACGCCGGAGATCGGGCGCGACACGAAGATCGCCAGCGAGCCCTGGGACATGATCAGGCTCTGGCGCAGCGCGTTCTCGGCGAGGTCGCCCAGGACCAGCGCCAGCACGAGCGGCGCGAGCGGATAGTCGAGCTTCTTGAACACGTAGCCGACGAGGCCGAAGATCAGCATGTACCAGATATCGATCATACTGTTGTGGACGGCGTACGAGCCGATCGCGCAGACAACGACGATCAGCGGCGTCAGGATCGCGAACGGAATCCGTAAGATCGCCGCGAAGAACGGCACGAACGCCAGCACCATCAGGACGCCGATGAAGTTGCCGGTGTACATGCTGGCGATGAGCCCCCAGACGAAGTCGGGCTTCTCGGTGAACAGGAGCGGCCCGGGCTGGAGGCCCCAGATGATGAGGCCGCCGAGCATGACGGCCGCGGTCGGCGAGCCCGGGATGCCCAAGGTGATCATCGGCAGCATCGCGGCGACTCCCGCGGCGTGGGCGGCCGTCTCCGGGGCCACGACCCCCTCGATCTCGCCCTTGCCGAAGCGCTCCGGGTGCTTCGAGAACCGCTTCGCGAAGGCGTAGCTCATGAACGAGGCGGGCGTCGCGCCGCCCGGCTTGAAGCCCATCCAGAAGCCGATGAAGGCCCCGCGCACGAAGGTGCGCGTGTAGCGCGGCAAGATCTTCCAGGTCTCGAGCACCACGCGCAGGTTCATGCCCGTGCTGACGCCCTTGAAGCTGAGCCCCTCCTCCACGGACAACAATATCTCGCCGATCCCGAAGAGCCCGATGACCGCCACGATGAAATCGAACCCTTTCATGAGGTCGATGAAACCGAAGGTCATCCGGAGCTGGCCGGTGACGATGTCGAGGCCCACCGCGGCGAGGATGAATCCCAGCACGATGGAGACCAGCGACTTCAGCGGGTCGCCGCCGCCCAGTCCGATGAAGCTCGAAAAGGTCAGGAGCTGGATCGCGAAGAATTCGGGAGGACCGAAGCGCAAGGCGATCTCGGCCAGGAGCGGCGCGAAGAACGTGATCACCACGATCGAGAAGAGCGCGCCGATGAAGGAGGAGCTGAAGGCGGCGGTGAGCGCCTGGCCACCCTGCCCCTGCCGCGCCATCGGATAGCCGTCGAACGTCGTCGCGACCGACCACGGCTCGCCCGGGATGTTGAAGAGCACCGAGGTGATCGCGCCGCCGAAGAGCGCGCCCCAGTAGAGCGACGTCAACAAGATGATCGCGGAGGTGGGCGGCATCGTGAACGTGAGCGGGAGCAAGATCGCGACGCCGTTGGCGCCGCCGAGCCCGGGCAGGACGCCGATGACGGTGCCGAGCGTGATGCCGAGAACCGCCACGAGCAGGTTGAACGGCGTGACGGCGATCTGAAAGCCGTGGAAGAGATTCTCGACGCCCATCGAGTCAGTACCCGAGCCAGGCTTCGAGCGGGCCCTTGGGCATCGGGACCAGGAACCACATCTCGAACACGACGAACGTGAGCACCGGGACTCCGATCGCGCACAGCACCACGGCGAGCCAGCTGTGGCGTCCGACCCAGCGCATGTAGAAGCCCATGTAGAGCGCCGCGGCGACGTAGAGCCCCAGCGGCCTGATCAGGATCACCATCGCGGTCGCCGGCCATAGCACCTTGAGCACCGGGTCGAGCTGCGCGCGAGTCACGAACGCCTTCGCCGTCGACCGGCGCCACGCCTGGAGCCCGATCGTCGCAGCAGCGAGGAGCAGGATGACTCCCAGCCAGAATGGGAAAAATCCGCTCCGCGGGCCGTCGCTGCCCCAGCCGATCCCGATCCGCAGGGAGTCGAGGACGACGACTCCGCCGAGCAGGATCAGGACGGACGCGGTCGCGAGGTCGGCGGCGCGCATCTTACTTCTTCAACAACCCGCCCTTGGTCATGAGCTCCTTGTGCAGCAGCTCGTTCTCCTCCACCCACTTCACGTACTCGGCACCGGTCGCGAAGGCCGGCTTGAGGGCGCCGTCCTCCATGTACTTCTTCCACTCCGGCGTCTCGGTGACCTTCTTGAAGAAGCCGACGTACCAGTCGACGGCTTCCTTCGGCATGCCGGGCGCGCCGAAGATGCCGCGCAGCATCAGGTAGCTCACGTCGACGCCGAGCGCCTCCTTGACGGTCGGGATGTCCTTCCAGTCACCGACCGCGATGCGCGAGGTGTCGAAGACGGCGAGCGGGCGCACCTTGCCGCCCCTCCAGTGGCTGACGCACTCGATGGGGTTGTTCACGGTCGAATCGACGTGCTTGCCGACGAGGTTCACGCAGACCTCCCCGCCGCCCTTGAAGGGCACGTAGGTGAACTTGGTCCCGGGCAGGGCCTGCTCCAGCTGGATCGTGAGGATCTGGTCTTCCTGCGCCGAGCCGGTGCCGCCCATCTTCATCTGGGACGACTTGCCGGCGTGCTCCTTGACGGCGGCGAGGTAGTCTTTCGCCGTCTTGTACGGCGTGTCCGCGTTGACCCACAGGATGAACTCGTCGAGGGCCAGCCGCGCGACGGGCGTCAGATCCCGCCAGCTGAACGGGATGCCCGTGTGGAGCGGCGTCGTGAAGAGGTTCGACAGGGTGATGACGATCGTGTGGGCCTCACCCTTCTTGCCCTTGACGTCCAGGAAGCCCTCGGCGCCGGCTCCGCCCGCCTTGTTGATGACGATGAGAGGGCGCGGCGAGAGCTTGTGCTTTTCGGAGATGCCGGCGATCAGCCGCGCCATCTGGTCGGCGCCGCCGCCGGTCCCGGCGGGCACCACGAACTCGATCGGCTTGGTCGGCTCCCACGCGACGGCGGTCGCGGGAGCCGCGATCAGCAGCGTGAGGAAAAGGGCGACGACTGCGTCGAGCTTCATTGCTCGCTCCTTTGCTCGGGGCCCGGCCCCGAGTCCATGTCGTATGGAATACGCATCGAACACGTATACAAAGGGCCGGGTCCCGTTGTACGGGCCCGGCCCTATCGGCTACGAGCGCCGAGGAGGAGCCACGGGCGATCCGGGCATTACTTCGCCGATAGCGCCGCCTTCGTCGCGTCCAGGCGCCGGAACGGCACCACCGCCGGAATCTCCCACTTCTCCCACATCTCGTCGACCTTCGCCTGGAAGTAGGCGAGATCCTCCTCGACAAAGTGGGCGAAGCGCCCCTGCTTCAGGAGGTACTCGCGCACCGGCTTGCGGGCGCGCCCCTCGATGATCGCCTTGGTCTTGCCGTAGTACTTCACCTGCCCGTCCTCCACCTCGTAGAGGGGGAAGATCCCGGTCTCGATGGCCAGCTCGCCCAGCTCGTGCGACAGCATCGGGTCGTAGTCCCAACCCTTCGGGCACGGGTCGAGCGAATGGATGAACGTCGGGCCGCCGATCGTCAGCGCGCGCCGCACCTTGTTCATCATCTCCACGGCGTACGAGGCGCAAACCGTCGCCACGTAGCGGCACTCCGGATGCCCCGCCGCCATCAGCCCGGCCATGTTCTTCTTCCAGCGCGTGTGGATGAGGCGCTTCACCTTGCCGGGCGGGCTGAACGTGGTGTTGGCGCCGTACGGCGTCATCCCGGACAGCTGGATGTCGGTGTTGGCGTACGACTCGTTGTCGTAGAGGAGGATCAACGAGTTGTACTCTTTGTGCGTCAGAGTCGCCGAGATTGCGCCGAGTCCCATGTCGGCCCCGCCGCCGTCGCCGCAGAAGGCGATGACGTTGATCGGCTCCGATTTCATCTTGCCCTTCCGCATGAGCGCCTTCAGCCCGGCCGCCGTACCGAGCGCCGCCGATCCAGAGGATCCCAGCTGCGTGTGCATCCACGGCACCACCCAGGGCGTCGTGTAGTACGTCGTGTTCGCGACGTACATGCAGCCGGTCGAGCCGAGCACGATCGTGCGCGGCCCGGACGCCTTGACCATGAGCTTCATGACCAGCGCGGACTCGCACCCCTGGCAGGTCCGGTGCCCCGAGGTGAAATATTCCTCGATCGTGACCCGCTTGACGCCGCGGAAGGGCTCGAGGATCTGCGTCGCGTTGCTGAACGTCGTCGTCTCGGCCATGGTGGCTTCTCCTATTCCCGCACGCCCAGCCAGTGGGTCTTGGGGTCGGACTTCCCGGCCTTGGCGGCCGCGTAGCAAAGATCCGTCGCCTTGTAGACGTCTTCGAGCGTCACTTCGCGGCCGCCCAGACCGCAGATGAAGGAGAGCAGCGGCGGCCGCCGCTCGGCATTGTACAGGGCGGCGCGGATCTCGTTGGCGACCACACCCGAGCCGAACGGCGAGCCGAAGGAATAATCGCGGTCGATGATCCCCAGCGCCGCCGCCTTCGAGAGCGCCGCCACCAGCTTCTCGGTCGGGAACGGCCGGAACCAGCGCAGCCGCACCAGGCCGACCTTCCGGCCCTTGGCGCGCATCTCGCGGATGGCGACCTTGATCGGCAGCGAGATGGTTCCCATGCCGACCAGGATCACCTCGGCGTCGTCAGTCATGTACTCCTCGAACCAAGGGTTCTCCGGGCCGCGTCCGAAGACACGGCGGAAGTCGGCGTACGCCTCTTCGATCACGGTCACGGCGCGCGCCATCGCCTCGTTGTTCTGGCGCCGGATCTCGATGACCCAGTCCTCGTTCGCCTGCGGCGCGACGGTGATGGGATTGTCGGGGTGCAGGAGAAGGTCGCCGCGGTTGTAGCGCGGCAGGAACCGGTCCACCTTCGACTTGGGCGGCACCATCGTGAGCGCCTGAGAGTGCGTGAGAAACGCGCCGTCCGCCGAGATGGCCAGCGGCAGGAACACGCGACGGTCCTCGGCAACCCGGTAGGCGATCAGCGTGGTGTCCAGCGCTTCCTGCGACGTATCGATCCAGCAGAGGAGCCAACCGACGTCCCGGACGACGAGCGCGTCGTTGTGCTCGACGCCGAAGGCACCCGGATCGTCGAGCGCGCGATTGCCGACGAGGGCCACCATGGGCACGCGCAAGGGCGGCGTGACGACGAGGCATTCCATCGCGTACATCCAGCCGACGCCGGACGAGCCGCAGAAGACTCGCGCGCCCACGGTCGAGGCGTGTTTGACGATCTCGAACTGGCTGTGCTCGCCCTCGGCGACGATGTACTCGGCCACGAGCTGGCCGCCCGAGATCTTCTTGGCGATGGCCTGCATGACCGTGTCGTAGGGCCGGATCGGATACGCGGTGACGACGTCCAGGTCGGCGAGGGTGAGGGCCTCGGCGACGGCCTCGCTTCCGGAGATCAGGAGCTCCTTGTCCTCTTCGGTCGCGGCCTGAGCCGCCGGGGTGACAACCGCCATTGCGCTAGCCCTCCGTCTGTTCTATCTGATCGCTCGCCTCGGCCGGCGGGGCTCCGGCCCCGCGAAATCCAGAGGTCCGCCCGACCTCTAGACCGTCTTGTGCTGCGCGTTCTCGCCCGGGATGCCCGCGGTGATCTCGGCGCCGCCGTCTTCGAAGTTCTTCTCGAGCTCCTTCTCGTACTGGCCGCGGAACCGGAACCCGTGCGAGCGGACGGTCGCGTTCTTGTCGCCGATCTTCTCGGCCATCCAGGTCTGATACCCCTGCTTGTCCTTCCGCCACATCTCCCACTGGCTCGCGTTGTCCTC
This sequence comes from Candidatus Rokuibacteriota bacterium, assembly GCA_003221615.1. Lineage (GTDB taxonomy): Bacteria > Methylomirabilota > Methylomirabilia > Rokubacteriales > CSP1-6 > AR31. Next base: position 4,390 of record QHSQ01000090.1, on the reverse strand, counting down.
GAACACCGCCTCGTTCACCATCGTGATGCAGTTCTCGACGGGACAGACCGCCTCGCAGACGCCGCAGCCGCAGCACGCCTCCATGTTGGCGTCGTAGGTGCCGTCGGGCATCACGTCGAAGCAAGAGTCGGGGCACTGGATCCAGCAGAGCGTGCACTTCACGCACGTGTCGAAGTTGACGACCGGGCGCATGGTGCGGGTGGTGAACTTCTTGAAGTACGGGTTCCGCTCGGGGACGTAGCCCTTGCCGGCCTCCTTGGGCTTGCCCACGGGGATCGCCGGAATGGTCACGCCCTCGCGCATCTCCCACCACTTCGGCATCTCGAATGAGTACGGGATCTCGGTGTTGCCCTCGGTCATCTTGACGTCACGGGATTCCAGCCGCTCGTACGCCTTCTTCGCCGAGTCGACCTTGAGGTCGGAGCCCCACTCGATTTCTCGAATGGCTTCACTGACGCCCTGGAGCGTGAGGAACGACGGGGCGATCTTCGCGAGCGCGCCGAGGATACGCACCTCGGTGTGGTCCTCACGGTAGACCCAGAGCCCAGAGAACGATGCCTTGGCGCGGATCAGCGCCAGCTTGTAGGGGGCATCCTTCTTGTGGATGTCCTTCAGCAGGCTGTCGTAGCTCTGGAGCGACGTCATCAGGAGCGTGCCGTTGGGCACCGTGAGCCGGTTGATGGGCTGCAGCCCGTACCACGCCCACGACTCGACGCCCTTCGAGAGCGTGTCGTCGACGGCGACCGTGATGTCGACATGCTTGGGCTCGTAGCGCGCCATGTTCTGCTCGAGCTCTTCCTTCGTGTCGGCGACGATCGCGAAGTCCTTCGCGGGGATTCCATTCCGCTGCGGGCTGTCGCCGTACCGGCCAAACGCGATGCCCCACCGGCCCGACTTGCGCGCCGACAGCACGATGCCACGCGTGATACGCGCGGCGAGGTTCTTCTGATAGATGCCGCGATAGACGACTTCACAGATCAGGGCTGCCATTCGCTCCTCCTCAAGCTCGCCTGCTGCGTCGGGCGCTCCTCGTGGTCGGCTGGTCTGACCAGAGACTACGGCCCGGTCTGGGTCCTGTCAAGGCGCGGATTCCCAAATCCGCGAGTCCGTCCGGAAATTCAGGCCGGACTAGCTGACTTTGCCCAGGAAGCCGGTCAGCGCGCTGGTGAACGCGTCGGGCTGCTCCATATTCGACAGATGGGCGGCCGACTTGAGGATGACCAGCTGGGAGCCGTGGATCTTCTCGTTCATCACCTTGGACGCCGCGACGGGTGTGCCCTGGTCGTCCTCACCCACGATGATCAAGGTGGGCGCCTTGATCGCGCCGATGCGGTCGGTGAGATTGAGTCCCGAGATGGCCTGGCAGCAGCCGATGTAGCCGGATGGGGGCGTCGACCGGATCATGCCGCGAACGCTCTCGATGACCGCACCGCCTCGCTCCTTGAACGGCCCCGTGAACCACCGGCTGAGCGTGCCCTCGACGAGCGGCTCCATCCCCTTCGTTTCCGCCGTATGGATACGCTCGTCCCACAGGGGCTTCGCCTCCGGTGGAATCCGGCTCGAGGTGTCGCAAAGGGTGAGGCTCGCGAAGAGCTCCGGCGCCTTGAGCGCGAGCGTCTGGCCGATCATGCCGCCCATCGAGAGGCCGACCCAGTGCGTGCGCGGGATCCCGAGCGCACGCAAGAGCGCCTGCGCGTCGTCGGCGAGCTGATCGAGCGTGTACGCGGCCTTCGGCGCGTCGGTCCCGCCGTGGCCGCGCGTATCGTAGGACAGCACACGCCAGCGCGCGGTGAGCGCCTTCAGCTGGGGCTGCCACATCTCGAGCGTCGTCGCGAGCGAGTGGCTGAGCGTGACGACCGGCGCGCTGGCCGGTCCGTCGAGGGTGTAGTTCATCGAGATACCGTTCGCCGTGATCTTCATGGCCTCATCCTCCCGGCCCGCGGCTTCCGCGGGCCCTCACCGTTCGGCGCGAGCGTCGATCGTCCACTGGAGCGCGTCGGCTGCGCGACCGTCGTTGGGCCGGCCCCGCTTGCGGAGCTCGGCGATCACCCGCTGCCGAGCCTCCGCAGGCCGATTCTGCCCCAGCTTGAACTTCGCGCGCCAGCGGTTGATCTCGAGCGTCACGGCGGCGAGCTGAGCCATGGCCCCGCGATAGAGCGGATTGTCGGGGTCGAGGGGCCGGAACCCTCCCTCGGGTTGATATCGCGCGAGGAGCCGCTGCTGCTGGGCCGCCACGGCCGCCGGGTCTTCCTGTACCCTGGCCGCGCACTCGAAGATCACGGTTCGGTGGTAGGCGGTCGCCGCGCCGGCGTATTCCGGCGAGACCCAGTAGGACGGGATCACCGCCAGAATGTCGTCGACCTCGAGCACGCAGCGGGGACGAGCCTTCAAGTCCTTGATCTGCTCGTCGGATCTAACGAGATGCAAATCCAGAGTTTTCCCGTCGTAGACGAAGGGGTAGAGCCCCACGTGAGGAATCGAGTCGTCGCCGACGGTGATGAGCCGTGCCAGCTCCTGGGACTGAACGAGGCGGTCGACTTCGTCTCGCGGGATGTCCGAGTAGTAGTCGTGGAAGATCACGAGGCGGTCTTGGACCTTTCCACCAGATCGCAGAAGGCCCGGTGGACCGCCGTGCTGTCCGTGAGCTCGGGATGAAACGTGGCGACCAGCACGCGATCCTGCCGGGCCATGACGGGCTCGCCGCCGTGCTCGGCCAGCACCTCGACACCGGGACCCACCCGCCTGATCCGCGGCGCCCTGATGAACACCATCTCGAGCTGAATCGGACCCGTGTCGAGCCGCACCGTGCCGGACGCCTCGAACGACTCGCGCTGGCGTCCGTAGGCGTTGCGCTCGACGGTGACGTCGATCAGACCGAGCGAGAACTGCTTGGGGCTCTCGACCTCGCGGGCCAGGATGATGAGGCCGGCGCACGTCCCGAAGATCGGCTTCCCCGCGCTGTGGAACTTCTCCAGCGCGGGCACGAAATTCCACGCGTCCATGAGCTTGAGCAAGGTCGTGGACTCACCACCCGGCATGATGAGCCCATCGACCTCGTCGAGCTCGACCGGCTTGCGCACCTCGACCGCCGCGACGCCGCACTGCTCGAGCACTCGGGCGTGAAGCGCGAAGTCACCCTGAAGGGCGAGCACGCCGATACGCATACAGCCGGCTCGCCCTGATTGGGTCATAGACTCGCCTCGCCTGTGGCTGCGGCTCGCCCTGATTGGGTCATAGACTCGCCTCGCCTGTGGCTGCGGCTCGCCCTACCACCCGCGCGTCTGCAGGAGATCCTTCTCGGCGAGCTTCGAGGTCTCGATGCCGACCATGGCCTCGCCCAGATCCTCGCTGACGCGCGCGAGCACGTCGGGATCCTTGAAGTGCGTGGTGGCCTGCACGATGGCCTTGGCGCGCTTGGCGGGGTCGCTCGACTTGAAGATCCCGGAGCCGACGAACACGGCCTCCGCGCCGAGCTGCATCATGAGCGCGGCGTCGGCGGGCGTCGCGATGCCGCCCGCAGAGAAGTTCGGCACCGGGAGCTTGCCGGCCTTCGCGACCCACCGCACGAGGTCGTACGGGGCGCCGAGGTTCTTGGCCTCGGTCATCAGCTCCTCGGGGCCCAGCATGGTCAGGCGCCGAACGCCCGAGATGACGGCGCGCATGTGGCGAACGGCCTCGACGATATTGCCCGAGCCGGCCTCGCCCTTGGTGCGGATCATCGCCGCGCCCTCACCGATTCGCCGAAGCGCCTCGCCGAGATCGCGGCAGCCGCAGACGAACGGGATGCGGAACGCGAACTTGTCGATGTGGAAGTGCTCGTCCGCCGGCGTCAGCACCTCGGATTCGTCGATGTAGTCGACCGCGAGGGCTTCGAGGATCTGCGCCTCGACGAAGTGGCCGATCCGCGCCTTCGCCATCACCGGGATCGTCACCGCCTTCTGGATCTCCTGGATCTTCTTCACCGGCGACATGCGCGCGACGCCGCCGTCTCGGCGGATGTCCGAGGGCACGCGCTCGAGCGCCATGACGGACGCGGCGCCGGCGTCCTGGGCGATCTTCGCCTGCTCGGCGTTGGTGACGTCCATGATGACCCCGCCCTTGAGCATCTCCGCGAGGCCGATGTGCTTGCGGTCAGCGATTCGCAATCCGTTCAGGTCCGCCATGTCATCTCTCCTTGTTGGCTATACGACTGGTACCGCCCCGCGCTCGACTCGTTCCCGGCCACGAAGCCGGCCGCGCGCGGCCTTGATCGTTTCCCCGAGGCGCCGGACTCCTTCGTCGATGCGGCCGGCCGCCACCGACGAGAACGAGAGCCGGAGCGTGCGCTGGCCACCGCCGTCGACAAAGAAGGGCGCGCCGGGGGTGAAGGCGACGCCGCGCTCGATCGCCT
>QHSQ01000401.1 GCA_003221615.1 Candidatus Rokuibacteriota bacterium | reverse complement strand
AGCACGCCGAGGCCCGCGAGAACGTCCGCCGCCGCGCGGACCGCGGCGTCCATCTCGACGTCGATCCCGTCGAAGTAGTAGTTCTCGGGAATGCCGATCCGCAGACCGGCGACCGGGCTCTCCAGCATCCGCTGGTAGTACGGAACGCCGCGGCGGCTGGAAGTCGGGTCGCGCGGGTCGTGCCCCGCGACGATCTCGAGCAGCAGCGCGGTGTCGGCGACGGTTCGGGTCAACGGCCCGAGGTGATCCATCGACCACGACAGCGGCATCACGCCGGCACGGCTCACCCGCCCGTACGTGGGCTTGAGGCCGACGACGCCGCAGCACGCCGCCGGCAGCCTGATGGAGCCGCCGGTGTCGCTGCCGAGCGTGGCGAGCGCGAAGCCAGCCGCCACCGCGGCCGCCGAGCCGCTGCTCGAGCCTCCGGCGCAGTGACCGGGCCTCCACGGGTTCTGGACGTCGCCGTGATGAGCGTTGTCCCCGAACGGCCCCATCGCCAGCTCCGTCATGTTCAGCTTGCCGAGGGTGACCGCGCCGGCGTCGCGCAGACGGGCCGTCGCCGTGCACTCGATCGAAGGCGCGAAGTATTCTCGAGTCTTGGTGCCGCACGAGGTCGGCAGCCCCGGCACGTGGCAGAGATCCTTGTAGGCGAGCGGAACGCCGTGCAGCGGGCCGCGGCTCCGCCCCGCCGAGAGCTCGGTCTCGAGGGCGCGCGCCGTGGCCAGGGCGCCCTCGGCATCGACCGTGATGAAGGCGTGGATGCCTCCGTCGAGGCGCTCGATGCGATCGAGGCACGCCCGGGTCGCCTCGACCGGCGATATCTTGCGGGCCGCGATCGCACGACCGAGCGTCTCTACGGTCCAGTCAGTCACGAGGCTCGGTCGGGCTCGCGTCGCCCTCGAGTGCCAGCACGAAGCCCGACGGCTCCTCACCGATCGCGAGGTCGGCGGCCACCCGCTCGACGGCGGCCGCGAGACCGGCGGCATCCGCGCTCACGCGATTCTCCGGGGCGTTCATGACGCTTGCGGGATCATAGCACCGAGTCACGCGCGTCGGCCGAATGCCGCCGGCATGGGGCTCTCGAAGCTCACGCGGCCGCCTCGAGGATGCACGAACGCGAGCCGCGTCGCATGGAGCGCGAGCCGCTTCAGCGGATCCGTCCGGCCGCCGTACTGGCCGTCGCCCGCGATGGGATGGCCCGCCGCGGCGAGCTGGGCCCGGATCTGGGCGCGCCGTCCCGTCACCAGGCGGAGCTCGAGCAAGGTCGTGGCTCTCCGGCGCTCGAGGACGCGGTAGCGTGTGATCGCCTCCTTGCCGCCTCCGCGCTCGGCCGCGCGGATGTGCAGCGAGCGATCCTCCACGAGGCGTGAGATCAGCGAGCCCTCGGCCTGTGCCATCACGCCTTCAACCAACGCGACGTAGACCCGCTCGGCCGTGCGCGCGGCGAACTGCGCCTGCAAGTGCTGCTTGGCGGCGGGCGACTTGGCGAACACGATGAGGCCCGAGGTTTCGCGATCGAGCCGATGGACGATGAAGAGCCGCGAAGCGTCGGGACTGCGCCCGGCGACCCAGTTACGGAGCCGGCGATAGGCGGTGCGTTCGCGCTCGCGCTCGGTGGCGATGGTCAAGAGTCCGGACGGCTTGTCGACGACGAGGATCTCGTCGTCCTCGTAGATCAGTCTCAGGGGCGACGGGTCGGAAGGCGCAGCATCGCCCAGCGCGACCCGGTCGCCCGATTCGACCTCGACCTCCCCGCGCCCGACGACGGCGCCGTTGACCCGAACGCGAGAGGTCGCGAGCCATTGCCTGAGGCTGCGCCGAGACGCCTCGGGGTAGAGCGCCTGCAGCCGATCGATGAGCCGCATGGGCCCAGAGTAAATCAGCCGCGCCCGAGGTGACGAGGGCGGTCACCCGCGCGTCCAGAGCTTGTCAATCCGCCCGCCGACAACAGGTAAAGAGTGCAACGGAATTATCGGCTTACCAATGGCCCGAACGATGCACCACAGCGGCGCGACGGAGGTGCACTCATGGTGACGTGCCGGTGCGGCGGGCCACTCACGTTGGACAAGTCTCATATCTCCGAGGCGCGGCGTTTTGCTTGCCTCGCCACCACGCGCTTGCTCTGGAAGTGCTGCCTCTGCGGCCACTCGCTCTGGCTCGACCAGTCGACGACGCCGGCCGAGCTCGGCGTCCCGCTCGAAGCCGTGGAGGCCGCCAAGCCCGCGTAAGCCGGGAGCCCTCCCCGAAGCGCTGCGAATTCCACGGCTTCGCCTCCCCGGCTGAGACACGCGGCCGACCCCCAGCAATCCACGTAGGACCGGGAGGGCGCCGGAGCGATAATCATAGGGAGATGCGCGACACTCGGGCTCCGGGCCGCATTCTCGTGGTGGACGACGAACCGGATCTCGTCACGATCCTCACGAAGTATTTCTCCGAAGCCGGTTATGCCGTCGACGCCGCCGCGCACGGCGGCGACGCGCTCATCGCCGTGTCGCAGTACCGTCCGGACGTCGTCGTGCTGGACGTCATGATGGAAGGTCTCAACGGCGTCCAGGTCCTCGAGCGCATTCGCGCCCTCGATCCGGCGATCCGCGTGATCATGATCTCGGGAAGCACCGACGCCTCGCTCAAGCCCAAGGCCATGGAAATGGGGGCGTTCGCCTACGTGGCGAAGCCGGTCGGTCTCGGGCAGCTGCACCAGACCGTGGCCGCGGCGCTCGGCGGGCCCGATCCGCTCGCTCCGCCGCGCGTCTGATCGCCTCCTCGTCCGCCCGACGTTCCTCAAACGTGCCACCTGTCTGACGGTGACTCGATTTGCTCCATCCTCGGATACCATCTAAGTCCATCTAACAAAGACCGACGATGTCTGGCATATCCGGTGCACGGCTCGGGCCGGTTCAACAGAGTGAGAGCTCGATAGGCTTGGAATGGATTTGATCCGACTGCTCGGCTGGAAGCGACTGGTGCTGATCGCGGTGATCGTCGCCACGATCTCCGCGCCGTTTCTCTACTCTGCGATCGAGCTCGCCCGATTCGAGCGCGCCGACGCTCGTCGAGCGACGTTCGTCTACGCATCTGGCCAGTCGCTCACGCCGGGCGTGCAGGTCCAGCGCGTCGGTCTGGCGGCCACACTCGGCCGCCTGGGATACACGGAGACGCGCGCGACCCCGTCGTCGCCGGGTTATTTCCGGCGCTCAGGCGGTAGCTGGGACATCTATCTGCGGGGTAGCGACGACGCGGGCGGCGGCCAGCTCCTGCGCCTGCAGATCGCCGACGAGCGCATCACCAGGATCACGCGCGCGGGTCAGGACGTCGCCGGCGCCATGCTCGAGCCCGAGGTGCTCGCGAGCGCCACGGATCGGCCGGGCGAGGACCACAAGCCCATCCGGCTGGACGAGACACCGCGAGTGCTGATCGACGCCGTGCTCGCGGCCGAGGACCACCGGTTCTTCGAGCACGGCGGCGTCGACTTTCGCGCGCTCCTGCGGGCGGCATGGGCCAACCTTCGCGCCGGACGTGTCAAGGAAGGCGGGAGCACGATCACGCAGCAGCTGGTCAAGGTCCGCCTGCTCAATCCGCGGCGGACGTTCTTCCGAAAGCTTCGCGAAGCGTGGCTGGCCGCGCTGGTCGAGTCGCGCTATTCGAAAGAGCGGATCCTCGAGGCCTACCTGAACGAGATCTACCTGGGTCAG
>QHSQ01000089.1 GCA_003221615.1 Candidatus Rokuibacteriota bacterium | reverse complement strand
ACGTTCCCTTGAACGGCAGCACGACTGGCTGCGAGAGCGGGCCAAGCATTCCGGTCGCCGGGTCGGCCAGCTGCGTGATGGTGAAGCTACCCATGATCGAGCCAAGCGGCACGTGGTGGAGGACGGCCAGCGACAGGTCGACGTCGCCGCTGAACGTCCCACTGATGACCGGCAGATCCGGCACGTGGACCGAACTATTGCCGGGCGCGTTGATGACCACATCAAACGTGCCGCTCACAGGACCCAACCCAGTTGCGGTCGATACAGTGTCCTTCCCCGTGGCGATGACGGTGCAGCTCTTCATACGCGGGAGCGAGATCAGAAGGTCCGACGGGCACAGGGGCGTCCCGACTTCCGCAAAGCCCTGAAGCGGCGAGGTGGCGTTGCGCCGGATCACACCCGCAGAACTGGGGTCGGGGTCAAATGTGACCCGCTCGCTGATCTCGTAGAGTGTGACCCCTGTCCCGCCAAGAGAATCGGTCTGCTCGTCGCGATCGCCGGCATAACCACCGTCCGTGAGCAGGAGCATCGACACCATGAGTCCCATGAACATTCCTACAGGTTTCTTCATTTCCGATCTCCTTGAAGGTCCTTTGCATGGCGGGACGCGCAGTCCCCGAATCATTCGAGCAGGAGCCGTACCAAGGCGCCCAGTTTGCGGACGCCTGATGAAACTCAGGGGTTTGGCGGCGAGACCGGAAATGCTCAGAGGATCAGCGGCGAGTTTCTCGCCGGACGCATACTGCTCGCCCGATCATCTTTCGCCGTTCGCCTCAATCCCTGGGCGGGTAGAGTGATAGTGAACGCTTTCGCCGAGGAGTTTCACTGATGTTTGGACTTGGGTCTCAGGAGCTGCTCGTGATCCTGGTCATCGTGCTGGTCCTGTTCGGCGCGAACCGACTCCCCCAACTCGCTCGATCGCTTGGGTCGAGTCTCAAAGAATTCAAGAAAGGCATCGACGAGGGCCAGGCGAAAGAGGCCAGCGCCAGCCAGCCGAATGCGGATCGCGGGGCCTCGGCATCCGGCGCGCGAACTTGCGGGCAGTGCAAGACCGCGCTCGCCCCTGACTGGACCCATTGTCCTCGGTGCGGGACGGCGGTGACCCAAGAGCCGGATGCGAAGAGCCCGGGCCCCTGATGACCTCCTGAACCTAGCGAAGCCTAATAGCGGAAGGGAATCGGATAGGGGCGGCCGAAGGGCCGGCCATCCTTGACCGTCAAGACGGGCACGAGCTTCTTCGTGCCCGACCTCTTATTGTTGCGCGTGTCCACGAACTCGACCGGGGGCCCGTCGACGTAATCGAAGATCGCCACGTCCGCGGGCGCACCGACGGCGAGGGTGCCGAGTCCGGGCACGCGTCCGATGATCTTCGCCGGCTCGATGGTCGCGCGCTGCACGACCTCTTCCAGCGGCAGGCCCAGCGCAAGGAACTTCGACATCACCCACGGCAGCGTCGGATAGCCGGGCGTGTTGATGGACACCGCGTGGATGTCGCTCGAGATCGTGTCGACATGGCAGCCCTGCATCATCGCCGGCTCGCAGACCGTGAAGTCGAACGAGCCACCGCCGTGGCCCACGTCGAAGATCACGCCGCGCTGCTTGGCCGCCTTCGCGGCCGGGATCAGCTGGCCGTTCTGGACGATGTTGTTGCCAGCGCCGCTGTAGGAGTGCGTGAGGATGTCGCCGGGGCGCAGCAGGTCCAGCACATCGGCGAGGCTGCCGGGCGCGGCTCCGATGTGGCACATGACGCGGAAGCTCTTGCCCGCCAGCTCGGCGGCGCGTCGCGCGCGGCGGAGCGGCTCGACGCCGTTCTGACCCACTACGTTGTCGGTGATCCGCACCTTGACGCCGAGCACGACGTCCGGGTTCTCGGCCAGCGCCCTTGCGCACGCGTCCACGTTGGCGTAGTCGATGTTCAACATCTCGCCCGGCGCGAGCCCGCCCGACAGTCCGATCGACGAGATGTGCACGAAGGCGAAGAGCCGCGTGCGCGCCTGGCCGATCACCCAGTGCTTGAGCGCGCCGAAGTTGTTGGCGCCCGCGTCTCCAGCGGACACGCCCGTCGTGGTCGCCGTGATCGGCACCAGCTCGTCGGCGGGCAGGCCGATGGCGCCGATCAGCGGACCGTAGTGCGTGTGCAGGTCCACGAGGCCCGGCGTCGTCAGCTTGCCCGCCGCGTCGTAACGCTGCGCGCTGCGGTCGACGGCGATCGGCGTGGAGGCCAGCGCGGCGATCTGGCCGTTCTTGATCCCGATGTCGCGCTTGCCACGCAGCCGCTGCGACGGATCGAGAACGTCGGCGTTGGCGATGACGAGGTCGTACTTGAGCGTCGCATCGGCGGGGTCGAAGCCGCGCGGCGTCGGCCCGGCCTGTGCGAGCATGACCGGTGCGGTCGCGGGAGCGCCGGTCAGTGACACCCCGGCGGCAAGCGTGCCGGAGGCGAGGAAGTCGCGTCGCGAGACATCCATGGCGTCTCCTACTTTCCGCCGAGACGGAAGCTAACGACGATCATGGGATGCTCGTTCATCGGGAGTCCTCCGTGTGACGCATCAACTCCGGAGAAGTATAGCAGCGGGCGCCGCTGTCGGAAGTCGGGGCCCTTGATGCCCACAACAAAATCGCCTGATCAATGCTAGGCTGCCCGAAGGAGATGGGACGGTTGGTCATCGGCCTCGGACTCATACTTTTCATGTTCGGAGCCGCGGTCGTGCCTGCGCACGCCCAAGTATTTATCGCGGCGAACGCTCGCCCGGAATTCTCGATTGCTCCGCTCTTCGTGTCTGCTAGCGTGAGGAGCGAAGACGTCGCGAAAAGGGTGAGCCCCGTGACGGTGACAGTGTCGTGGAGCGTAGCCCCAGCGGCAAATCGCACGCCCGCCGAGATCGCGCAGGACCTCTATCTCCTCTGGCCGGGTGAGGTGGCCAGTACTGTCCACGGCGACCCGGCCGACCCGACGCTGGCTCGGCAAGTCGAGGCGCTCGGCTTCACGATCAAGAAGCACGGTCTCCTGCCTCTCTCGGCGCGTAACCGGTCGGGGATGGGGACGGGCACGGGTGTCCGACTGCTCGGCGAGGCTAGCTTCGTGACGTTTTCCAGGCCTGAGACCGTGGCCCGCGGCTCGCGCGGCGCGACGTTTATTCGGATCCCCTGGAAGGCCGAGATGGCCAGCGTCGACTGGCTGGCGAGGCTGGAGCTGCCGCTCAGAGACGTGATCGTGCCGCGGCAAGTGAGCTGGTTGGAGGAGATGTTCTGGGGTCGCCGCCACATCGTAACCGTCAGCTTCGGCGACGTCGGGTACGTGTCGCTGTACCCGCTCTACTTCGGAGCACGTCACAGGGTCGCGCCTCTGGCCCCGGATTTCTCGCTGCTGCTCGTCAACTTCGCCGACTCGAGTCACCTGAGGGTGGACGAGATCGTGCCCGTGTCGGCGCGGCGGCGACCCAGCGAGACGCGAGAGAACACGGAGACGTTCTCCCTCCCGATCATGGCGTCGGATGGCCTCACGCCGCAGCTCTTGAAGGTGCAGTTCACTTACTTTCGCGGGAAGCTTCCCTGGCGCCCAATCCTCTTCTCGGCGCTCTTGCTTGGACTCGGGAATCTCACGGGCCCGCTCGTCGCCACGGTCATGCGGCGACTGGCCAGGGTGCTCCGGGCGCGCATCCACGTGGGCCGCGGGGAAGCCGGGGGGCGGGCGCGGGGGACCGTCCCGCCTCCGGAGGCGCTCGAGCGGATCCGGCCAGGCGAGACGAACTATGAAGAGACGCTGCGGCTCTGCGGCGGCGATCCCGAGGAGGAGCAGCGGCTGCCGTCTGGTGAGATCAGGGCTGTCATCTATCGGGGCCAGCGAGTCGTGCCGCGCCGTCAGCGCTCGTTCGGATGGGTCTCCACCGTCAGCCACTGGGACGTCGAGCAGCACGAGGTCCAGATCGACTTCGAGCGCGAGCGGGTCCGAGACATTCAGGCGCGAGTTCGCAGAGCTAGACTGGCCGAGCCCACCGCTGGCTAGTCGACGCCTCGGCTCCCGCTGATCGAGCGTAGTTAGGTCTGCCTCAATCTTAAGCCAGTGTCCCCTGTGCTGTCCCTTCTAGTTATTCGTCCGATCGGGCTCACGCCGCCCGCCGCAGGTATTCGTGATGCTCCGGGATCTCGGCGCGTCCTTAGCGAGAGATAGGTGTGTCTTGGTCCCGTTGTAGTAGTCGACGTACTTCGACAAAATCCCCAGCAGATGCCGTTCGCCCATCACCACGACATGGTCAAGGCAGTCCCGTCGAATCGAGCCAATCACCCGCTCGGCATACGCGTTTTGCCATGGCGAGCGCGGCGCAATCACCGCTTCCCGAATGTCCAACGTCTTGGCCTGACGCGAAAATCGTTCGCCATAGACTTGATTCGGTCCCGGATCACATACCGGGGAGCCTCCTCCAGCCCGCACGCCTCGAGCAGTTGCCGCGCCGTCCATTCCGCCGTCGGATGTTCAGTGACGTTGAATGCACCAGTCGGCGGCGGGCGTGGCTCAGCACCCACTTCAATCGAGACCGTATTCCCGAACGCGTCGTGCACGCGAAGGGCTCGGGCGCCTACGGGACCTTCACCGTCACCGGCGACCCTGAGCGGTACACTGACAGCCCTCCCCCGATAGCCCGCCGCCTGGATGCGATACAGCTCCGCGTCTGGCCTGGTCACCTCCTCCCGGCGGCCACCGGGCCCGAACCGTCCAGTTGACACGACGCGGCCGTGACCGGAGTATCGATATCAAGCAGCAACTGATCCGGCCCCCCGGCGGCCGCGATGCAGGAGGAACCCATGGCCAGCAAGCACGCGCAGGACCTTCGGCGCCGGATCGACGAGGCCTCCGAGAACCTGAGCCGCCAGCTCCAGGGCATGGACGCCCACCTGGAACGCGCCGACGCCCCGGGTGAGTGGACGACGCGCGAGGTGCTCTCACACCTCCTCTTCGAGCCGGGCTTCGACCCGGCGGCCACGCTCGCCGCCTTCTCGGAACACGACTATCCTGTCGTAGAGATCGCGCCCGGGGACACATTCCTCGACGAACAGCGCCGACAACTGACGCTCTCCCAGTTCAGGGACGCGCTGGATGCCCAGCGCCGCCGAGTCCTGGAGTACATCGAAGGGCTCGAGGAGCCGGCCTTTGAGCGGCGCAAGGCGCGTATTCCCTTCTTCAAGCAGTTCATGGGCACGGACGAGATCACGATCGACATGTACCTCGGCGCCATGTTCGACTATCACTGGAACGACCACGCGGGCCAGCTCGAGAAAATCCGGCAGGCCGTCGGCCTCGACAGCGACGCCGCCGCGAAACCCGGCGGCGTGGGCGCCTAGCGCGTCATGGCCGGCACCAGCGGGCTCGTATCGCCTTCGGTTGACGTCGGGGCCCGACCCGTCGCGCACCCGGCCGCGCTGCCCTTCCGGACCGAGCTGAGCCTGGCCCCACTCGTCCGGTTCTGGACTCAGCTCTCTGCCTACAGCGAGTTGGGCCGCGGGCCGCTGCCCGGAATCGTCCGCGAGCGGATCAAGCAGGCGCCCGAGCTTTCCGCGGTCGTCGACGACGTGTCGGTGATCGCTAAGCACCGGCAGCTCGTGGACCTCATGATGAGCGCCATGTTCCCGCCCGCCTTCTGGGAGCAAGAGTACGGCGCGGCGCTCTTCCCGTTCCAGCTGCGGGCGTTCTACGCCACCAGCCTATTCCGCCGCACGCTCATGAACGACGACGGTACGCTCCACGGCCGCGTGAACGTGGACGAGCAGCGACTCGGGGCCGCAAAGCTTCTCCTCGCGTACGAGCTGATCCTCGAGCGCACGTACGGGATCGACCTCGGCATCGAGATCCCTGTGGTCTTCACGTCCGAGGACCCGGCCACCACGCTGGAGCGGTACTTCCGCCTGGACTTCGACTGGCGCTTCGTGGACGTGAAGCTCGACGGGCGCGCGCCGAAGCTCACCGACGCCATGCGGCGGCAGCTCCAGAGCGGCAACGTGGAACTCGACCAGCTCCGTGAGATCGTGCCCCCGGAGACAGTCACGTTGCGCGGCTTCATGACGCTCAAGGCCGTCGACGTGACCGACCAGGAGGTGCTGTCCTCGCTCAAGCGCGACCTGATCGACAAGGAGTCGATCGTGTCGAGCGCCCGGTTCGAGAGCCTCCAGGCCAAGCTTCGAACGCTGTTCCGTCGGCCCGCCCTGCACCTGGGCCTGGCCGCGGTGCAGGGCGATCGCGTGCTCGTGCTGAACGACGCGATGAGCCACGATCACGCCTGCATCTTCGCGGACTCGGCGCACCACAAGACGTCCGAGTTCACGGGGTCGCTGTACGAGCGCGCCGTCATCCAGAACCGGCCCGTCATCATGGGCGACCTCGCGGCGTGGCCCGACCGCACGCGGTCGGAGGAGGAGCTCATCGCCGCCGGTGCCCGCACCTTCGTCTGCGCTCCGCTTCACTACCAGGACAAGGTGATCGGCACGCTCGAGCTCATCTCGCCCCGGCCGGGCGACCTGAACGCCACGCACCTGCCGAAGCTCGAGGAGGTGCTGCCGCTCTTCTCCATGGCCGTCCAGCGGAGCGTGGAGGAACTGGATGCCCGCGTCCAGGCTATGATCAAGGAGAAGTGCACGGCCATTCACCCGGTGGTGGAGTGGCGCTTCCGGAAGGCCGTGTTCAACACAATCGAGCGAAAGAGCGAGAGCGTCTCCGACGCCGCCGCGGAGATGGAGCCGATCGTATTCGAGAACGTCTACCCGCTGTACGGTCTGGCCGACATCCGCGGCGCGTCCGTCCAGCGTGGCGTGGCCATCCAGGCCGACCTCCTCACCCAGCTCCGCCTCGCCGCCGACGTTCTGCGCGCCGCCAGCGAAGCGCGATCGCTCCCGGCGCTCGACGAGCTCGGCTACCGCGTCGGCAAGCGCATCGCGCAGGTCCAGCGGAGCCTCAACTCCGGTGACGAGATCGGCATCGTTGGGTTCCTGCGCGCGAACGTCGAGAGCCTGTTCGACCAGCTGGGCACGTTCGGCACCGGCGTGCGCGCGCGAATCGAGCTGTACCGCGGCGCACTGGACGCGCGACTCGGCGTAGTCTACCGCCGCCGACAGCTCTTCGAGGAGAGCGTCACTCGCATCGCCGAGGCGATCTCCGCGTACCTCGACCGCGAGGAGGTGGCCGCGCAGGCCATGTTCCAGCACTACTTCGAGAAGCAGAAGACCGACGGCGTCGACTACCAGATCTACGTCGGCCCGAGCCTGCTCGAGGACGGCCGCTTCGACCCCATCTGCCTCAAGAATTTGCGGCTCTGGCAGCTCATGCTCACGTGCAGTATCGCCGTGCGCGCCCACCAGCTCCGCGACCAGCTGCCCGTGCCGCTCGAGACCACCCACTTGATTCTGGTGCAGCACACGCCACGGTCCATCCGCTTCCGTTTCGACGAGAAGCGCTTCGACGTCGACGGCGCGTACGACATCCGCTACGAGATCGTCAAAAAGGGCATCGACAAAGCCGTGGTGGAAGGCACTTCGGACCGCGTAACCCAGCCCGGCAAGATCGCAATCATCTACAGCCAGAGCCCCGAGGGCCGCGAGTACCGCGGGTACATCGAATACCTACAATCCCTGGGCTACCTGACCAGCGAGGTGGAAGAGCTGGACCTGGGCGAGCTCCAGGGGGTGCAGGGCCTCCGCGCGCTACGTGTGGCGGTTGCCCTGGAGAACCCGGCCATCTTGCTGCGCGTGGGGCTGGACCCCGACGAGCGGTAGCAGCGCCGCACGGTCGCACGCCGCGCGCGGGCCCGCCCGCCTGTGCGTTCCACTCATTCAGGCCGCTCAGGCTCACGCCGACCGTCGCACGTATTAGTGCAGCCTCACGCGCGACGCTCCGACCTGCTCCCCGACTTTGCTCCGCTCAGGATGGGAGGATCGGGGCAGTTGCCCGGAACCAGCTGAACGCCCCGAGCCGGCTCACGGACGACGTGACATGGGTCACGAGTGTGAACGTGCTGACGGCTGGCTCATGCGCGCGGCATCCCATCGCGCCCATGGGTGTTCTACTCGATCACCACGCAGATAGAGTCTCAGTTTGACCAGCGGCGCAGCCGGCACGCGCTGCAACTTCGCCCGGACTCACAAGACGCTCGCGTGGCGCCGGCGATGGAGGCGCGCCCGGCGACAACGTGTGGTCATTGAGGAAAATCGCCTGGGCCCCCAAGCTAATTTTAATTGAATTAATTTAGCTTGAGGCTAAGAGGCTAAGCGACATAAAGGCCGTTTTCGGCAGCGCGGGAACCCTCGGAACGGCGCGCCCCCTCCAGGTTAGCCAGGAGGCTGTTGAACCGGTTGTTCTCGCGCAGGACGCTGGCGATCGCGGTCTCGTCCCGCAGAATCAGGGCCATGCCCGTGGAGTTCAGCTGCATCGCCAGCGCGTGCTGGATTTGCCGCGACCAATCCACCCGGCGGTGCGCTTCGTGGAGCAACTCGTCGTGGCGGGACATCCGGACGATGGTCTCGAGGCTGAGACCGCCCATGGCGAAGAACAGTAAGACGACCAGCAGGAAAGCGACCAGCAGCTTCGCGTAGACCGACGCCCGGATGCCGGCAACCCAGCGCACGATGGCACCGAGTGGCGTGCGCCTGAGCAGCACGGCGGCGAGGCGGTCGCCGGACCCCCGCGCGCCGGCATCCGCTCTCGAAGTGGTGGAGCGCAATTCGCTCAAGAGGCCCCGCCTCCCGGGCCCGATGCTAGCACGGAGAACCCGGTGGTCCTGACGATGGAGTAGATCACGCGGCTCCCGTCTCGCGCATCTCGATGAGGGTTCTGACCGGGACAACCCCAGACGGCTTCGGCGACTCGAACAATGGCCGCTAGCGACGGGATTCGAACCGGCGACATCCGGTTTTCGAGGCTGGAATTCAACAGGGGTTACGGTGACCCGTAACCCCTTGAATTGGAGCGGCCGACCGGATTCGAACCGGCGACGTCCAGCTTGGGAAGACTATTGGATGCCATCAGCAGCGTCACGCCGCTCGAGAAATCGCGGACTTGATCATGGAGGTGATACCTGATGACACCCGATGATCCCTTCAGATCCCAACACGTGGTTACTCGGATGGTTACTCGGGGTACCGAACGGGCGTCGAACGTCGAACCCGCCATCCTCCTGAGAAGACTCGACTGAACCCGCGACCTCTGGATTGACAGTTCTCTCCGTCGACCGGCCGCATTGCTCGTGTTCTCAACAACTTCTCCCTCGCCAGCGCGTTGCGGGCATCACGTTAAATGGCGGCCGGTTACATGCTGTCACGAGGCGTAAGTGACAGTCTCGGTGACAGGCGGACGCGGCGGCCCCTCGGTTTTCAGGTGAGCTCGGCGATGACGGCCACCGCCGTTCGTCGGTCAACCACACGCGGCGACCGCGCATCCAGACGACGCCGACGGCTGCCCGGAGCTGGGAGAGCGAGCGCGACACTAGTTCGCGCGCAGTGCCGAGGCGGTGAGCGACCTCTTCTCGGGTTCCCGATAGGTCGACGACGTTCCCGTCCCGGCGCACCTCGGTGAGGAGGAGGCGCGCGAGGCGCGCTGTCACGTTGCGGAGGGCAAGGTCCTCGATGGTCGCGGCGAATGCGCGCACGCGCCGGGCCAGCACGGCAATCACGCCGAGCGCGACCTCGGGACGGCGCCGGCAGAGGTCGAGGAGCGCAGGCCGTGGCACGAAGAGGAGGCGTGCCTCCGTTTCGGCGAGCGCCGTCGCCACATAACCGCCGCCGTCGAAGATCGGGGCCTCGGCCAGGGTGGCGCCCGCCGACTCCACGTGGAGCGTCTGCTCGCGGCCCTCGGCGAGATGCGGACCAAGCGTACGCGCCCGGCCAGGATGACCCACAGCCCCGTCGCCGGATCGCCCTCGGCGAAGATCACCTTGCCTTTGGCGACGTTCTTCACCAGGCAGCGAGACGCGAGATCGGCGCGCTCCCGAGCCGGGAGCGGCGCCAGATACGGGATGGCGGCGAGACCGGCCGCCGCGTCGACTGTGACTTTGGTCATAGACGGTCGCTCACCGGAGACCGAGACTGGTCCTATCACAGGAGGCTACGCGAATGAAGACGTGGATGACGGCAGTCGGGATCGTTGCGGGTGGCGTAATAGCAATCGCTGCGGTGGTCACAATGGCGGCGGCCCAGCCAGGATACGGCGCTGGCGCCCACGGAGGTAGGGGCCACTCCGATTACAGGGCGGTAGACCGGTGGCTCAAGGAATTCGACCAGGTTGTGGGCGAAGGCCGCGGATTCGGGCTGGCGTTCGCCGCAGACCAGCATACCTACCCGGGCCCCATGCACGTGCTTGAGCTCAAGGACCGCCTTCGGCTCACCGGCCATCAGGAGCAAGCGATGCACCGCCTGATGGACGTCATGTTCGCGGAGTCGCGGCCGGCAGCGTCACGGCTGCTGGCCAGTGGGCAGCGACTGCGCACGCTCTTCGCGGCCGGCGCCGCCAACGAGGCCGCCGTGCGCGCGGCGGCGACCGACGTCGAGCGGACGCGCACCGAAGTGCGCCTGATACATCTGCTCGCGCATCTCAAGACGCGCGACTTGCTCAGCGTCGAGCAGCGCCGTCTCTATCACTCCGCTCGCTGGGAAGATTGAGGCGCCGGGCTGGCGCATCCACACGGGGTGGGGCGACAGCCCGCCCGCGGCACCGGCCAGTGACATCGGAAAGCAAACAACGCGTCGTAAATTGGCGCTTCTCAGGTCGGTGACTTTGGCCCTCTTGGGACTCCTTGGGAGCAACTTCCTGGGTAATTCCTGGTGAAGTCAGCTTCCTCGTTCAGACACGGCCCCTGGGATACCGCTTCATGGCCCCCGAGTCCCTGCACCAGGCCGACCGGTAAGTTCATTTTTTGGTCTTGGCAGGATCTTGGCGTCCTGTCATTGTTCCGCCGTGAAGTATCTCGTTGCGCCCATTTCGGAAGAGGAGGATCTGTCATGAAGATTCGCTTTCTCGTCGCTGTGCTCGCCACTTTACTGCTCGTCTGGGTTCCCGTCGTGGCCGCCCACAACGCAGAAAAGCTCGGCACCGTGCACTTCCCGGTCTCCTGCGCACCGGCCGTGCAGGCCGACTTCGAGCGGGCGGTCGCGCTGCTGCACTCGTTCTGGTACGAGGAGGCGCTGAAGGCCTTCACCGCGGTGACGACCGCGAACGCCACGTGCGCGATGGGCTACTGGGGCATTGCGATGAGCGTCTACTACCCGCTCTGGCAGCCGCCGAGCCAGGCGATGCTGCAGAAGGGTACGGCCGCGCTCGAGAAGACGCGCGGCCTGACGGTGACGCCGCGCGAGAAGGACTATATCGGCGCTATCGAGACGTACTATCGCGACAACGACAAGCTCGATCACCGCACGCGGGCCGCGGCCTACGAGAAGGCCATGGAACAGCTCTACCGACGCTATCCCGAAGATCGCGAAGCCGCCGTCTTCTACGGCCTCGCGCTGAACGCGACGGCAGCGCCCACCGACAAGACGTACGCCAACCAGCTCAAGGCGGGCGTGATCCTCGAGAAGGTGTTCGCGGAACAGCCCGATCATCCCGGCGTTGCCCACTACATCATCCACAGCTACGACTACCCGCCGCTGGCTACCCGCGGGCTGGTCGCGGCTCGCGGCTACGCCAAGACCGCGCCGTCTGTCCCGCACGCCCAGCACATGCCCTCGCACATCTTCACGCGTCTGGGCCTGTGGCAGGAGTCGATCGACTCCAACCGCGCATCCGCCGCTGCGGGCAAGGCCTACTACGCGAAGCTCGGAAAGGACACCGTGTGGGATCAGACGCTGCACGCGCTCGACTACGTCGTCTATGCGTATCTGCAGACCGGACAGGACAAGCAGGCGCGTGCGGTGCTGGAGGAGCTCGGCGCGATGCAGAAGTCGGAGCCCGAGAACTTTGTGGCCGCGTACGCCTATGCCGCGATTCCCGCGCGGATTGCACTCGAGCAGCACCGCTGGAGCGAGGCGGCCGCGCTCAGCCCGGCCTCCAAGTCGTTCCCATTCGACCGGTTCGCATGGGCGGAGGCGATCACGTCGTTCGCCCGGGCGATCGGCGCCGCTCGCAGCGGTGACGCGGCGAAGGCGCGGGCCGAGGTACAGAAGCTCGATGGCTACCGGGAGACACTGGTGGCCTCCAAGCAGACGTACTGGGCGGACCAGGTGAGCATTCAGCAGCAGGCGGCGGCGGCGTGGGCCGCGCGCGCCGAGGGCAAGAACGACGAAGCGGTGAAGCTGATGCGTGCGGCGGCGGGCCTCGAGGACTCCACTGAAAAGCATCCCGTCACGCCGGCGCCCGTCGTGCCGGCGCGCGAACTACTGGGCGAGATGCTGCTGGACCTCAATCAGCCGGCGCAGGCACTCGTCGAGTTCGAGGCGTCGGCGACGCGGGAGCCGAACCGGTTCAACGGACTCTTCGGCGCGGCGCGCGCCGCCGAGCTGTCAGGAGACCGTGCGAAAGCGAAAACCCTCTACGCCAAGCTCATGTCGATGTGCGACCGTGCCGACGGCGAGCGGCCGGAGTTGCGTCATGCCAAGGCGGCGCTGCCCAAATAGGCCACGGCGGGCACCACGCCGGCGCCCAATGCATTCAGGAGCGGCGCGTCGCCTTCCAGAAGGATCGGCAGCTTGGTGCGAGTACGAAACGCAAGATACGTCGCGCGGTCGGTAAGCGTGTGCCCGTCCTTCTCTGAGGCGATCGTCAGGGTAGGTCCCATGCCTTGCCCAGACTCCAGATCCACGGCGTAGAGGGAGCGACGTCAGCGAGTCGCCACAGCTCGCGTCCAGAGTGTGGGTGCCGGAGTTATCACCCCGTAAGACGAACGGCCATCGTCTTGACGGCCCGCAAACGACGACAGGGACACCACCGCGGTGAGGTCGATCTCGAATGCGCGGGAGCTCCATGCGCTGACAATGCGTTCGTTGTCCTTGGGACCTCGCGATGTGCCCCAACCGTCATAATTGTCACCAGCATCGTGGCGACGAGCTTCTCGTGGGCGATGCCCACGACGAACACCTCGCCCGCACACACCGTCACCGTGCG
>QHSQ01000088.1 GCA_003221615.1 Candidatus Rokuibacteriota bacterium | reverse complement strand
ACGGCGAGGGCGGCTTTGCCTACGTCTACCTGAACTACGGGATCCACTACTGCCTGAACGCGATCGCCGGAGCGGCCGGGCGCCCGGGCTGCGTCCTGGTCCGCGCGCTCGAGCCGGTGGCGGGGCTGTCCGCGATGGCGCGCCGGCGTGGCGTCGACCCCGACTCGACGCGGCTGGCCAGCGGGCCCGGCAACCTCACGCGGGCGCTCGGCATCACCTTGCGCGACAACGGTGCGGATCTCACCCGTGGCCTCTTCACGATCGAGCCGCCCGACCGCCCGCGCGACTTCCGTATCACCTCGGGTCCGCGCGTCGGCATCACCCGTGCCGTCGACCTACGCCTGCGCTTCTGGATCGCCGACAGCCCCTTCGTCTCCCGCTGAACACGGTGCGGTCACGCCCCGCGGCGTCACCACGCGGATGCCTCACCGCGAGCGTGGACGACTAGAGCGGGTACGGAACGAGCTCGCGGGCGATCTCCACGTCCCCCGAGAATCGCTGACGAGCTTCTTCGGCCAGCGCGTCGACGTCGTCGTGATATTCGGCGCCGATGTGCGTGAGGATCAGCCGGCGCACACCGGACCGGGCGGCGACCTCGCCGGCCTCGGCCGCCGTCGAGTGCGCGTGCCCGCCGGCGCGGCTTCGGTGACGCTCGGAGTACGTCGCGTCGTGGACGAGCGTGTCGGCGCCGCGGGCCAGCGAGACGACGGCGTCGCACGGCCGCGTGTCCGACGAGTAGACGACGCTCCGGGCGCGTGCGGCATCGACCCGAACCGCGAAGTTGGGCATCGAGCCGTGCTCGTTGGGCGAGGTCCTGATCGTGAGCGGCCCGAGGTCGAAGGCGTGGGCGCCTTCGGTGAGGTCGATCGCGCGCACGGTGAGCGCGAACATGCCCGGGCGCTCCAGCGTGTTGAAAAGGCTCAGGAGACTTCGCAGCGGCTCGACGTGCTCGGGCCGGCAGTAGATGGTCAACGGCGCCTGACGACCGAGCACGCCGAAGTTCCGGACCAGCGCCGGCAGCCCGTAGGAATGATCGGGGTGGATGTGGGTGATGACGACCGCGGCCAGCGCCTGAGGGTCGACACCGGCGCGACGGAGCTTCTGGATCGGGCTGCCGCCGCAGTCGATCAGCACCGCGCCCGCGGGCACGACCACGACGATCGAGGTCGTATCGCGCTCGGCCGACGGGACCGAGCCCGAAGTGCCCAGAAACGCGAAATGCATCAGGGCGACTTCAAACTGGCGGGGTCGAAGAGGGCGTCGGCCGGATTCGTATTGACGGCCACCGAGCGGACGGTGAACAGCACCAGGAGCTTGCCGTCCACGAACACCTCCTGGCGGTACGGGAAATACAGCTTGCCGACCAGGGGGCAGCGCGGCGCTTCACCGGGACGAGCAGGTGCGTGAGGGCGCGCACCGGCTCGGGCGTGGGGATCTCGGAGACCTTGCCGTCCGCCCGCCGTATCCAGACGCGATCGCCGACCGTGAGCTGGATCTCGCGCTGCCCTTCCACGGTCTGCTCGACGCGCTGGCGCTGCGGAAGCTTGAACAGCATCCGCTGCTCGCCTCCCGACGCCCGACGCTGCCCATCGGGGTGGTACAGGGTCAGGTTCTGATCGATGACGAGGTCGCTGATCTGGACGTCGGAGACCCTCGTGACGAAGGCCTCGACCGCGGCCCGGGCATCCTGCCCCGGCGCCTCACGGGCGCCCACGCTGAACGCGGCGAGGACGAGCGGGAGGACGAGGGCATGCCGCACGGATGTGGTTATAATGCCGTAGATACGCAGAACGCAAACGAAAGGAGCGTTAGTGAGCGACACGCTCAGTGGTGGCATCCTCGCTCTCGTCTGGAACGCGGGGCCGATCGCCAAGATCGTCCTCCTCGTGCTCATGACGTTCTCGATCGTGAGCTGGGCGCTCATCGTCGAGAAGGCGTGGCAATTTCGCCGGGTTCGCCGGCAGACGTTCGAATTCCTGCGGGTCTTCCGCGAGGCGCGGCGCCCGTCGATCGTCCATACCGCGGCGCGCAAGCTGCGGCAGAGCCCGCTCGCTCAGCTCTATTTCGCGGCATACCAGGAAGTTTCGGGGATCCCCGAGGTTCTCGACAAGGTGCTCGACGACCTCGACGATGGACTCGGCCCCGATCGGCTCGAGGCGGTGAACCGAGCCCTGCGTCGGGCCGCGGCCCTCGAGGTCGCGCGGCTCGAGCACTATCTGCCCTTCCTCGCGACCACCGCCAGCGCGACGCCGTTCATCGGCCTGTTCGGCACGGTGTGGGGCGTCATGGCCGCGTTCCACGGGATCGGAGCTCAGGGCTCGGCGAGCCTCGCGGTGGTGGCGCCGGGTATCTCCGAAGCCCTGATCGCGACGGCAGCCGGCCTCGGTGCCGCGATCCCGGCGGTCATCGGCTACAACTACTTCGTCAATCGCGTGAAGCACTGGGCCGTCGAGATGGAAGGCTTCACGATGGACCTTCTCAATCTGTTGAGCCGCCCCGCCGCCAAGGCGGGCTGAGCCGCCGACGATGTTCAAGGCCGAGGAGCCGCAGGGCCCGCGCCGGATCGGTACCAACCTCGCCGAGATCAACATCATTCCGCTCGTCGACGTCGTGCTCGTCCTGCTGCTGATCTTCATGTTGACCGCGCCCATGATGTACCGTGGGATCGACGTGAACCTGCCGAAGGCCGCGTCCAAGCCCACCGCCGTCGAAGAGCGCATGGTGCTGACCGTCACGAAGGACCAGTCGCTCTTCCTGAACGAGAAGCGGGTGGCGCCCACGGGGCTCGAGCTGACCTTGCGTCAGGCGTTCGCGAACCGGAACGACAAGACGCTGTACCTCAAGGCCGACTCCGCGCTGTCGTACGGCGCGGTCGTGGAGACGATGGACCGCGTCCGTCGCGCGGGCATCGAGCGACTCGGAATGGTCACCGAGCCGGCTCGGGAGCGCTGAGACCGCAACGGCAGTGCCTGCCGGGACTCTGCGGGTGCACTTCCACATCGGACCGGCGCTGGGGCGAATTCGCCTGCCGCTGGGGCCGGCGGTCGTGTCGGCGATCCTCCACGTCGTCCTCCTGGCGATCGTCGTCTTCAGCGCCTCGATGTGGAGCGACAAGCGAACGAAGCCGGTCTACGTCGTGCTCGCCCCCGCGACCGCGGCCATCGGCTCTCCCAAGGGCGTGACGATGCCTCCGCGCGTCGAGGAGCCGCCGGCTCCGCAAGCGGCTCCGCAACCGGCTCCCCCGGCTCCCCCGGCCGAGCTGCCCCGGCGTGAGGCCCCGCGCGATCTTCCTGCGCGCGACCTGCCGTCGCGCGATCTGCCGCCGTCGCGAGACGCAGTCGCGCTGCCGGATCGCACCCTTCCGGCGCGGGCGCCCGCTCGGCTGCGTCCGGCCGAGAAGGAGCTACCGACCCTGCCGAACACGCAGCCGACGCCGACGCCGACTCCCACCCCTACGAGCGCCCCCGCTCGACGCGAGGCGAGCGCCGCGCCACCGCCGCAACCTCTCGGCGCGGCGACGGGTTCGGCGTCGGGCGCCGGGCCACTCACGCTCAACGTCTCCGACTTTCCGTACGCGTACTACATCCGCCAGGTCGCCGAGAAAATTCGGGCGCAGTGGAATGGAAAGGCCATCCCGGGCCAGCAGCCGGCCGTGATCTTCGAGATCCGGCGTGACGGCCGACTGAGTCTCGCCGCAATCGACAAGAGCTCGGGCAACGCGTACTACGATCAGGTCGCGCTCCGTGCGATCAACGATGCCGGCCCGTTTCCACCCCTCCCCGAGGAGTTCAAGAAACCCATGCTGAGGATCGGGTTGCAGTTCGTCTTCGATCCGACAGGGGGATAAACCTGTGCGACGTATTGCCATCGCCGTTCTGTTCGCCGGGCTCGCGGTCGCGACGACCATCGGTCTCTGGGCGCCGCCGTCACCGGTGCGAGCGCAGGCGCCACCCGACGTCTACATCAACGTCACGGGGGGCGGCAGCAAGAAGCTCAACATCGCCATTCCTGAATTCACGGTCGTCGCGGGCACGGACGGTGCGGGGCTCGCCAAGCTGATCCCGTCGGTCGCCGGCAACGACCTCACGCTCTCGGGCTCCTTCAGCGTGGTGGCCGGATCGGACCGCGTCCCCGCGAACAATCCCGACGCGCTCCGTCAGATCTGGGCCAACTTCGTGGCGGCCGGCGCTCACGTGGGCGCTCATGGGCTCCTGACGTTCCGGGGGGACCGCACCGAGACCGAGGTGCGACTGTACGACCTGACGGCGCCGGATTTTCGCCTGATCGCGACCCGAAAGTTCGAGGCCTCGGCGGCGCAGCCGCCGACCCCCGGCTTCGACTGGAGGCGGCGGCTCGCGCACAGGATCGCCGACGATATCGTGCTCCAGTTCACCGGCGAGCTGGGCGTGGCCGACACGAAGATCTCGTATGTCGTCGGACCATCCGGCGCGAAGGAGATCGTCGTCGCCGACTACGACGGGGTCGGCATGAGTCCGGTGACCCGCAACGGAGCGATCAACCTCTCGCCCGTCTGGAGCCCCGACGCCCGGTCGATCGCGTTCACGTCGTTCATGAACGGCTACCCCGACCTCTTCCGCCTCTTCCCCTTCGAGCCCCGACGCGGCGTCCAGACCCTCGCCTCGTTTCACGGGATCAACTCGTCTCCGTCCTGGAGCCCCGACGGCAAATCCCTCGCGCTCACGCTCTCGAAGGACGGCAACCCGGAGATCTACGTGCTCACGGTCCAGTCCGGGGCGCTCCAGCGTCTCACACGCCACGCCTCGATCGACACGGAGCCCACGTGGTCGCCGACGGGTCAGCAGATCGCGTTCGTCTCCGATCGCGCCGGGGGGGCGCGCATTTTCGTGATGGATCGGGACGGCTCGAACGTGCGCCAGCTCACCACCAGCGGGTTTCACACACAGCCGCGCTGGTCGCCGAAGGCCGACACGATCGTCTACACGCAGCGGGAAGGCACGCACAACCTCTGGGCGATCACACCCGGCGGAACGAACGCGCGCCCGCTGACGAGCGGTCAGGGTGACAATCAGGGGGCGTCCTGGGCACCCGACGGGCGTCATCTCGCGTTCCAGTCCAATCGCTCGGGCCGATGGCAGGTGTACATGATGCTGCTCGACGGAATGGAGACCACACAGATCACGTCGGGCGCGGCGGAGTCGACAAGTCCCTCATGGTCGCCGCGCCTGCCGTGATAGCATGAGTCGCCGAATACGGGCGTTCAGAGCGGAGGCCAAAGGAGGGAGCATGCTAACGCGCGCCGCGCAGGTCATGATGATGTCGCTGCTGCTGGCAGGGCTGGTGATCACTGGTTGCGCGAAGCGGCCCGCGACAACGGCGGCGACTGCGGCAACGCCGGCGCCCGCGCCGCGCGCCGCGACGCCGGCTCCGACACCGAGCCCGAGCGCGCCCTCGTCCGGTGGCGCTGCGGCGCCCGCGGCCGCGCCCGCGCAGACCCCGCGGCCGTCGCCGAAGGAGTTCGTGGCCGTCGCGGCCCTGAAGGAAGTCTATTTCGATTTTGACAAGTACGATATCCGCCCCGAGGACGCCAAGACCCTCGATGCGAACGCGGCGTGGCTGAAGTCGAACGCCGACAACCTCCTGCTGATCGAGGGCCACTGCGACGAGCGCGGCACCAACGAGTACAACCTGGCGCTCGGCGAGCGGCGCGCGAAGGCGACGATGAACTATCTCGTCTCCCAGGGCATCCAGGCCAATCGCATCACGATCATCAGCTACGGCGAGGAGCGGCCGGTTTGCAACGAGAAGACCGAGGCGTGTTGGGCCAAGAATCGCCGCGCGAACTTCCTCGTCAAGCCTCGCTAGGCTCGCGTAAGGTCCTGCAAGGGAGGAGAGGGCTCGTCCTTCTCTTCTCGCTGTCGCTGGCTGGCTGTGCCGAGGTCCAGGAAGCGACCGGCGTCGCGACGCAGCAGGATCTCTTGCAGCTCCGGCAGGACATGGTGGCGGCCCAGCAGGCGGCTCAGCGCGCCAGGGTCGACACCGACGGGATTTCGGCGCAAATCGACAAGCGCGTGCGCGAGCACGCCGGTGAGAACGACCGGCAGATCGCCACGCTCACGCGCCAGGTCGACAGCCTCAACGACACCCTGACGACGCTCTCGAGCCGCGTGGACGAGCTCAGCACGCGCGTCGAGGCGCTCAATCGGCAGGTCCGCGGAACGGGCCCCGCGTCGGGCGCCGGCGCGGCGACGACGTCTCGTCCTCCGACATTTGCAACGCCCGGCCAGTCTTCAGGGACGTCGACGGCGACGCCTCTCGGCCCCGTCGCGATCGTGCCCCCGCGGCCGACGACCGGCGCGCTGCAGCCGCAGGACATCTACCAGGCGGCGTACATCGACTTCAGCAAGGGAAGCTATTCGCTCGCGATCGCCGGATTCCGCGAGTTCCTGCGACGCTACCCGGACCACGAGCTCGCCGGCAGCGCCCAGTACTGGATCGGCGAGGCCTACCTCTCGCTCGCGCGCGGCTTCACCGACGCCAGCCAGGGTGACAAAGCGAACGAGTCGCTCGAGCAAGCGGTGCAGGAATTCAAGAAAGTTCAAGCGAACTATCCGCGAGCCGACAAGGTTCCGACCGCACTCTACAAGGAAGCGCTGGCGCTCATCGACCTCAAGCAGCCCGCGCTCGCCCAGGCCCGGCTCCAGTACCTCGTCGACAATTTCCCCCGCGCCGAAGAAACCTCCCTCGCCCGCGAACGCCTCACCGGCCTCAAATCTCGCTAACCCGCGCGCCCGCACCGAACGCCAACCCCTGAGATTCGGCCCAATGGCAGCCGACGACGCCTGAGTCCGACTCGCGTCATCGTGTCGCCAAGATCGGAAGGATCGGAACCCGCATCCGAAGGACCTGATCTGCATTCAAGCCCTAAGCCCGAAAGGGCTAACGTGGGTCGGGGCGGCTGGGGTGGGGGAGGGGTGCTGCGGCCCGTGTAGGCACGGTTGCCAGAAACAAGGAGCATCTGCCGAATCTAAAAGCGCGGTACGCGAGCGGGCCGCAGCACCCCTCCCCCACCCCCGCCGCCCCGACCCACGTCAGTCAGACGATTCGTCGAGCCCCAGAACCCACACGACCGCGACGTCCTGCTGCTCGTGCGGCGAATACACCACGACGGTCCCTCGCGGATCGTCGGTGTGGGCCGAGCTGACGAAGATCGGAGCGTCCGGAGCGAGCGGCCCGGACGTCATCTGCCAGAGCGTGACCGAAGCGAGCGCGGCCGCGACGAGCGCGCCGCCGAGGGTCAACCGAGGCTGCCGCCACCAGCTTCTTCGAGCGACGACGACAGGGGCCGGCGCCTTGCGGTGCGTGGCCTCCTCGACTCCGCGGACGATCGCGGGCCAGAAGGCCGACCAGTCGGGCTCGGCTCGCTTGGGGCTGAGGGTCATGGTGCGCTGAAGGAGGGCCCGGATCCTCCGGATATTCTCGGCCTCGCCCTGACATCTGGCGCACCTGCTCAGGTGCCTGGCGATGGACTGAGCGGCTCGATTTTCGAGGGCGCCGTCGAGATAGGCGCCTATTCGGCGGCGAGTCAACAAGCAGGTCAACACGACCATTGGACGCGCCAGGCCCCCACCCGTATTCTCATGGCGGCACATGATACCCGAGCAGCCCGTGAGCCTGAAGATAGGGGCCGATCTGAGCCTCGAAGCTCGTCTGGCCCTGCCCGCGTCCCCGACGGCGGGAGTCGTGATCTGCCATCCCCATCCACTGTACGGCGGCGACATGGACAATCCAGTCGTCGTGCGCGCCCAGGAAGTCTGCGCGGGGCTTGGCCTTGCCACGTTGCGCTTCAATTTCCGGGGGGTCGGCGCATCCGGCGGCGTCCACGCGGGTGGGGTCGGCGAGCAGGATGACGCCTCGGCGGCTCTCGATACCCTGGCGAAATCGATCGCGGGCGGCGTGCTCGCGATCGCCGGCTACTCGTTCGGGGCGAGGATCGCCGCGCAGGTCGGCGCCCGTGACGGCCGGATCGGGGGCATGGCGTTGATCGCCCCACCACTGGCGATGTACGACTTCGGATTCCTCGAGGACAAGCACGTGCCGACGCTCGTCGTCGCCGGCACGCAGGATCAATACTGCCCGCCCGACGACTTCGCGCGCTTCAAGGCGGCGCGCCCGTGGGTGACGGCAACCGCCGTCGAGGGCGCTGACCACTTCTTCTTCGGCAAGCTGTTTCCGCTGGGCGAGGCGGTGGCCGCGTGGGCCCGACAGCTGCCGTCGGGCCGCGCGGCGCGCTAGCTTCTTGGGAGCTGCCGCGGCGTGGCGTTGCCCGCCGACAGGATGATGCGCACGCCCTCCTCGACCGGCAATCCCGTCGGAAGCACGTCGTCGCGCGCAACGAGAACGACGTCGCCGAGGTAGAGGTTGTTCGTGGGGATGAAGACGGTCACCATCTCACGCTTGCCGTTGGGCATCTCGACGACGACATGGCTGGTGACGAAGCCGAACGCGTACTCACCCTGGCGCGGATGCTCGACGAGCACCACCGCGCCGAAGGCGCTGCGGCGCTCGGGCGAGAACGAATCGATCAGCATCTTGACCGACGGATAGAGCCGCCGGTAGATCGGCACGCGCAGCAGCAGCTTGTCGCCCCAGGCGAGCACGCGCCGCCCGACCACGTTTCGCGCGATCGTGCCCATGATCAGGATGATGGCCACGGCGGTCAGGAAGCCGAGCCCCGGGAGGTCGCGTCCGAGAATGCGCTGGTACATCGGCGCGAACACGTCGTCGATCCGGCTCCAGAAAATCCAGAGGAGCCACGCGGTGAGGAAGGCTGGGACCGTGACGAAGAAGCCAGCGATGAATCGGACCTTGAGCCAGTTCCGCACGCCGATCGCCATGGATTATTCGAGGATAGCACCTCGCGCACCGGCGACGGTAGAGAACGGCCGCGCGCGTGCGCGGCGGGGCCGGGAGCGCGCTAGGGCGCGGCGATCCGGCCGCCGCCCATCACCTTCAGAAAGTCGCCGAGGGACGGAAAGCGCATGAAGGGATTGCCGCGCTTCTCGTCACCGAGCGTCGAGGAGGGGCCGCCGTAGTTGTGGCCGGGGAGCAGCACCGTCGACTCGGGCAGCGCGCCGAGGCGCTGCGTGAGCGAGTAGTACATCTCGGTGGGATCGCTGCCCGGCAGGTCGGTCCGGCCGCACGAGCCGATGAAGAGCGTGTCGCCCGACACGAGTCGGCCGTCGATCAAGAAGCACTGCGAGCCGGGCGTGTGCCCGGGCGTATGCATGAAGGTCAGAGTGAGCCGGCCGATCGTGAGGGTCGAGTGATTGTCGACCTTCACCAGATCCGAGCCGAAGCCCTTGAGGAACTCGCGCTCCGCCTTGTGGACGTAGACCTTCGCCTTCACGCGCTCCAGCAGCTCTTCGACGCCGGGAATGCGGCCGGGCATGCCCCAGGATTCGAGGCTCCCGCCGACGTGATCCTGGTGAGTATGGGTGACGAGCGCGCCGGTGATCGTCATGCCCTGCGCCTGGGCGGTCTCGACGATCGTGTCGATCTCCCACGCTGGGTCGACCACCACGCACTCGTGGGCCTGCGGGTCGCCGATGAGATAGACGAAATTCTGCATCGGCCCCAGCTCCATCTGCTTCAGATAGATCGTCTCGTTCGTCACGGCAACCATCGTACTCCAGCTCCATGGACGAGGCCAGGTCGGCGCGAGCCGGCGGTTTCGCGCACGCGGCGCACGGCCCCGAGGTAGAATGACGGACCTGGCCCTGATCGATTCGAAGCGCAGAGGTGGGCGTGTGACGACAGCGACTGGAGCGGCGGCCCGACGGGTGACCTATCAGCTCGAGACCTTGTGGGACTACGACTACGAGCCGACCCACGAGGAGCTCGCGGCCCTCTACGAGACCGCCAAGAAGAACCAGTGGAACGCCTCCACGGCCATCGACTGGGACCGTCCGGTCGGCACCGAAGGTCCGGTGCTGAACGTGCAGATGGCGTTCATGGGTACCGACTTCTTCCCGAAGCTCACTCCCGAAGAGCGCAAAGAGGTCGAGATCCGCGTCTCGGCCTGGCGTCTCTCCCAGTTCCTCCACGGCGAACAGGGCGCCCTGGTCGTGTGCGGGCAGCTCGTGAACTCGATTCCCGAGCTCGACGCCAAGCTCTATGCCTCGACCCAGGTCGTCGACGAGGGACGCCACGTCGAGGTGTTCGAGCGCTATGTCAAGAAGCTCCACAAGATCTATCCGGTCGATCCGTTGCTCAAATCGCTGCTCGACGAGATCCTGGCCACCAACCTCTGGGAGCTGAAGCTCCTGGGCATGCAGATGATCGTCGAGGGGCTCGCGATCGCCGCCTTCAACGTCATGCGCAAGCAGACCGGTGACCCGACGCTCGCCCAGCTACTCGACTACGTCCTGCAGGACGAGGGCCGGCACGTCAACTTCGGTTACTTCGCGCTGCGGCGATCGATTCCGAACATGGACGCCGCTCAGCGCGAGTATCTCGAGGATTTCACCTTCAAGGCGTGCGATCACATGTACGCGCGCGATGAGCGGACGGGCTTTCAGTCGGTCAAGAGCGTGTGGGTCGAGATGGGCTGGGACGGCGAAGCTCTCTGGCGGGACACCATCCGAAATTCTCAGACGACGAAGTCCTTCAACAGCTTTCTGTTCCAGGACAACCTGATGCCGCGGCTGCGGCGGCTCGGGCTCATCTCGGAGCGGATCGCCCCGCGCTATCGGGAGCTCGGCCTGCTCGACTGATCAGCCCTTGAAGTCGTCCGGGACCTTCGGCGCCTCGCCGAGCTGCTTGGCGTCCACCGCGTAGATCGCCGGCGCGGCCTTCACCTTCACCCAGGCCTGGTCGCCCTCGCGCTTGCCGACGAGGAGGGCGCCGGCCTCGCTGCCGTCGGCTTTCAGTAGGGTCACCTCGAGCGTCGGGGCGTCGATGCCGTATTTCGCCGGCTCGTCGCCGGTCGGCGCGGCGATCGACTTCCACTTGAGCGCCCGGAGCGCGTAGAGCAGATTGTCCACGGTCGCGGCCTTCGCCGAGCCCCGGCCGCCCTCGATCAGCTTCCAGTCGCTCTCACCGCTGCGCTCGACCACGACCGTCTGGGTCCCCGCCCGCACACGCAGGCGCTTGATGTCCCGCGGCTCCAGTCCGGGGAGGAGCGTCCGATCGCGCAGGTCGTCGAGCGAGCGCCCGAGCTCGTCGAGCGCGCGGCCGTCGACGAGCACCACCGGCCCCTGACCCGCCACCGCCGCATACGCGCTCGCCGACCCGCCGCGCTTTTCCGGCGAGGGCGCCAGCAAAACGATCCGTGGCGCCGACGCGCCCTGCTCGGTGATGTTCACGCGCACCGTGGGCTTCGCCAGATAGCGCGGAATTCCCGATGCGTCGTCGGTGAGAAAGGCCTGGGCCCGGAGGTCGCGCAGCTTGAAGAGCACGGCGCCCGCTTCGACCTGATCCGCGGCGAGCGCCTGCGGCGCGGTGATCTTCCAGCGCTCGCCGTCCTTGGCCAGCGTGACGGTCCCCTTCGGGCTCTCGATCTCGACTCGCGTCACCTTGTCCCGATCGAATCCGACGATCGACTTGTCGCGCAGGACCGCGACATTCTTCGGCACGGCCGTCCACGTCTCGTCCGGAATCAGCATCACGGTCGCTTCGCCCGGTCGCATGGCGTAGACGCCCTTCTTGGCCGGGTCTGCGCGCCCCACCAGGAGCGTCTTCGTCGCGCGGTCCTTGTCGCGGCCCGTCTGGATCTCGAGCCGGACGGGCTTGTCGAGCCCGAACGGCTCCAGCGAGCGCGGCGCGTCGGCCGCGAACTCCTTGACGCGCGCCGCGCGAAGCTTCTCGAGGAAGTCTCGCACCGTGTCAGTGTCCGCCGGCAGCGGGCGCGGGCGTGTCATCTTCCATCGGCCGTCGGCCTGCTCGAGCGCGATCTTGTCGTCGCGCGTATCGATCTCGAGCCCGGTGACCTCCCGCTGCTCGAACGCGAGCACGGTCTTGTCGCGGAACTCGGCGACCGGCCGCGTGCTGTCTCGCAGGACCGAGTCGCCCACCACGAAGACCGCGGGCTTGCCGGCCTCGCGCGCATAGACCCACACGCCGGTGGGGCTCTTGGCGCCGAGGACCAGGCCCGCTTGCTTGCCGTCCTTGAGCCGCAGGGTGATCTCGGCCGCGGGCTTGTCGAGCCCGAAATCGCCGAGCGATTTGGGATCGGCTTCGATCTCGCGGTCCATGCGCGCGGTGACGATCGAGGTCACCGTCTCGTCGATGGGGCCGCGGTCGCCGCGCGCGTTCACCGGCGCCAGGATCTGCCAGCCGTCACCCTCGCGCTTCAGCTTGACCGTCGAGTCGGTACGCTTGATCTCGAGCTCGGTCACGTCGGCCGGCTCGACCGTGAAGACCCGGCCCTTGCGCCCCTCCGTCTTCTCGCGCTCCGGGCCCAGCCGGACCTCGTAGACGTAATAGAAGGCGCCGAGCGCGATCAGGATGGCGGCCAGGACCGCGGTGGTCTGCCAGCGCATGGCTGCGCCCGGCTAGTTCGCCGCGCGGCGGCGGACGACGGCGACGATTCCGCCGGCAAGCACGAGCGCGGGCAAGACGATGACGGGCAGGAGGAAGACAGCCTGCGCCTGATTCGAGCTCATGAAGACAGGGGTCTGCTTCACGTCCTTGGGGCGGACCGAGATCTGGTCCTCCTCCTCGGCCAGCCAGCTCACGGTGTTCAGGAAGAAATCGCGGTTGCCCTGGATGTTCAGGAACTGGTTCGCGGCGATGTTGGACGTGCCGTAGACGACCATCCGCGCCTTGTCGATGGTGGCGACCGCCGCGACGGTGAGCGGGCCCTTTGGATCTTGAGGGTCCGGCTGCGCGACGCCGCGTTGGAGATCGGCGCGGTTGGTCTCGCCCCAGCTCTCCGCGCTGGTGCGCGCCAGCGCCTGGACGTTGACGCCCTTGGGCGGGGTCTTGAGCGCGGTGATCGACCGGGTGAGCGGGAAGAGCGTCGTGATCCCGCCCAGGTCGCGCGTGATCGGATGGGACTCGTACTGCTGGATGATCGGAACCTCCGGGCCGATGCCGAAGAGGCGTCCGATCGGGTTCTGCTCCACCACCAGATCGTCGTCGAGCTGGAATCCGTACTTCACGAGGTGCTTCTTCAGCCCCTCGTTCTGGAACGGATTCACCATCGCGAGCACCTTGCCGCCGCGGCCCAGGTAGGCGTCGAGCGCCTCGAGCTCCGGCGGGAACAGGTCGTTACGCGGCCCGGCCAGAATGAGGACCGTCGCATCGTCCGGCACTTTGCCCGCGCGCGCCAGGACGAGCGGCTTGACCTCGTAGTTGGCCTTCTCCAGGGCCGACTTCGCCTCGCTGAACCCCGGGCGGTCGCTGCTCCCGGGGTCGGCCTCGCCGTGCCCCTGGATCACGTAGACGACGCGCTTGCCCTCGCGCGTCACCTTGACGAGGCCGTTCGTCAGCTTCTCCTCTTCGGCGTCGAGCACCTTCTCGGACTTCGCCTTGGTCTCGAGCACGATCGTGCCGTACGACTCGATGCCGTAGCGCCGGGCCAGGCCGGGTTCGCGGTCGGGGTCGGCGCTCTTCCAGGTGAACTTCCCGTTCGAGTAGCGCGCGTACTGCTTGAGCAGATCCTCCGCCACGCGCTTGCCGGGCTGATCACTACGGAAGAAGGCAACCGCGTTGACGTCGGCCTTGAGGCTCCCCAGGAGCTGGATGGTCTGCGGCGAGAGGCTGAACCGCTTGTTCTCGGTGAGGTCCCACCGGGCGCTGTGGCGGAACGACAGCGCCTGGACGACGACCGTCGCGCCCAGCACCAGCGCGACCGCGACGGCGGTGTTCACGCCGTAGCGCATCGTTCGCCGGCCGAAGAGGCCGCGGTAGTCTTCCACGCGCGCGAGCAGGGACGCGAGGACGAGCACGATCCCCACCGCGATGATCGTCCAGCGGAAGCGGATCCACTCCGGGCGCACGAACGGCAGGATCGCGCCGAACCCCACGACGACGATCCCGAGGTAGCCGCCCCAGTCGAGCAGGCGCCGCATCATCCCTTCCACCGCCGGGCCTCGAGCGAGCGCGAGGTCAAGAACAGCGCGAGCACCGTGAAGTTCACGTAGTAGAGGAC
>QHSQ01000087.1 GCA_003221615.1 Candidatus Rokuibacteriota bacterium | reverse complement strand
ACCACCGTGCTCAACGCGATCGCGGGCTTCGTGCCGCCGACCGTCGGCCGGGTCGTGGTGGACGGGGAACAGGTGACCGAGCCCGGTGCGGATCGCGGGATGGTCTTCCAGCAGCACTCGCTGTTCCCGTGGAAGACCGTGCTCGGCAACGTCGAGTTCGGCCTCAAGATGCGCGGGATCGGGCCGAGGGAGCGGGCGTCCCAGGCTCGCGCCTACTTGAACCTGGTCGGGCTCACCGGATTCGAGCGCGCGTATCCCGGCGAGCTCAGCGGGGGCATGCAGCAGCGCGTCGGCATCGCGCGCGTCCTCGTCAACCGGCCGCGCGTGATGCTCATGGACGAGCCCTTCGGCGCGCTCGACGCTCAGACGCGGCTGGCGATGCAGGAGCTTCTGCTCGGCGTCTGGCGCGAGGTGAAGACGACGGTGCTCTTCGTCACCCACGACATCGACGAGGCGATCTTCCTCGCCGATCGGGTCGCCGTCATGACCGCGCGCCCCGGCCAGATTCGCGACGTCATGCCGGTGAAGCTGACGCGGCCGCGGCCAGCCGAGGTCATCGCCACCCCGGAGTTCATGGCTCTCAAGGCGCGTGTGCTCGCCCAGGTCCGGGAGGAGAGCGGCCGCGCGTGGATCGAGCCGCGCCCGTGAGCGCGCTGAGGGCGTTCTCGACGAGGGCCCGCACGAAGCGATGGACGGTGGCGGCGGCGACCCTGGCCGTGTTCGTCGTCTATCAAGCGCTGATCCTCGGGATCCTGGTCGGCGGTCTCGGCGGTGCCCCGAACTACGTCCGGCTCTACCCGGCGTGGGAGAACGCGCGCCGCATCGTCAGGCTCACGCCGTCGATGACGGACGCCGCCGTCCTCATCGGGCGCGAGCCGATTTTCGAGTACGGACGCCGTCATCCGGTCTTCGGTGTCGCGGTGTGGAGCTTCGAGCTCACGTGGTCGAGCCTGCTCTTCTTCCTCTCCTTCTCCGCCCTGGTGGGGCTGTACCTCGGCATCGGCGGCCTGGCCGCACGCTGGGGCGCGGTGGGCTCGCTGAGCGGCGCCGGCGTCGTCGGCCTGCTGGGCGCCAGCGTGTCCTCGCTCACGCACTGCGGTCTGGGCTCCTTCGGCGTGCTGCTCGCGGTGTCCGGTGTCTCCACCACCACGCTCCAGTGGTTCGGAAACCTCGAGCCCGTGCTGATTCCGGCCGGATATGCGCTGATCGTGCTCGCCATCGTCGCGCGCGCGCGCGGGCTCGCCCCGGCCTGGTCGGTGGCCGCGACGTGAGAGCGCCGGCGACCGTGCTCGCGTGCCTGCTGCTCCTGTCCGCCTGCTCGAGGGGCCGAGCGGAGATGATGCCGGCGTTCGCGCTGGTCGATCAAGCGGGCGCGGTCGTGAAGTCGGAGAGCCTGCTGGGTCGGGCCGTCGTCGTCAGCTTCGTCTTCACGACGTGCGCCGAGACGTGCCCGCTCGTCACCGCACAGCTCGCCCGGACCCAGAGCCGCGTGCGCGCGGAGAAGCTCGACGACCGCGTGCGCTTCGTCTCGATCACGC
The DNA here is from genome assembly GCA_003221615.1 of Candidatus Rokuibacteriota bacterium. Taxonomy (GTDB): domain Bacteria; phylum Methylomirabilota; class Methylomirabilia; order Rokubacteriales; family CSP1-6; genus AR31. Next base: position 24,799 of record QHSQ01000087.1, on the reverse strand, counting down.
TCGATCCCATGACCGATCGGCCCGAGGTGCTGCGCCGCTACGCGGACGTGTACGGGATCGATCTCGCGACCTGGCACTTTCTCACGGGCGCCTCGGACGACGTGGGCCGCGTGGTCCGCGCCTTCGGCCTCGGCGCCGTCGCGCGCGAGCGTATCGTCCACGGAAGCCTCGTGGTGCTGGTCGACCGCCAGGGCCGGATCGCCGAGCGGCGCACGGACCTCGAGCTCGATTCCGAGCGGCTCGTGGTCTCCCTTCGCAAGCTCCTCGGCTGAGACGCCTCCTCGGCTCGGAAGCCGGAGTACACTAGCGCCCGGCATGCGGCTGGGCATCCTGATTCCGACCCGCGGTGTCGTCATGCAGTCCGCACAGCGACCTCCCGTCGAAGAGTGCTGGACGATGGCGCGCCACGCCGATCGGGCGGGCTACGACGCCGTGTGGGTCGGTGACAGCATCGTCGCCAAGCCGCGGCTCGAGCCCCTGACGACCCTGGCCTACCTGGCCGGCATCACGAGCCGGGTGAGGCTCGGCACGGCCGTCCTCCTGCCGGCGTTGCGTCATCCGGTCGTGCTCGCTCACCAGATCGCCAACGTCGATCAGATCTCGCGCGGACGCGTCGTGCTGGGGCTCGGCGTGGGCTGGAGCCTGCCATCCGCCGAGCGGGAATGGGCGGCGTGCGGCGCCGACCACAAGCGACGCGTCCGACGCCTCGAGGAGCACGTCGAGCTCTGGCGCATGCTCTGGCGCGGCGAGCCGGTGACCCATCGTCACGGTGACGTGGAGCTGACCGATCACACGATCGGTCCGCTCCCGTGGAATCCCGCCGGTCCGCCCGTGCTCATCACCGCGGCGAATCGAGGAGAGATGCTGGCGGCCCAGTTCACCCGCTTCGGACGGCTCGGCGACGGGATCATCACGACCTACGTGCACGCCGAGGAATGCCGGCTCGTGCGCGAGCGCGCGGACGAAGCGCTGGCCCGACACGGACGGGCCGGGACGAGCTTCGAGCTCTGCGTCTACACCACCGTCCGGATGGAAAACGATCCGCGCACGGCCGAGCGCGTCACCGCGGAGTTTCTCGCGACCTACTACGGGGGCGGCGTCCACTCGCGCGGCACGATGGGCCTCGGCCCGGCCGACGTGGTGATCGCGGCGCTCGAACGATATGCTACGGCCGGAGTCAGCGACCTGTGTGTTCGGTTCGTGGGCGACGATCAGCTCGCGCAGCTGGAGCGATTCACCGCCGAGGTCTTGCCCGCCCTGCGCGACTGAGCGGCGGGACGGGCGACGACGAGGCGCGACGATACATCACGGAGAGCACGATGAAGATTCGATTCGATCAAGCCGCGCCGTACGAAGTCGAGGAAACCGACGTGCCCTTCGCCAGAGCGGAGGGCCAGGAGCTCCAGGCGCGTATCTATCGGCCCAGAGGCGAGGCGGATATCCCGCTGGCGGCGCTGGTCGACGTCCACGGCGGAGCGTGGAGCCGGGGCGATCGACTGACCGGCGCGTTCCATGGTCGGGCGCTGGCGGCGTCGGGCCTGCTGGTCGTCTCGCTCGACTTCCGCCAGGGCTCGGAGGCCAAGCATCCCGCCGCGAGCGCCGACATCGCCGCGGGCGCGCGCTACGTGCGCGCGAACGCGCAGCGGCTCGGCGTCGATCCGCGGCGCATCGGGATCGTGGGGAGCTCGAGCGGCGGTCAGCTGGCGCTGCTCGCCGGTGTCAAGCCCGGTGCTCCGGAGCACGCTGGAACGCCGATCGTACGGGCCGACGGCTCGCTCGACGCCGGGCCGGGCGACGAGTCGGTCGCGTTCATCCTGGCGCTCTATCCGGTTGCTGATCCGCACGCGCGCTTCCGCTACGTGGTCGGACGCCAGGACGACGGGTCGGGCTTCGACGCCAAGCGCCTGATCGCCGCCCACCACGGCTACTTCTCGAGCGAGGCTCAGATGGCCGAGGCCAGCGTGACGCGCATCGTGGCGGCGCGCGAGGCGCGGGCGCTACCGCCGGTGTGGGTCGCTCAGCCGGAGCTCGACGACAACGTGCCGGCCGCGATCGCGGAGGCGTTCGTCCAGGCCTATCAGCAAGCCGGCGGCTCGGTCGAACGCGTCCACTTCCCGGGCGCTCGCCACGGCTTCATCGGGCAGCCTGGTGCCGACGCGGACAAGGCGATCGCGCTGATGCGGGACTTCATCGGCCGTCAGCTCGCGCGATGAAGCTCCTTGCGGTTGTCGTCGCCCTCCTCGTGGCGCCGGCCCTCACGGCCGGCGCCGCGCCCGCGGGGCGCCCGGACGCGCCCGTGGGACAGATCACGTGGGCGGTGCACACGACCTTGGTGCCGACCTACTTCGATCCCGCGGAGACGACGATCATCACGTCGTTCATGGTCCTCTACGCGCTCCACGACGGGCTCGTGAAGCCGATGCCCGGCAAGCCGCTCGCGGCGAGCCTTGGCCGAATCGTGGTCCGCATCACCCGATGGGCTCGTCTACGACTTCGTCCTGCGCCGGGGCGTGAAATTCCACAACGGTGACCCGGTCACCGCCGAGGACGTGAAGTTCTCGTTCGAGCGCTATCGTGGCATCTTCGCCCGCGGTCTCAAGGACAAGGTGGCCGACGTCGAGACGCCGGACGCCGGGCGCGTGCGCTTCCGGCTCAAGCACCCGTGGCCGGACTTCATGACGTTCTACGGGACGCTCGCGACCGGCGCCGGCTGGGTCGTGCCGAAGAAGCGTCGCGGCCCGCGTTGACCGGCGCCGCGCCGCGCGCTACTCTCGCGGCACCTCCACCCAGGAGAATCCACAATGAGCACGACGAAGACTCCGTTGTCGCAAATCATCTCGCTCAGCGACCTCGCGTGGCAGGAGCGCCAGCCCGGAGTCCGGGCGAAGGCGATCTGGGAGCATCCGGAGAGCCGGCGAAAGGCGGTGATGACTCGCATCGCGCCGGGCGCCAAGCTGCCGCTGCATCGCCACGTCGGTGACGAGCTGGTCTTCGTCATCGAAGGGGCCTTGTCCGACGAGTTCGGCACCGTGACCGCCGGGAACATGGGCTACCGGCCCAACGGATGCGTCCACACCGTGTCGGCGCCGAACGGCGCGACGGTCCTGGCGATCCTCACCGGCGACGTCGAGCCGCTCGCCCAGCGAAGCAGCGGACCCGCTTCGCAGATCTTCGCGCTGAGCGAGCTTCCGTGGATCGAGGCGCGCCCGGGCGTGCGTCAGAAACGGATCTGGGAGGACAAGACGGGGACGCCGGAGCGGCGCGCGATCATCGCGCAGTTCGAGCCTGGCGCCACGCTGGCGGCCCATCGCCACGTGGGCGACGAGCTGATCTTCGTCATCGAAGGGGCCAACGCGGACGAGTCTGGCCCCGTGACCACCGGCAACATGAACTACCGCCCGAACGGCTGCGTGCACACGGTGACAACCAAGAACGGCGCCACGGTCCTGGCGGTCGTATGGGGTCGCACGGAACCGGTCTGAGGCGCGCCCCGATGATGAGCCGCCTGGCGTCGCTGCTCGTTCTGTCCATCGTACTCGCGGTCACGCCGCCCGCCGGTGCGGCGCCGGAGGCGCCCGCGGGGCAGATGACGTGGGCAGCGCACATCACGTTGGCGCCCACGTGGTTCGACCCGGCCGAGACGCCCGGGATCGGCACGCCGTTCATGATCCTCTACGCTTTGCACGACGCACTCGTGAAGCCGATGCCCGGCAATCCCATGGCACCGAGCCTGGCCGAGTCGTGGAGCCTCTCGAAGGACGGCCTCGCCTACGAGTTCGTGCTGCGTCAGGGGGCCAGGTTCCACAACGGCGATCCCGTCACGGCCGAGGACGTGAAGTTCTCGTTCGAGCGGTATCGGGGCGCCGCGTCAAAGCTCTTGCGGGAGCGAGTGCCGGTCGTGGAGGTCGTGGATCCGCACCGGGTTCGCTTCAAGCTCAAGGAGCCGTGGCCCGACTTCATGACCTACTACGGGAGCCTCACCACGGGAGCCGGCTGGGTCGTGCCCAAGAAGTACCTCGAGAAGGTGGGCGACGACGGCTTCAAGAAAGCGCCGATCGGCGCCGGCCCGTATCGCTTCGTCACGTTCAACCCGGGAATCGAGCTGGTGCTCGAGGCTCACGAGCAGTATTGGAGGAAGGTCCCGAGCGTGAAGCGCCTGGTCATCAAGTCCGTTCAGGACGAGGCCACGCGTCTGGCGATGCTCAAGCGCGGCGAGGCCGACGTCATCTATCTGCTCCAGGGGGAGCTCGCCGAAGACGTCCGACGGACACCCGGGCTCACGCTCAAGCCGACGCCCATCGTGTCGACGCACTGGCTCGTGTTCCTCGACCAGTGGGATCCGAAGTCACCGTGGGCCGACCGGCGCGTGCGCCTGGCGGCGAACCACGCGATGAATCGCCAGGCCGTCAACGAGGCCCTCACGCTCGGGTTCTCTCGGATAACCTGGAGCATCATTCCCGCGAGCTTCGACTTCTTCTGGCAGCCGCCTGCGTATCAGTTCGATCCAGCCCGGGCGAAGCAGCTCCTCGCCGAGGCGGGCTATCCCAATGGGTTCGACGCGGGTGATTTCTGGTGCGAACCACCGACCGCGACCATGAGCGAGGCGCTCATGGGTTATCTGCAGGCGATCGGCATCCGCGTGAAGCTCCGTCCACTCGAGCGCGCCGCGTTCTTCAAGGCCTACCAGGAGAAGAAGCTGAAGAATCTTGCCTACAGCATCAGCGGCGCCTTCGGCAACGCGGCCACGCGGCTCGAGGTGTTCACGGTCGGCGGCGGACCGTACGTCTACGGGAGCTATCCTGACATCGACGGGCTCTATCGCGAGCAGGCCGGCGAGCTCGACCGGAAACGCCGCGAAGCGACCTTGCACCGGATCCAGCAGCTCATCTATGAGAAGGCGATGTATGCCCCGGTCTGGGAGCTCGGCTTCATCCACGCGCACGGTCCGCGCGTGGCCGAGTCGGGTCTCGGCCTCATCACCGGCTGGGCGTTCTCGGCGCCCTACGAAGACCTGCGACTGAAAGGCAAGTAAAGACAACTAACGCCCGAGCGAACACAGGGAGGCTTCCATGAGACGCGTTCGAGGCCTCTTCGCTTCGTTGTTCGTCCTCGCGATCATGACCGTCGGCGCCTCACGGAGCGCCGCAGCGCCCGCGGACGCGCCCGTGGGGCGCGCGGACGCGCCCGCGGGGCAGATGACCTGGGCCGTTCACGTTTCGCTCGCTCCCACGTGGTTCGACCCGGCCGAGACCTCCGGCATCATCACGCCATTCATGGTGCTCTATGCGCTGCACGACGCGGTCGTGAAGCCGCTGCCGGGTAGCGCCATGACGCCGAGCCTCGCCGAATCGTGGAGCGTGTCGCCGGACGGTCTCGTCTACGAGTTCGTCCTGCGCAAGGGGGCGAAGTTCCACAACGGCGATCCGGTCACCGCGGACGACGTGAAGTTCTCGTTCGAGCGCTATCGCGGCGCGTCCGCGAAGCCGCTGAAGGACAGCGTCGCGGCGATCGAGACGCCGGATCCCGGCCGTGTGCGGTTCCGGCTCAAGCGGGCGTGGCCCGACTTCATGACGTTCTACGTGGGGGCGACCGGGGCCAGCTGGATCGTGCCGAAGAAGTACGTCGAGAAGGTCGGCGACGAAGGCTTCAAGAAGGCGCCGATCGGCGCCGGCCCGTACCGTTTCGTCTCGTTCACCCCGGGTGTCGAGCTCGTCGTCGAGGCCTTCGAGCAGTACTGGCGCAAGACGCCGAACGTGAAACGGCTTGTCTTGAGGTCGATCCCCGACGAGGCCACGCGGCTGGCTTCGTTGAAGCGCGGGGAGGTGGACATCGCCTACGCGATCCGCGGTGCCCTGGCCGAGGAGATTCGGCGGAGCCCGGGGCTGACGCTCAAGCCGAACGTGGGTCAGGCCACCTTCTGGGTCAACTTCCCCGACCAGTGGGATCCGAAGTCGCCATGGCACGATCGGCGCGTCCGGCTGGCCGCCAACTACGCGATCGACCGGCAGGCGATGAACCAGGCCGACTCCCTCGGGTTTTCCAGGATCACCTGGAGCATCGTGCCCTCGAGCTTCGAGTTCTACTGGCAGCCGCCCGGCTATTCGTACGACCCGGCCAAGACCCGAAAGCTCCTGACCGAGGCCGGCTACCCGAACGGGTTCGACGCCGGTGACTACTTCTGCGACGCCGCGATCGCCTACGTCGGCGAGCCCGTCGTCAACTATCTCAATTCGGCCGGCATCCGCGTGAGGCTCCGCCCCATCGAGCGCGTGGCGTTCTTCAGAGGATGGTCCGAGAAGAAGTTCAAGGGCCTCATCCAGGGTGGCAGCGGCGCCTTCGGCAACGCCGCCACGCGGATCGAAGCGTTCGTGGCCGCCGGCGGCGCCTACGTCTACGGGAGCTACGCCGACATCGACGGGCTCTTCCTCGAGCAGGCCGGCGAGCTGGATCCGAAGCGGCGCGAGGCGACCCTGCACCGCATCCAGCAGCTCATCCACGACAAGGCGATGATCGCGCCGATCTGGCTGAACGCCGGGCTGGCCGGCTTCGGGCCGCGGGTCGAGGAATCGGGGATCGGGCTCATCTCGGGCTACGCGTTCTCGGCGCCGTACGAGGACGTCAAGCTCAAGGCCAAATGAGAGCGAGCCATCCAATGACTTACGCTCGATGCATCTTCGCTTCGCTGGTCGTCGTCGCGGTCCTGGCGCTCCGGGCCACACCGGGCGGAGCGGCCCCCGAAGGGCGCGCGGACGCCTCAGCAGGGACGATGACCTGGGGCGTGCACACGACACTGGTGCCGAGCTGGTTCGATCCGGCAGAAACCATCCAGGGGACGCCGTTCATGGTCCTCCTGGCGACGCACGACGCGCTGGTGAAGCCGATGCCGGGGCGGAACATGGCGCCCAGCCTCGCCGAATCGTGGAGTGCCTCGGCCGATGGGCTCACCTACGAATTCGTGCTGCGCAAGGGGGTCAAGTTCCACAACGGGGAGCCCGTCACCGCCGACGACGTGAAGTTCTCCTTCGAGCGCTATCGCGGCATCTTTGCCAAGACCTTCAAGGAACGAGTCGCGGCGGTGGAGATCCTCGATCTCGACCGCGTGCGGTTCCGGCTCAAGCAGCCCTGGCCCGACTTCATGACCTTCTACGGGACGCGGACGACCGGGGCAGGGTGGATCGTGCCGAAGAAGTACGTCGAGAAGGTCGGCGACGACGGCTACAAGAAAGCACCGATCGGCGCCGGGCCTTATCGCTTCGTGTCCTTCACTCCCGGTGTGGAGCTCGTGCTCGAAGCATTCGAAGGGTACTGGCGCAAGGTCCCCAGCGTGAAGCGGCTGGTCTTCCGCGTAATTCCGGACCACGCCACGCGGCTGGCCGCGCTCAAGCGCGGTGACGTCGACATCGTCTACTTGATCAGCGGCGAGCTGGCCGGCGAGGTCAAGCGAACGCAGGGGCTCACGTTGAAGGCCGCGTTCCCGTCCAACCACTGGCTGATCTTCGCCGATCAGTTCGATCCGAAGTCGCCCTGGCACGACAAGCGCGTGCGTCTGGCCGCCAACCTGGCGCTCGATCGCGCGACCCTCAACGAGGCCGCGACGCTGGGACTCTCGAAGATCACCGGCAGCATCATCCCGTCGAGCTTCGACTTCTACTGGCCGGCGCCGCCGTATCCGCACGACCCGACCCGGGCGCGACGGCTGCTTGCCGAGGCCGGGTACCCGAACGGCTTCGACGCCGGCGAGTTCTTTTGTGACCTCCAGGTCTGCAGCTGGGGCGAGGCGATGCTCACCGATTTGAAGGCCGTGGGCATCGGGCTCAAGCTGCGCCCGCTCGAGCGCGCGACGTTCTTCAAGGGCGTCGCGGAAAAGCGATACAAGAACCTCGTTTACCTGTTCATCGGTGCGTCGGGGAACGCTGCGACGTGGCTCGAATCCCTCGCCGTCACCGGCGGCGCCTACGCCTATGGGGGCTACCCCGACATCGATGGCCTCTTCCGGGAGCAGGCCGCCGAGCTGGATCGGTCGAAGCGTGAGATGATTCTCCACCGAATACAGCAGCTCGTCTACGAGCGGGCGATGTTCGCGCCGGTCTGGGACTTCGCCTTCCTCCACGGCGTCGGGCCACGGGTGGAGGAGTCCGGGCTCGGTCTTCTCGGCGCCTGGGGGTTCTCGGGGCCCTACGAGGACGTGAAGCTGAAAGGCAAGTGAACCATGGATCGCGAAGGACAGCGTGCCCAATACGCTGCGGGGCTCCGCGCAGCGGCTGAGCGGCGGTTCGGTGCCGCGCGCGCCCAGGAGCTCGCGCAGACGATCGAGGACGTCGCGGGGTGGATGCTCGAGGTGGCGACGTTTCCCGTCGCCGCCGACGAGGCGCCGGCGTTCTACGCCGAGCCGGAGCCCTTGCCGTGAGCCTGCACACCCTGGATGCCCTCGACGCGGCGCGGGCGATTCGCGAGAAGGTGCTGTCGCCCGTCGACTTGGTCGAGGCGCTGCTCGAGCGCATCGATCGGATCGACGGTCGCGTGCAGGCGTGGGCGCTCCTCGATGGCGAGGGCGCCCGGCTGGCGGCGCGCCAGGCGGCCGACGAGGCCGCGCGCGGTGTGTTCCGCGGTCCGCTCCACGGCGTGCCCTTCGGCGCCAAGGACATCTTTTACAGCGCCGGCCTGCGCACCGAAGCCGGCTCGAAGGTGATGGCCGGCTTCGTCCCCGACTACGACGCGACCGCGGTGGCGCGGCTCAAGGCGGCCGGCGCGATCCTGCTCGGCAAGCTGCACACCACGGAGTTCGCGACATACGATCCGGCGCCCACGCGCAATCCGTGGAACCTCGCCTGCACGCCCGGTGGCTCGTCGAGCGGCTCGGCCGCCGCCGTGGCCGCGCGCATGATCCCGCTGTCGCTCGGCAGCCAGACGATCGGCTCGAACGTGCGCCCGGCGTCGTACTGCGGGCTCGTGGGCCTCAAGCCGACGTTCGGTCGGATCAGCACGCGCGGGGTGATGGCGCTCAGCTACACGCAGGATCATGTCGGGTTGATGGCCCGGAGCGTCGAGGACGTCGCGCTCGGGCTCTCGATCATCGCCGGCCACGATCCCGAGGATCCGAGCTCGTCGCGCGCGCCGGTGCCGGACTATCTGACGGCGCTGACCCGCCGCCGCGCGCCGCGGGTCGGAGTCCTGCGCGATTTCTTCGAGCGTGCCACGCCCGAGGTCGCAGACGTTACCGCGCAGGCGGTGAACCGGCTGGCCCGAGCCGGCGCCGCCGTCGAAGAGGCGAAGCTGCCGCCGACGTTCCGCGCGGTGTACGCGGCGGCCTACCTGATCACGCGGAGCGACACCGCGAGCATCCACGCCGAGCGCTACGCCTTGAAGGCCGAGCTCTATCGGCCGGCGATCCGGAGCGCGATCGAGATGGGCATGCTGATCCCGGGCGATCTCTACGTGCGCGCGCTCAGGATCCGGCGGCAGTTCCGGCGGGAAATGAGCCCGCTGTTGGACCGCTACGACGCGCTGCTGACGCCGACCACGCCCGCGCCCGCTCCCGAAGGCATGGCCACGGGCGACCCCCGGTTCCAGGTGCCGTGGTCGCTCTCGGGCCTGCCGTCGATCACGATACCCTGCGGGCTGACGACGACCGGGCTGCCGCTCGGGATCCAGCTGGTGGGCGGCGTCTTCACCGAAGCTCAACTTCTCTCGGCGGCGGCGTGGTGCGAGGACGTCCTCGGCCGCGGGTCGGCGCCGAGTCTCTAGAGCCGAGAATTTCAGGAGGACCGAACATGAGCGAGTCTCTGGGACAGGCGGTCGAGCTCTTGGCGACGGGCGACTGGAAGAAGGCGCACGAGATCGTCCAGAAGGAGAAATCCCCCGTGGCGGCGTGGATTCACGGAATCGTGCACATCCTCGAGGGTGATCTCGACAACGCGCGGGGCTGGTACAAGCGAGCCGAGCGCGACTTCCCGGGCGCGGACGCCGCCCCGGCGGAGATCGCTGCGGCACGCCGAGCCGTTTCGAGCGGTGTATAGTCTGGGCGAGTCGCGGACCGAATCCTCGGATCGATAGGCGGGGGAGGTGACCATGACGAGCAAGGGGACCATCCTAGTCGGGACCGTCGGGCAGGGCGTCATGATGAGCGCCGACGACGGTGAGAGCTGGACCCGGGCCGGCGTGCGCCAGGGCATGCATTCCGATTGCATCGTCCGCATGCTGCGCTCGGACGGCCGCAGTCCCGAGGTCGTCTACGCCGGAACCGATTTCGGGCTCTATCGCAGCGACGACGGTGGCGGGACGTGGCGTCTGCTCGAGAACCCGATGAAGGGCTCCATGGTCTGGAGCATGGCGATCGATCCGATCGATCCGTCCGTGATGTTCGCCGGCATCGGCACGCCGAGCACGCCCGGCATCTTCCGCTCGACCGACGCGAGCAAGAGCTGGGCGCGACTGCCCGTCGAGATCGCGGACGACTGCCCGAACGTCGGCGTTCCGCGGCCGACCGGGATCGCCGTCGATCCGACCAACGACCGGAACGTGTGGGTCGGGCTCGAGGTGGATGGCGTCCGCTATAGCCGGGACGGCGGCGAGACGTGGGCCAAGGTGAACGGCCAGATCCCGAACCAGGACGTCCACAACGTGCTGGTGGTCGAGGGCCCGCCGAAGACCGTGTTCACCGTGGTCAACGACGACATCTGGCGCAGCACCGACGACGGCAAGACCTGGCACGCCGCGCGCGCCCGCGAAGTGTTTCCCTGGCACTATCCGCGCGGCATCGCGGTGAAGCCGGACGATCCGCGCACGGTGTTCCTGACCCTGGGCGATTCCACGCCGGGGCGCATCGGCACGGTGATGCGCTCGCGAGACGCCGGCGTCACGTGGGAGGCCCTGAAGTTTCCGGTCCAGCCGAACTCGGCGATCTGGACCGTGGCCATCTCGGAGTCGGCGCCCGACACGATGTTCGCGGCCAGCCGCTACGGTTATCTCTACCGCAGCGACGACGGCGGCGATTCCTGGCGCAAGCTCTGGCGGGAGTTCGGCGAGGTCTCGTCGATCCAGTGGGTTCCACGATGAAAGCGATCCGCGTCTCGGCGTACGGCGGCCCGTCGGTCCCGTCTATTTCGGTGGCTCGCTCTCCGGCGCGTACGCCGAGATGACGCTCTGCGAGCAGACCCAGGTTCACGAGCTACCGGGCAACGTCAGCTACGCTCAGGGCTCGGCGATGAACGTCCCCTACGCGACCGCGTTTCACGCATTGTTCCATCGAGCGCACGGCGAGGCCGGCGAATCGGTCCTGGTGCACGGGGCCAGCGGCGGCGTCGGCATCGCCTGCGTCCAGCTCGCCCGGGCGCGCGGGATGACCGTCATCGGCACCGCGGGGACCGAGAAGGGGCGGCGCATGGTGGCGGAGCAGGGCGCCCACCACGTCCTCGACCACACGGCGCCGGGCTACATCGGCGACGTGGTGAAGCTCACGGGCGGGCAGGGCGTCGACGTCATTCTCGAGATGCTAGCGAACGTGAATCTCCAGAAAGATTTCGACGCGCTCGCGATGCGCGGGCGCGTCGCGGTGATCGGCAACCGCGGCGCGATCGAGTTCAACCCCCGGCTGGCCATGAACAAAAACGCCGCGATTCTCGGCGTCGCGCTCTTCCACGCCTCGCCGGCCCAGCTGGCCGGCATCCATTCGGCGCTCGTCGAAGGTCTGCGCAACGGCACCCTGCAGCCGGTCATCCACCAGGAGCTGCCGCTCGCGCAGGCCCCGCGGGCCCACGAAGCGGTCCTGGAGAACGGCCACCACGGCAAGATCGTACTGGTGCCCTAGCGTGTAGGCTTGCCGACCGCGCGCTCGCGCTAGGCGTGGTCGCCGATCACGGCGACGGCCTGGATCTCGATCTCCATGCCCGGGCGCGCGAAGTTCGTCGCGGTTATGAGCGCGCTGCCCGGGTAGTTCCCGTCCGGGAACTTCTGCTTGCGGAGCTCGACGAAGCGATCGCCGTAGCGCGGCTCCTTGATGAAGACCGTCATCGTGACGAGGCTCGCGAGCGAGCCGCCGGCGCGCCGCAGGGTCTGGTCGATGAGCGCGAACACCTCGTGCGTCTGCGCCTCGAAGTTGCCGGAGATATCCTTGCCGTCGCCGTCCACCAGCGCGGTCTGCCCGGCCAGCCAGACGACACGTCCGCCTTCGGTGATGACGGCCGGTGAGTACGCGCGGCTCTTCTGACGGTCGGTCCCCTCGAGATACTTCGCCATGTCAGCTCCTTTCGCCGGTCGCCCAGGGTAAGACGTGCCCGCCGGCCGAGGCGCGGCCTATGAATGGCTGTGCGCGCTGCAGGCCGTCGTGGGGCTGGGGCCCCGCCGGCCGAGGCGCGGCCTATGAATGATAGACTCGCGTCCGTCAATCCCGCGCGACGAAGGAGCCTCACATGGACCTCGGCTTGAAAGGACAGGCGGCGCTGGTCACCGGCGGTAGCAAGGGAATCGGCAAGGCGGTCGCGCGCGGTCTCGCCCAGGAGGGCGTCAAGGTCGCGGTCTGTGCGAGGGACAAGGCCTCGCTCGAGGCGTCGGCCCAGGAGCTGGCGAAAGCAACGGGCGCGGAGGTCTTCGCGGTGGCGGGTGACCTGACCCGGCCCGATGACGTCCAGCGGATCGTGGACGCGACGGCTTCGCGCTTCGGTCGGATCGACGTGCTCGTCAACAACGCCGGCGCGGCACCCGGCGGCGAGATCCTCGATCTGACGGAAGAAGACTGGCAAAAGGCGCTCCAGCTGAAGTTCATGGGCTACGTCCGGTGCATCAAGGCGGTGATCCCGCACATGCTGCGCCAGGGCGGCGGCCGGATCGTCAACATCGTGGGCAACGACGGCGTCAAGCCCATCGGCATCGAGCTCTCGCCAAGCGCGGCGAACGCCGCCGACCTGGCGATGACGGTGGCGCTGGCCGAGCAGTACGGCCGCCAGAACATCCTCGTGAACGCGATCAACCCCGGGCCCGTGGCCACCGAGCGGTGGGGCCAGCTCATCAGCGGAATCGCGCGGATGCGCAAGATCAGCGTCGACGAGGCCCAGCAGCGGGCCGAGCGCAGCATTCCGCTCGGGCGCATCTGCACGCCGGAGGAAGTCGCGAACGTGGCCGTGTTCGTCGCCTCGCCGCGGGCCAGCTTCATGAACGGGGCGATCATCACGCTCGACGGCGGCCAGCGGAAGGCACTGCTCGACTGACGAGCGTGATCGTCGACGTTCACGTCCACTACGTTTCGCCGGGCGCCTTCGACGCGGCTCGGCGCCAACCCGACACCTATGGTGTTCGACTGCTGCCGGGCGACGGCGTGCGGTTGCAGATCGGCGACGAGCCCCCGACCCGCCCGCTGCTCCCGGCCCTCTACACGCTCGACCTCCACACGAAGTTCCTCGCCGAGCAGGGGATCGACACCGCCGTGTTCGGTCCGCTGATGGACGTCGCGGCCTACTCGCTGCCGATGGCGCAGGGCGCGGCGTGGAGCCGGCTCCAGAACGAAGCGCTCGCCGGCGCGCTCCGCGAGGCGCCGGGGGCGCATCGCGGTCTGGCGACGGTGCCGCTGCAAGAGCCGGCCGCGGCCGCCGCGGAGCTGCGATTCGCGGTGCGCGAGCTCGGGCTCAGGGGCGCCATGGTCGATCCCAACGCGCTCGGCCGGCCGCTCGGCGATGCGGCCTTCGACCCGTTCTGGAAGGCGGCCGCGGATCTCGCCGCTCCGATCGTGCTGCATCCGTTCTTGCTCGAAGCGGTCGAGCGGTTCGGGCGCCACTACCTGCACAACCTGGTCGGCTATCCGTTCGAGACGACCCTGGCCGCCGCCAGCCTGATCCTCGGCGGAACGCTGGACCGATTCCCCGGGCTCTCCGTGGTGCTCGTTCATGGCGGCGGCTTCCTGCCGTACCACATCGGCCGCTTCGACCGCGCGCACGAGACGAGACCCGAGGCGCGCGTGGACGACGCCGGGCTTCCCAGTCGCTATCTGCGTCGCTTCTTCTACGACACGCTCGTCCAACGGCCCGAGGCCCTCCGGTATCTCGTCCAGCTGGTCGGCCACGACCGCGTGATGCTCGGCAGCGACCATCCGTTCTGGATGGGCGATCCGGATCCGCTCAGGGTCGTCCGCGAGGCGGGGCTCGATCCGGCGACCGAGGCGGCGATCTTCGGCGAGAACGCGGCGCAGATCTTTCACCTGCGCCCATGAGCCCGCCGGCCCGTCTCGAGACCGCGGTGGACTATCGCGTGATCGGTGTGCCGATGAAGCGCAAGGAGGATTTCCGCCTCCTGACCGGACGCGGCAAGTACGCCGCCGACGTGCGCCTGCCGGGCTTGCTGCAGGCGGCAATACTCAGATCGCCTCATCCGCACGCGCGCATCGCGGCGATACGCGCCGACCCCGCGCGCGCGGTCCCCGGCGTCGCCGCCGTGATCACCGCGGCCGACCTCGGCACGGTCCCGCGCATACCGGTGCGGCTCGGGCAGCGCTCGGGACCGGGCCCGACGGCGTGCCTGCAGCCGCCCCTCGCCACCGGCGTGGTGCGCTACGTCGGCGAGCCGGTCGCCTTCGTCGTCGCCGCTAGCCGCTATCTTGCGGAGGACGCGCTCGAGCTGATCGAGATCGAGTGGGAGCCGCTGCCCGTCGTCGCCGACGCGCGCCGCGCGAGCGATCCGGGGGTCCCGATCCTGCATCCGGCCGCCGGCGGCAACGTCGTCGAGCGCCTGCTGACGCGTGCCGGTGATCCGGCGGGCGCGCTCGCGTCCGCCGAGCGGCGGATCTCCGGGCGCTTCGCCATCCAGCGTCACACCGGCGTGCCGATGGAGACGCGCGGGCTCACCGCCGCTCACGATCCGGGGACGGGCGTGCTCACGCTCTGGGGCGTGGCGAAGGTGCCGCACTTCAACCGGCGCGTCCTCGCCGATCTGCTCGGCCATCCCGAGCATCTCATCCACTTCATCGAGCTCGAGGTGGGTGGGGGCTTCGGCGTGCGCGGCGAGTTCTATCCCGAGGACTACATGGTGCCGTGGACGGCGATGCGCCTGGGCCGTCCGGTGCAGTGGGTCGAGGACCGTCGCGAGCACCTGATGGCCACGAACCACTCGCGGCAGCAGTACCACGAGGTCGAGATCGGCGTACGCCGCGACGGCACGATCGTGGCGCTGCGCGACCGGTTCATGGCCGATCTCGGCGCGTACATCCGCACGCACGGCGTGGTCGTCCCCGAGCTCACGATCGCGCTCTTGCCCGGCCCCTACCGGATCCCGCACTACGAGTGCGAGGCACTGTGCGTGCTCACGAACAAGACACCCACGGGCACCTATCGCGGCCCCGGGCGGTACGAGGGCACGTTCGTCCGCGAGCGCCTGATCGACCGCGTGGCGGGCGAGCTCGGGCTCGATCCGGCCGACGTCCGTCGCCGCAACTTCATCGACGCGAGCGAGATGCCGTACGAGGTCGGCGGCGCCTCGCTGGGCCAGCGGACGGTCTACGACTGCGGCGACTATCGCTCGGCGTTCGACCAGGCGCTGGCGTTGGCGGACTACGAGGCGATGCGCGCGGAACAGGCCGAGGCGCGAAAGCAGCGCCGCTATCTCGGGATCGGCTTCGGCTGCGTCCTCGAGAAGGCGGGGCTCGGGCCCTGGGAGTACGCGCGCGTCGAGGTGGACGGCTCGGGCAGCGTGGTCGTCTACTCCGGCGTCGCCGCGGTCGGCCAGGGAATCGAGACGACCCTGGCGCAGGTCGTCGCCGAGGAGCTGGCGGTGCCGGCCGAGGAGGTGACCGTGGTCCACGGCGACAGCGCGCGGGTGCCGTTCGGCATCGGCGGCTTCGCGAGCCGCGGCGCGGCCGTCGCGCTGCCGGCCGCGCTCGAGGCCGCGCGCAAGGTGCGGGACAAGATCTTCCGCGTGGCGTCCTCGCTCCTGGAGGCTCACCCGGGCGATCTCGTGCTCGAGAGCGGCAAGGTCCACGTGCGCGGCCTGCCCGAGCGCGCGGTCACGCTCAGGCAGCTCGCCCGCGCGGCGGTGCCCGGCCCGCCGGGTATGGAGCCCGGTCTCTACGCCGCCCACTTCTTCGAGGCGCCGAAGATGACCTATCCCTACGGCACGCACGTGGCCGGCGTCGAGGTCGATCCCGCGACCGGCCGCGTGACGCTTCGCAAATACGTCGTGACCTATGACGTCGGCCGCGCGATCAACCCGATGATCGTCGGCGGCCAGATCGTGGGCGGGCTCGCCCAGGGGCTGGGCGGCGCGCTCTTCGAGGAGCTCGTGTACGACGACCAGGGCCAGCCGCTCACGACGACGTTCATGGACTACCTCGTGCCGACGGCCATGGAGATGCCCGAGGCGACGATCGTGAAGATCCTCGAGGAGACGCCCACACCGCTCAATCCGCTGGGTGTGAAGGGCGTCGGCGAGGGCGGCAGCTCGGGCGCGGGCGCCGCCATCGCCAACGCCGTGGCCGACGCGCTCGCACCGCTCGGGATCGCCATCACCGAGCTGCCGCTCTCGCCCGATCGCCTCGCCCGGCTCGCCCGTGAGCGCGACGCGTGCCCATGACCCAGACCGCCGAGACACGGGACATCACTCGCTTCGGCAAAACGCTGGCGACGCTCGTGCTGGGCGTGTGGATGGCGGCCGCCCCGGGCGTGGCGTCCGCGGCAGAGACGATCAAGGTCGGCTTCATGGCGCCGCTCAGCGGCATCTTCGCCCAGGCGGGCAAGGACATGCTCGAAGGCCTCAAGCTCGCCTTCGAGCAGATCGGCTACCAGACCGCCGGCCGGAAGATCGAGCCGATCGAAGAAGACGACGAGGGCAACCCGGCGGTCGCGCAGGCCAAGTACCGAAAGCTCGTCACGCAGGACCACGTCCACGTGCTCACCGGTGTGCTCCTGTCGAACATCGGCTACGGGTTGATCCCGCCGATCGAGCGCGACCAGCTGCCGACGCTCTACCTGACGACGCCCGATGATCTGACCAAGAAGAACGTGTCGAAGTTCATTCTCCGGACGAACTTCGCCGCGAGCCAGCCGATGCACCCCCTCGGCGACTACGCCGCGCGCGTCCTGAAGTACAAGCGGGTCGTCACGGTCGCGATGGACAACCCGTTCGGCCACGAGCAGATCGGGGGCTTCCAGCGGGTGTTCGAGGATCAGGGCGGACGCGTCGTCCAGACGATCTGGGTGCCGCTCAACGTGCTCGACTTCGCGCCGTACCTCACGCAGATCAACCGGAACGTGGACGCGGTCTGCGCCGTGTTCGTCGCTGCGCAGGGCGTGCGGTTCATCAAGCAGTACGCCGAGTACGGTCTGAAAGGGAAGCTGCCGCTCATCGGCAGCGGCGTCATGACCGACGAGCACGTGATCCGCAACCTGGGCGACGAGGCCGTCGGCGCGGTCGGCGCGCTCATCTGGGCGCCGACCCTGACGACGCCGGCGAACCGGACCTACATGAAGCTCGCCGAGGCCAAGGTGGGCAAGACGCCCGCCTACTTCACCGCCGTCATGTACAGCGCGGGCCGCTGGGTGGCCGAGGCCGCGAAGATCGTGGACGGTAAGGTCGAAGACCGCGAGCGGTTCCTGGCCGCGATCAAGAAGGCGACCGAGACCGTCGAGGATCCCCGTGGGCCGATCAAGCTCGACGAGTCGGGGAATCCAACCCAGAACGTCTACATCCTGAAGGTCGAGCGCGTCGACGGTAAGCTCACGAACACCGTCCTGCACACGTACCCGATGGTCTCGCAGTTCTGGACGTACAAGGCCGACGAGTTCCTGAAGCTTCCGGCCTACAGCCGCGACTACCCGCCGGCCAAGCCGTAGCCGCCGAGGCATCATACGACTCGACTGAACCCAACAGGAGGCGAACATGGCGGCGAGCGTCCGAGAGGCGATCCGCGAATTGACGAGACAGACGATGGCGACGATCGAGACCCTGCTCGAGGCCCCAGACCGCGAGCTGACGATGGCGTCGTCGCACGTATGTGCGCAGGGTAAAGATGTCTGGACACTCCTGACCAATGACATCGACCACGAGAAGATCCACACGGGACAGATCCTCGAAGCACGCTACGAAGCGCGGATCACCGCCTCGCGGACGCAACGTCTGCTGGCCGAGTGGCTCGAAGAGCGCGCGCGTCTCATCGGCTCATTGATTGGGCTGACCGACGAGCAGTTCAACCGCGAGACGGCCCCGGGCCAGTGGACCTATCGGGTCGTGGCCGAGCACGTGCTGGCGCTCGAACAGCATTCGTTGAAGACCATCGCGGCCGATCAGGCAACCAGGGCGGGGAGCGGATGAGAAGTTGCGGGGAAGGGGCGACGCGATGGGCGAGCCGGCCAGGCTTCAGCTGAAGGTGCGCCACTACGAAGTCGACCAGTACGGCCACGTCAACCACGCACAGTACGTTCATTACCTGGAGGTCGCGCGCATCGAGGCGCTGGACGCGCTCGGGCTTTCACTGGGGGAAATGCGCAAGCAAGGCTATCTGATCCTCGCGGCCGATCTGGCGGTCAAGTACCTGGCGCCCGCGCGATCCGGCGACACGCTGGAGATCGTGACGTGCGTCCGCGAGATCCGGGGAGCCAGGTCGATCTGGATCCAGGAGATCCGCGAGTCGGCGAGCCAGCGGCTGCTCGTCACGGCGGAGGTCACCGGGGCCTTCGCGACCGAAGACGGCCGACCCGCGCGCACGCCGGCGAGCTTCCGCGAGCGGCTGTCCGCTATTTGCGTTCCCGGCGCCGCCGTCGCTGAAGGTCAGTAACGAGCCGCGGCGCTCAGAATTCGAGCCGATGCAGCCGGACCCAGAGATCCGGTTCCGTCCCTCCCTCCTTCTTCACGTTGATCTCGGCGGCACCACCAGGTCCCGTCACCGGCGTCGTGCGCCACAAGGAAGGCCTCTCGGCGAGCTGAACGCGAAATTCTTCGGTCACCCAGATCTGGCCGGGCGCGACGTGCGGCTCGACCCGAGCCGCGCAGAGCAGGGCTTCGCCTCCAGCGATCATCTGCGCCCCGTCCGTCGCGCGTCGTCGCGTTTGTACCTCACCGTAGTGCAGCGCGATTCGGAGACGAGGCTGGCGGGGAGCGCGATACACCTCGTCCATCAGATGGCGGGCGACCTGCGCCAGAAGGACAGGATCGTCGTGCACGACCGATACCGTGTCGCCGGCGAGCTCGGCGGCAATCGTCTCCCGAGCCCACTTTCTGAGCGCGTCTTCCAATGCCTGACGGACGCCGGCGTCGACACCAGCGCGCATCAGACCGCCGAAGCCCTTGACGTCGCCCGTCAGGACGCAGAGCGCGCGGGTGGTGACGGCGCGTTCCGCGCTCGCCGTCCCTCGCCAGGCTCGGCCGTACCCCACGATGTCCACCCGGTCGATGCGCTCGAGATAGCCGGGGTTCAGACGGCCGATCACGTCCGACAGCACGGGGTGCACGAGGTAACGCGTCGCGCGCGGCAGCACGCCATCGGGCTCGAGCGTGGCCTCGCCCGGCCGCAGGAATCGCTGGACCCAGTCACCCCTGACCCAATCGTGATGCAGATGGCCGAGGAGCCCGACGCGATAGAGCGCGCAGAACACGTGCCGCTCGTCGGCGGCGGCGCCCTCGGCGCTGTGGCTCTGGAAGAGCGCCTCGACCTCGTCACGGGTGAGGATGTGTCCGGGAATACGCCCGAGGAGGCGCTCGAGATCCAGGTCGCCGATGTAGGGCGCAATCTCGGTGAGGTACTCGCGGGCGATCTCGGTCGCCCCGACGTTGACCGCCTCTTTCACCCGATGCTCGTGGCGCCGCTCCTCGGGCCGCAAGGCCGCGAGCCGCTCGCCGATCGTCATCAGGTCGCGCGGGCGCAGCAAGGTGTGGCGACAGACGTAGTCGAAGGCGTCCTCGTCTTCACCGGTATAGACGTGGGAGATCGTGGTCCGGCCCAGGAAGGCCTCGATGGGATCGGCGCGCAGTCGCTCGGGCCGGACCATCCGGTCCGATTTCTCGAGACGGATGTTGTTCACGAAGATCTCGCGAAGGCTCTCGACCGGATAGACGATGTCGACGGCGCTGCCGCGATACTGCTGGGACATGACCGTGGTCTGCAGGCGCGCGTACGCCTCCTTCCGGATCGCCGCGAAGACTTTCAAATGATGGTTGATCCGGCGCAGCTGGTACGCAACCTCGACCAGGCCGAGCTGGGCGAAGTACCATACGCTCGGGGACAGCGGGCCGGTCACGCTCGGCAGGCTGGCGCGGCTTTCGATGTGCTTGTTGAAGTACTCGTCGACGCCGTCGATGAAGATCGCGACCGGCGAGTTGATCGCGCGCAGGCGCGGCAAGAGATGGCCGTCGGTGTCGGCGGCGGCGCGCTGCAGCTCGCTGGGCGAGAAGTCGAGGAGCCGGACGAAGTGATCGATCACGCCGTGAAGGCGCTCGTCGGCCATCAACCCCGTCAGCTTCGCCGCCACCCGCAGGCCGTCGGCCCGCCTGAGATGTTTGAGCGTGGCGGCGGCGATCGCCGTGAGCCAGAGCTTCGACCAGGGCAGGGACGATGCGGCGAAGAAGGCCAGCGCCTCCTTGCTGAAGACCTTGTCGCCGATCGGCTTGTCGAGGAGGTTGCCGGTCGGCAGGCACGCCGCCCGCCCGTCGCGCTGGTAGAGGATGCGCTTGGCCTTGAGGAGCAGCGTCTTGCCGAAGCCCTTCGTGCCGATCACGATGAACTTGTCATCGCGATCGAGATTCAGGAAACTGTCGATCTCCGGCGTGTGGTGCAGGAGCGCGTCGTCGAAATCTTCGGCGACGCGAATGTCGTCGGCGTCCACGGTCCACGCGCGCATACCCACTCCGAGGCGTAGAGGATAATCCAGCTTGGAGCGATCATGAAGACGGACCTGTTACTGATTCCGATGGGCGCGCGGTACCAGGAGATGCGCGCCGCCGCGGTGGCCGCCGAAGAAGCGGGATTCGACGGGCTCTGGACCTGGGATCACCTGCGCGATCCGGACAGCGAGAGCGGTCCCGGGGTGCCCGAGGCGTGGACCGTGCTGACCGCGCTCGCCGAGGCGACCCAACGAATCTCGCTCGGGCCGCTCGTGCTGAACGTGGCGAACCGCCATCCCGGCGTCCTGGCCAACATGGCGGCGACGTTTCAGGCGGTCTCAGGGGGCCGGCTGCTCCTCGGCATCGGCGCCGGAGGCAGTAACCGGACGCCCTACGCCGCCGAGCAGAGGGCGATCGGACAGGCGGTCGAGCCCGATGCGGTGCGCGCCCGCAAGGTGGTCGAGGCCATCGAGCTGATGCGCCGGCTCTGGTCGGGTCACGCCGGATTTCTGCGACCGGAGCCGCCGCCGCCGATCATCGTCGGCGGCTTCGGCCCGCGCATGGCCGGCATCGCCGGACGCCACGGCGATGGGTTCAACACCCAGGCAATGCATCCAAGGCTCGCCGACCTCGCCCGCACGGCCCGCGATGAGCACACGAAGTCAGGCCGTAACGCCGGCGACTTCATCCTCACCGTTTTTGCGGGACCGCAGGATCACTGGCTCCGCCCAGAGTCGCGAGCCAGGCAGACACTCGAGCGGACGGGCGTCGACCGCCTGATCCTCCTACAGGAGCCTCCATTCGATCCAGACGAGATCCGCGCAACCGGTCGCCTGCTCTCCGCCATCCGCCACGGGTAGACGATCCGCGGTCAGACTCAGGAGCCACCTCCATCAGCCATCGGATGCAATACATCGATCGCGTCGGCCACGTTCAGGTGCTCGCCCAACCAACCCGACATGCCCGTCCGACCGTTCAACACGAGACCGTCTGCTCCATGCCGCCTTCGTAGCACCTGCACGGGATCATCGGGCACTTCGGGGCTCGAAGGCACCTGCGGCAAAGGTCTTCCGTCCGGCCGACGGAACTGAAGCTCCCCGTCCGGCTGCCGATCGACCTGATAGCCCTCTTCGTGAACGATGCGATGGTGCCGGCGACACAGCAGCGCGAGCGAGAGCTTTGTGGGGCCTCCACGAGCCCAGTGCCTGATGTGATGACCCTGACCGAACCGCGATCCGCAGCCCGGAAAGCGGCAGCCGCGGTCGCGGTGGTCCAGCGCGCGTCGGAGCGCGGGCGGGATCGTGCGGGTACGCGCAGCGACCTCCACGACACGCCCATCGCGACCGTGGCGCATCACCACACGGCTCGCGTCGCACGCTAGGCGGCGAGAAGTTTCCGCGGAAACGCGCCCGCCGTGCTCGAGAGCGGACTCGCCCGGTGCATCTGACTCCACGAGCACCGGAGCATCGACGTGCACGACGACCTGGTATCGCTCGCCCGGCGTGCCGGGTTCGATGCCGTGATGCAGAGCCGTCTCGGCGAGTAGTCCCAGGGCATCCGCTTGCTGTTGCGCCATGGTCGGCGTTTCCGCGGAGACGTCCGCGGGCGCCGCGTCGCCGGCCTGAGCGCGGGCTCGCTGATACAACGCCTCGCGTGCCGCCGTGAGAGCGTGGACGAGCAGAGCGCCGACCTCGGGCGCCAGCCGGCCACGGATCACGAGCATGCCGTCATCGCCGTGATACGTCTCCAGCGACCGGTTTCTGTGCCGGCGCGCGTCCTCAGCGGCCTCGGCCTTGCGGTCCATGCGGCGCCAGCCCCGCACGATGCGCTCGACGTGATCCGCCGTGCCGGCACGTCCCACGGCCAGCAATCGCTCCTCGGTCTCCGGCGTCGCCACACGCGTCAGCGCGCGGACCTTGGCGTACGAGAGCTCGCCCCGCGCTAACGCCTGGGCCAACCGCGGCAACCTTTCCAAGGCGTGCGCCACGCGGACGCGTTCGCGGGCCGCGCCGATGTCGAGCCCCACGCGCCAGCTCAGCCAGGCCGCGCAGGAACGAAAGCCCGTGTTCCAGCCGGCTCGGTTGTCGAACTCGCGAATGATCGAGCAGGCGCGCGGTGGCGGCATCGAGGTAAGCCGACAGCTCGGCAATCTCGTCGCCAAGACGATCGAGTGAGCGCGTGTCCATAGCGAACCTCCTACGACGCAACTCTATAGCCGCATCTCGGAGGTGCCTCGGCGGCACCAGGAGCCGCGATAGTGGAGCGAGCCCGATTTTTTTTAAGAAGTGGTTTACCGCGGCGTCTCTGAAGGTCTATGAGAAGCTGGCGCGCCATTTCCGATGAGCTGCGGACACGCGACGCCTGTCATGAAGAAAGCTGTCAAGCGGAAATCGAACCTACAACGCTGAAGAGACGTGAGTGTATCCGACTTCATACACAGGACTGGTTCCAACAGTCCGCGGCTCGTGCCCGGCGTCAGCGCGTGGCCGGCGGTCGATTGCGCTTGACGGCCTCCGGGTGAGTGGAGTCAGCGCCCATGTAGATCCCCTTTTCCCACGTTCGCTTGAGCGGATCGCGCACGTCGAGCCGCATGCGCCCGATCCCGTGGATCTCGAAATCCACGACCTCGTTATCTTGAAGGGGCCCGAGCCCCTCGTGATTCGTGCCGCACGCGATGAGGTCGCCCGAGTTGAGCGTCATGATCGTCGACG
The DNA here is from genome assembly GCA_003221615.1 of Candidatus Rokuibacteriota bacterium. GTDB lineage: Bacteria > Methylomirabilota > Methylomirabilia > Rokubacteriales > CSP1-6 > AR31. Next base: position 1,298 of record QHSQ01000087.1, on the reverse strand, counting down.
CGAACTCGACGAGCTCGGGTACCAGATGCTCCATGTCGTCGGTGTTGTAGTTGTGGCGGAGCTGGCCGCCCACCCAGAACTGCACGTGGACGTCGTTGGGGTTCGGGATCTCGTCGATCGTGGCGATGCACGGCCCGATCGGCGCGAACGTATCGAACGACTTGCCGAGCCAGCTGCCCGCCTTCCACGTGCGCCGGCCCTCGCCGCGCGCCGACACGTCGATCATGCCGGTGTAGCCGAAGACGGCGGTACGCCAGTTGTCGCGCTTGACCGACTTGGCCGGCCCCTTGATGACGAGCGCCAGCTCGGCCTCGTGCATGAAGATCCACGGCTCGGCGAACTCCGGCAGGACGATCGTGTCGCCCGGGCCGATCACGGCATCCGAATTCTTCAGGAACATATTGAGCGGCCGGGCCTCGAGCGCGCCGTGCTCCCAGTAGTTCGCGATGCACGCCAGGATTTTTCCCGGCCGCGGCAGCGGCGCGCGCAGGCGAACGTCGGCGATCGGCAACGCCTTGCCGTCACGCGCCAGCCGCTCCAGAGCCGGACGCAGACGATCGAAGTCGTCGATGATGCCCGTCATGGTCGCCGTGGGCGTCGCGCCCGCGGGGACCGCGTCGGCGATGCTGACCACGCCCCGGTCGGTGTAGAGACCCGGCAGCAGCTCCGGTTTTCCGGCGATCTGAAACGTGACCAGCTTCACGGTAGCCTCCTCGTTCTCTATGCGAAATAGCGCCGCGATCCCCGGGTGTCAAGAGCGGGTGTTGCGTGTAGACTTGGCCCCTCGAGCGGCGTATATCCAGGTAAGGTAGGGCCGGAGATTTCCAGGGAGGGCCGAGGGATGATACAGGCCACCGGGATCGACCATCTCGTGCTGCACGTCGGCGATGTCGCGCGCGCCAAGAAGTTCTACACCGAGGTCCTGGGCATGACCGTCTACCGAGAGAACGACCGGCAGGTCTTTCTGCACGCGGGCTCCCAGGGCGTGGCGCTGTTCAGGAAGCAGGGGGACTCGCCCCTGACGACGGGCAATGACCTCAACCATCTGGCGCTCAACGTGGGGGGCGGTACGTACGAAGCGCTCAAAGCCGATCTGGAAAAGCACGGAGTGGTCGTAACCGGTCGCCCCGGAGAAGACCGGTGCATCTACTTCCAGGATCCCGACGGCCATCGCCTCCAGCTGATGGTCCGCTCTTAACGGCTCCGAGACCAAGGAGGCTAGCATGAGGAACGGTCTACGCGCGTGGGACGCCGATACGCACGTCAACCCCGCTGCGGAAGTGCTGGAGCGGTACGTC
>QHSQ01000596.1 GCA_003221615.1 Candidatus Rokuibacteriota bacterium | reverse complement strand
TTGGCCTGGAAGCGCGGCGCCAGCACTTCCTGGGTGGTGCCGGGATAGGTCGTCGACTCGAGCACGACCAGCTGGCCCGGCCTGATGATGGCCGCCACGGCGTCGGCGGCCGCCACGATGAACGAGATGTCCGGCTCCTTCGACTTGCCCAGCGGCGTCGGAACGCAGATGACGATCGCGTCCGCGTCCTTCAACGCCCCGAACTCGTCGTGGGCGCTGAGGCGGCCCGCCCGCACCAGGCGTGCCAGAGGCTCGGCCGGGACGTCCTCGATGAAGCTGATGCCAGCGCGGACCGCGGCGACCGCGCGACGCGCGCCACGCCTCGGGCCAGCGCCGCTCGGCGCCGCCGCCGAACATCGGCTGATCGGGAACGGAGCGCGGATAGTAGACCGCGGTCGAGATCCCGTCGTCCGTCAGGAGCTTGGCGAGCGCGTCGCGCCGCGGGTGTCGCACCGTGAAGAGATGATACACGTGACGCGCCCGCGCCGCCTCGGTCGGAAGCTCGAGCCCCACGCCCGAGAGTCCCTCGCGATAGAGGCCCGCGATCCGGCGGCGCGCCGTCGTCCACTCCGCCAGCCGCCGGAGCTTCACGCGCAAGAACGCCGCCTGGAGCTCGTCGAGCCGACTGCAGTAGCCGAGCTCGACGTGCTCGTAGCGCCCGCTGTCGCCGTGGTGCCGGAGCTTCGCGATGCGCTCGGCCACGTCCTGACGCCTGGTCACCACCATGCCGCCGTCGCCGCACGCCCCGAGGTTCTTGGTCGGATAGAACGAAAGACAGGCGGCGTCGCCCCAAGCTCCCACGGGCTCTCCGGCCCACGCCCCACCGATGGCCTGGGCCGCGTCCTCGATCACGGCCAGACGGTGGGCACGGGCCAGCTCGAGCACCCGGTCCACCGGCGCGGGCTGGCCATAGAGATGGACGGGCATGATCGCACGCGTACGCGGAGTGATCGCGCGCTGGGTCGCCGCAAGGTCGAGCGTGTACGTCGCCGGATCGACGTCGACGAACACCGGCGCGGCGCCCGCCATCATGATCGTCGTCGCGGAGGCGACGAACGAGAACGCCGGCGTGATGACCTCGTGGCCGGGGCCGACGCCGAGCGCGGTCAAGGTCAGACGCAGCGCGTCCGTGCCCGAGGCGACGCCCAGCGCCCAGGGGACGCCGCAGACGGCGGCCAGCTCCTGCTCGAGCGCCCGGCCCTCGGCGCCCAGCACGAACTGGCCCCCTCCGACCCTGGTGTCCACGACGTTCCCGAGCCCGAGGAGACTCAGCGAGAAGCGGAACTCGTTGTCTGGGTTCTTGCCGGGACGATCGGGGTTCCGTCTGATGTATTCGACCATCAGAGCCCAACAGTCGAGCTTGAGGTCGACGCCGAAGCGGTTCTCGACCGCGGTGGTCGTCCGGATGTCCCAGTTCGTCTTGGCGTGCGCGGCCAGGTTGGGCGAGAGATCCACCGACGCCGTGCCCTGGAGAAAATGCGTGGACAGGTTCGACGGCAGGTTGTTGCCGGGGTTCCAGGTTCCCGGGATCTGGACGAAGTACGGAATGATCACCGGCGGTATCCGGGTGTAGCGGGTGCCGACGCTCGTGGTGACCCGGGGCACGTTCAGCGTTACGTCGGTCGTGTACGCCTGGAGCCCTTCGCCGACGACGTTGTAGCTCGCGTCGCCGTGAAACCTGAGCATCCGGCTCGGCTCGAACGTGAGGTCGCCGGCGACGTTGCCGAATTGAGCCTTGTTGATATCGTAGGCGCTGGCCAAGACGAACTTGAAGAGGTCGAGACGGGCCGCCTCTGTGTTCTCGGGACTGATCGTCCGTCCACGGATCCGATTCGTCAAGGAATACTCGAACCAGCTCGCCTCTGGAACCAGGTCGGTCTGGTTGGTCCAGATGGGCAAGCTGTAGAAGTTTTGCCCGATGATCCGGATATAGTGCACGCGCGGCTCGATCGAGTGGATCACCCGGTCGAGGCCTCCCCAGCCGCCCAACTGGTACACGCGCGAAGCGCGGGTCTCGGCATCGCTCCCGAACTCGAGCAGCTCGCGAACGCGTGGCTCGTCCTTGGTGTCCTCGATCTGTGGCCCCCCCGCCAGCGGCGTATGGACTCCAGTAACGGTCGTGCTGTAAGCGGTGACACGCCCACCGACGAAGGGTGTGACCGCCAGGTACTCGAGCGGGATCGGCCGAAAGACAACGGGATGCACGTCGACGCGAGCTCCTTGCGAGCCGACCTCGCGGAGGAAGTTCACGACGCTCGTGTCCACCTGATAGAGAAACCCGGGGAGCCCCGGAATCCCCTGCCGGACGCCCGTGAGTGTA
>QHSQ01000086.1 GCA_003221615.1 Candidatus Rokuibacteriota bacterium | reverse complement strand
TCCACCTCGGCGCGGTAGATGATCTCCTTGCAGGAGTCGCACTTGATCCACAGGCCCTCGGCGATGATGACCTTGCTCCCGGTCGACTCCTCTTTCCGCTTGAACCAGGCCACCGTGACCTACCTCCTCGCCCGAACGGGAGACGTCGGGAGGGGCTCGCGGAGCGGCGCCTTGAGCTCGCCAATGAACTTGCCGACGTCCTCGACGAGCGTGGACGAGCCTGCGCGCGCCTCGACGAGGCGGACGATCGCCGAGCCCACGGCCGCGCCGTCGGCGATGCGTCCCACCGTGGCCACCTGGGCGGGCGTGCTGATGCCGAAGCCGACGCACACCGGCATCGTCGTCGCGCGCCGAAGCACGCCGATCTGGGTCGCGAGGTCAGCGGGCAGCTCCTGGCGCTCGCCGGTCACACCGGTGAGCGACACGACGTAGACGAACCCGCGGCTCTTCTTGGCGATGAGTCGCACGCGCGGCGGCGTCGACGTCGGCGCGAGCATGTAGACGAGATCGAGGCCGACGGCGTCCGCCTCGGCCGCGAGCGGCTCGCTCTCCTCGGGCGGCATGTCCGCGACGATCGCGCCGTCGACGCCCGCGTCGACGGCCGTCCTGGCGAACGCCTTCAGACCGAACGCGAGCACGGGGTTGTAGTACGTGAGGAGCACGAGCGGCACGTCGATCTCGGCGCGCAGCCCCGAGACCGTCTCGAGAACCCGCGCGACCGTCGTGCCGGCGGCCAGCGCACGCGCGCCGGCGCGCTGGATCACCGGCCCGTCGGCGAGCGGATCGGAGAACGGCACGCCGAGCTCGATCACGTCCGCGCCACAGCGCGCGGCCTCGATCACGAGCCGCCGCGTATCAGCGAGCGACGGGTCGCCGGCGGTGAAGTAGGGCAAGAGCGCGCGCTCGCCCCGCGCACGAAGCCGCGCGAAGGTCTCTTCGAGACGGCTCATTCGATCTGCTTCCCGAGCGCCTTGGCCACCACGTGCACGTCCTTGTCGCCGCGGCCGGAGAGACCGACCACGATCGCCTTCGTCCGCGGCAGGCTCTTGGCCAGGCGCATGGCGTAGGCCACCGCGTGCGCCGACTCGAGCGCCGGCATGATCCCCTCGAGCCGCGTCAGCGCCTCGAATCCCTCGAGCGCCTCGGCGTCGGTCGCCGAGACGAACTCGAAGCGGCCGGCGTCGCGGTAGTAAGCGTGCTCGGGCCCGACCCCGGGATAGTCGAGGCCGGCCGAGATGGAATGGGCCGTGGCGATCTGCCCATCGTCGTTCTGGAGCAGGTAGCTCATGCACCCGTGGAGCACGCCGACGGCGCCCGCGCTCATCGACGCGCCGTGGCGGCCGGTCGAGATCCCCTCGCCGCCCGGCTCGACGCCGATGATCCGGACCTTGCGGTCGGCGATGAACGGATGGAAGAGCCCGATGGCGTTCGACCCTCCGCCGACGCACGCGATGAGGACGTCGGGCAGCTTCTCGAGGATTCGGCGCGACTGCCGGCGCGCCTCGCGGCCGATGACGGCGTGGAGATCGCGCACCATCATCGGGTACGGATGCGGACCCAGCGCCGAGCCGAGCAGGTAGTACGTCGTCCGCACGTTGGTGACCCAGTCGCGCAGGGCTTCATTGATCGCGTCCTTCAGCGTGCGGCTGCCGGACTCGACCGAGATCACGCGGGCGCCCAGGAGGCGCATCCGGAAGACGTTGAGCGCCTGGCGCTCGACGTCCTCGGCGCCCATGTACACCTCGCACTCGAGACCGAGGAGCGCCGCGGCGGTGGCGGTCGCCACGCCGTGCTGGCCCGCCCCGGTCTCCGCGATCACGCGCCGCTTGTTCATTCGCGCCGCCAGCAGGGCCTGGCCGAGCACGTTGTTGATCTTGTGGGCGCCGGTGTGACAGAGGTCCTCGCGCTTGAGGTAGATGCGCGCGCCGCTGCACTGCTCGGTGAGCCGCTCGGCGAAATAGAGCGGCGTCGGCCGGCCGGCGTAGTCCTGGAGGAGACCGGCGAGGCGGCCCTGGAACTTTCGATCGCGCTTCGCGGAGGCCCAGGCCTGCTCGAGCTCGATCAGCGGCGCCATGAGCGTCTCGGGGACGAAGCGCCCGCCGAAGCGGCCGAAGTGTCCGCGCGCATCCGGGAGCGTCCGCATCACCGCGCGCCCTTGGCTTGGGCCACGAACCGCCACACCTTGTCCGGATCCTTGCGGCCCGGCCGCGCCTCGACCCCCGATACCACGTCGACGCCATAGGGGCGCGCGGTGGCGATCGCGCGGGCCACGTTGTCGGGTGTGAGACCGGCCGCGAGGATGATCCGCCACCGCTGACTGGCGAGGTCGCGCGCGGTCGCCCACTCGATCGGCTGGCGCGCCTCCCCTTCACTCCAGCGCGCGGCGCTGTCCAGCAGGAGCGCGGCCGCTGACCTACGAAAGTCCATGAACTTCACGGTCGGCGTCCACGGCTGCCGTCCACCGAGCTCACCTGAGGGCGCTGGGAGCTTGATGGTCTTGATCACCGGCAAGGAATAGCCCTCGAGGTCCTCCGGCTTCTCGTCACCGTGAAACTGCAGGGCGCCGAGCCCGCACGCTTCCGCGACCGCCTTGATGTGGCCCATCGGATGATTCCAGAAGATGCCGACCGCGGTGACGAACGGCGGCAACGCGCGGACGATCGGCGCCACCTGCTCGGGCGTCATGAAGCGCGGCGTGTTCTCGACGAAGATGAAGCCGAGCGCGTCGGCGCCGGCTTCGACCGCCGTGAGCGCGTCCTCGAGGTTGGTGATGCCGCAGATCTTGACCCGGGTTGTCATTGTTGAATGGGGGGGGCGGGACGCCCCCCCCATTTCCCCCCCGGTTCGCGGGGCGCCCCGCTCATGCGTACAACCTGCGTCGCCGGTTCGCGGGGCGTGGTGCTTACGCGGACGACCTGCGCTGTCGGCGTCATGCGTCCGACGCTCCCGGGTCTCGCAGCGTCAGCTCACGGAGCTTGGCGGGGACGTCGGCGGCGCGGACGAGGCCTTCGCCGACGAGGACCGCGTGGGCGCCGGCGGCGGCGACCCGGCAAACGTCGGCGCCGGTGAAGAAGCCGCTCTCGCTGATCACGATCGGACCCGGCGGGATCAGCGGCAGGAGCTCGAGCGTCGTCGTGATGCGCGTCTCGAACGTGGCCAGATCGCGGTTGTTGATCCCGACGATGCGGCTGCCGGCGGAGAGGGCCTGATCCAGCTCGGCCGCGGTGTGACACTCGACGAGCGCCGCGAGCCCGAGCCCCTTGGCCGCCGCGAGCAGCTCACGCAGTCGCGGCGACTCGAGGATCGACACGATCAAGAGCACGGCGTCGGCGCCTGCCGCGCGCGACTCCCAGAGCTGGTACTCGTCGATCGTGAAATCCTTCCGCAACAGGGGGATGTCGACCGCCGCGCGCACGCGGCGCAGGTCGTCGAGGCTCCCGTGGAAGTACTTCTCGTCGGTGAGGACCGAGATCGCATGGGCGCCGTGGGTCGCGTAGGTCGTCGCGAGCGCCACCGGATCGAGGTCGCGGGCGAGCACGCCGCGCGACGGCGACGCCTTCTTCACCTCGGCAATCAGCCGCACCGTGCCGGATGACGGGCGCAGCGCGCCCTCGAAGTCACGCGCGGGAAGCGCCGCACCGCACTGTCGCTCGAGGGTCTCTTGCGGGATGGACGACCGGCGCCGGGCCACCTCCGCGCGCGTGTTGGCGACGATCTCGTCGAGGACCGACATAGCTCGGCGCTAAAAGTCGCGCCGGAGCCCCTGCCGTCGCAGCGTGTCGAGCGGGATCGACCTGAGCTGGTCGAGGACGAAGTCGCGGATCGTACGCGGCGGCGGGAGATCGCGCACGACGCGTCCACCGCGAACCAGCGGCTTGAGCAAGGGCTCCCAGGCGCCGCCGTCCGGCGGACGCTGCCCGGCCGGGACGACGACGGTCTCGCGCGTGCCGTGGCGCCGATAGACTTCCTTGGCGCCCGACCACTTGCCGCGCTTGGCCATGGGCCGGCCTTCGATCTCCATGATGTCGAGGGCGAAATTGAGGACCGGCGCGTTGGCGATCGACGTCCCGACGCCGTAGCCGTCGGCGACTGGATTCAGCGCCAGGATCTCGTACTCGTCGACGCCGCCGGAGGCGAGGATCTTCACGTGGTTGTGGCCGCGCAGGTCGAGCTCCCAGCGCACCTCTTCGAGGATTCGATAGAAGTCGCCGCGGCGCGACGACGGTGTGTCGAGCCGCACCGCATAGAGGTCCTTGCCGAGAGCCTCGGCCACGCGAATCGCCTCGAACTTCTCATCCTGCAAAGTGTCGATCAGCGCCACGCGCCGTACCTTCGGGTCGACGACCGCGTCGAAGGCCCGCAGGGCCTCCACCGTGTCGCCGATCATGAGCACCAGCGAGTGCGGGATCGTCCCCATGGGGTCGGCGTCGATCAGCTCGGCGGATTTCGTCACGGCCACGCCGTCGCACCCGCCGATGAACGCGTTGCGCTCGATCATCGGCGCGAGCGAGGGATGCATGCGGCGCGCGCCGAAGGAGATCACCTGGCGCTCGCCCGCGGCCCTCTTGCAGCGCGCGGCCTTGGTGGCGATTCCCGAGGCCTGACAGAGTAGGCCGAGCAGCGCGGTCTCGAACTTCGCCCACTCGACGTAGGTGCCCTCGATGCGGAGGACCGGCTGATACGGCTCGAAGACGAGCCCCTCGTCCATCGCGGCCACGTCGACCGGCAAACCTTCCAGAAGCGCCGCGACTTCCTCGATGCCGGCCAGGATGCCCCACTCCCAGTCCTCGGGCAGCGACTTCAGGTAGATCTCGGCCTTGACGCGTTTTCGGTCGTTCAGATGGGTCAGGATCTGGACGGTGCGCGTGAAGTAGACATCGGAAACCTCGCCGCTCTTGATGTCGGCGTCGGCGGCGGTGTGAAACGGGCGCTTCGGGGCGTTCGGCATGGTCTCTGTGACCCTCGGGTCGCTACGAAGGTGGCGAAAAGTGTGTCAGAACCTGGAGGTCAAGTCAAACTTGCCTCTCCGGGGAGGGCGGGGGCGGGGGGCCGGGGAGGGGTCTCAGGACCACGCGGCACGCGTGCGCTTCGATCCGCGGCGGCTGGGCTCCATCCGGGTGCACGACTTGCGATGCCCCGTTGCGGGAACGGGTCCTGAGACCCCTCCCCGGCCCTCCGCCCCGCCCTCCCCGGAGCCTTGGCGGTCTTCACTTCTCTTGCTCGCTTGGGGAGTTTCGTGAGGAATTTTCGCGGGGCGGGCTGCTCAGGAGAGGCTTTGCCTGTCCCTTAGATGTTGAGGGATTTTAGGTAGGTGCGGAATTCGTCGGAGAGGTCGGGGCGGGCCAGGGCGAACTCGACGGTGGCTTTGAGGAAGCCGAGCTTGTCGCCCGTGTCGTAGCGGCGGCCCTCGAACTCGACCGCGTACATCGGGCGGCGGGCGCGCAGGATCCGGAGGGCGTCGGTCAGCTGGATCTCGCCGCGGGCGTCGGCCCCGGTGCCGGCCAGGATCTCGAAGATCTCCGACGGCAGGACGTAGCGGCCGATGATCGCCAGGTCCGACGGCGCGTCCTCGGGCTTGGGTTTCTCGACGAGATCGAGGATCTCGTGCACGCGGCTCCCGACCGGCCGGCCCTTGATCACGCCGTACTGATGGATCCGCTGGCGCGGCACGCGCTCGACCGCGATCACCGGCGCCTCGTACCGATTGCTCACATCGAGCAGCTGGCGCATGCAGGGCGTTGCCGTCCCGCCGATGATGTCGTCACCCAGGAACACGGCAAAGGGCTCGTCGCCGACCAGGGCGCGCGCGCAGAGGATCGCGTGGCCGAGACCGAGCGGCTCGCGCTGGCGCACGTAAGAGACCGAGGCGAGCTCGGAGATGGTCTTGATCTGAGCCAGTTCTTCTGTCTTGCCGCGGTCGTTCAGGTAGTACTCGAGCTCGAAGGCCGAATCGAAGTGATCCTCGATCGCGCGCTTGCCGCGTCCGGTGACGATGATGATCTCGGACAGGCCCGAGGCGACCGCCTCCTCGACGACGTACTGGATCATCGGCTTGTCGACGAGGGGCAGCATCTCCTTGGGCTGTGCCTTGGTCGCCGGGAGGAATCGGGTTCCGAGCCCCGCGGCGGGGAAGACCGCCTTGCGCACCTTCATGGATTCATCATACGTGGCGCATCCGCGACGCTTTTCGGCGCCTGAGCAGCACCAGGGCCGCGATGTACGTGAGCCCGCCCGCCAGAGTCCCGACCGCCGCGGTACCGATCAGGAGCGCCAGCGAAAGACTGCGCAGGAGATCGAACATGTCGCTCGCGGAGAGGGTCGAGGCGGTTCGCACGAGCTCGGCGAGCTCCGCGATGTCGGCGCCATGAAGGTCGGGCATGACGAAGGCGCCGATACGCAGGGCGAAGCCGTACACCACCGGCGCGAACCACGGCAGGTTGAGCCAGGTCCCCGTCACGGTGACGGCCTTGTTCAGTCGAAAGATCGTTGCGACTGCCAGCGACAGGACCGTCTGCAGACCGTAGAACGGCGTGCAGCTGAGGAACACGCCGACGGCGAGGGCGAGCGCCACCCGCCACGGTGGGTCGTCGAGCCGCAGCACCCCGCTGAGCCGGGCGACGAAGGCTCGCCGGACGCGGGTCAAGGCCTCGGCCGCCACCGGCCAACCCCCTCGAGGACCGCCACGATTGCCAGGATACACGCGGCCTGAACCAGAATCAGTACCGCCTCGCGGGGGGTGGCGTCCTTCAAGAGAATGGCCGACAGGCCGAGCGTCGAGGCGAGGAAAAAGATCAGGAGCACGCTTTGCTTGCGGGTCAGGCCCAGCTGCTCGAACCGATGATGGATGTGGTCCCGGCCCGTATAGGCAAGCCATTCGTGCAGCGAGTGCACCTTGCCTGTGACGACCCGGGTGACCCCCACGAAGCCGATGTCGAACAGCGGCACCCCCAGAATGAGCGACGGCGTCAGCAGCGCGATGATCGGGTCCCCCTCAGCCCATTCTCCCATCACCGCGAGCCCTGCCAAGGTGAAGCCGATGAAGGTGGCCCCGCTGTCGCCCAGGAAGATCTGAGCCCGGCCGGGGCGGAAGTTGTACGGCATGAACCCGAGGCAGGCGCCGACCAGCGCTGCCGAAAGATACATCAGGTAGCGCTGATCCGTCTGGAGCGCTGCGATACTGAAGAAGACGCCCGCGATCACCCCGAGACCGGCGGCCAGGCCGTCCATCCCGTCGAGGAACTGCACCGCGTTCGTGACCGTGACGAACCAGAGGATCGTCAGCAGGACGTTGATCCACACGAAACCAGGGATCCAGATGGGCGTCACGTTGAGCACGACCCCGTAGGCGATCGCCGCGGCGGCGGCCCCGATGTGGCCGACGAGCTTGAGCGACGCCGGCAGATCCGTCAGGTCGTCCAGGATTCCGATCGCGACGACAAGCGTCGCTCCGACGGCGACGCCCTTGAGCTGGAGCGAGAAGTCGAAGCTGGTGAGCACGGTCACCGCGAACCCGCAGTAGACGGCGGCGCCTCCCAGGAGCGGCGTCGCCACCTCGTGGACTTTTCGGGCCGCCGGCATGTCGAGCACGCGCCATCGAATCGCCATCGCCCGCGCGAGCGGCGCGGCGAAGAACGCGACGGCGAAGGCGAGCATGACCAGATAGAGCCAGGGCAGGCGCGCGGCGTGGTCGCGGCCCCAGATCGGCACCAGGAGGAGGAGCCCCACCAGGGCCAGACGCACGAGGTGCGGAGTCGCCGGGCCTGGCCTGGTGAGCCCGGCTTGAATCGCGGTCGATCCGACCGAGCCATCCGGCTCGGTCACCACGCCAGAGCCTCGGCGAGCGCGCCCATGACCGTATCGGCCTCGCCATCAGTCAGGAGTGGATAGCACGGGAGCGACAGGCTCTGAGCCCAGAGTCGGTCCGCGTTCGGGTAGCCGGAGAGCCCCAGCGCCTGGTGGATCGGGCGAAAGACCGGGCGCCGGGCCGCCACGCCGCGGCGCTCGAGGTGCGCCAGCACGGGATCGAGCGGCTTGTCGATCGCGACGACGAAGCGGTGATAGACGTGACGCTCACCGCAGTCAGCCGGCACCCGGCAGCGCGGAGCGCGGGCGAGCGCCGCGCGGTATCGCGCCGCCAGCGCGCGACGGCGTGCGATGAAGGCACCGAGCCGTGGGAGCTGGCTCCGGCCTAGCGCCGCCTGCATGTCGGTCATCTTATAGTTGAAGCGCGGCCCCAGCTCGGTCCGCCCGTCGTAGTCGCGGGTGTCGCGCGCCCGGGCGACGAGGTCGGCGGGGCCCGCGACCGCGCCTCCCTCGCCGGTCGTGAGGAGCTTGGTCGCGTAGAACGAGCACACGATGAGCCCGCCCCGCGCGCCGACCGGACGACCGCCGAGGCTCGCGCCGAGCGTCTGCGCGCAGTCCTCGACGAGGGCAACACCTAGGCGCTGGAAGTCGGCGAGATCCACGGCGAGCCCGAACGGATGCACCACGATGATCGCGCGCGTGCGTGGCGTGCGGCGTCGCGCGGCATCGGCGGCCGAGAGGCCGAGCGTTTCGGGATCGGCGTCGGCCAGCACTGGTGTCGCCCCGCAGCGCGTGACGGCGTGGTACAGCGCGTCGCAGACGTAGGTCGGGATGATGACCTCGTGGCCCGGGCCCACGTCGAGCGCGCGCAACGCGAGCTCGAGCGCGGCACTGCCGGAGCTGACCGCCGCCGCGGCGGCGACGCCCAGGAACTGGACCAGGTCGTGCTCCAACCCGGCGACCTCGGGTCCTTGCGCCAGCTGTCCCCCGCGGACGACGCGCGCGACGCGCTCGGCGTCCTCGTCGCTGAGAGTCGGCCGAGAGTGCGGGATCATCCTGAAATCCGGGAAGAGATCGGGCGCCACAGAGCCACCCGGCCCTGTCTCAGGCCACCCTCGGTCCAAGCCGGCCTCACGGACCCCGTTACAAACGGAGCCACCCGATTCTGTCTCAGGCCACCCTCGGTCCAAGCCGGCCTCACGGACCCCGTTACAATCGACTCCGCTCCAATAGCACCTCAGAGATTCAAGAGGAGGCGGATCGATTGGAAGGCTTCCGCGTACTTGACGCGAGCCTGAATGCCGCGGAAGTTCGCGCAAGACCGAGCGAGCTCCAGGATCGTCAGGTCCTCGATGTTGGTCTTCGTCACCTGCGATCGATGCGCCTCGAGACCGGACAGCTTCGTCTCGAGCACGTCGGCGATGTCCGTCGCGCAGTTCGGCGTGAAATTCACGGTGGATGGCACCTCGAAGAAGAGGAGATTCGGCACATAGCGTGTTGCGGACATCGCGCCCTGGGCCAGGTTGCGATGGTCCTGGTGCGTGTCCTCCGGCGAGTTCACGAAGATCATCCGCGGGTCGGTCTTCCGGATCACCGCCTCGAGCCGTACGATCAGCTCGCGCGTCAGCGGCACCTCGGTATCCCGGTAGTCGCCCCAGAAGACCTCGCGCACTCCCAGGATCCGGGCGGCGTCCTTCTGCTCCCGCCGGCGCACCTCGGAGTCGCCGCCGAGCGCCCCGTCGGAGGCGACGAACATATAGACGGCGTGGCCCCGAAGGGCGTACTTGGCGAGCATGCCGCCGCAGCCGTACTCGATGTCGTCGGGATGGGCGCCGAGGGCGAGGATGTTCACTTAGTTCGGCTCGGGCGAGAGGCGCGACCACGTGCTCCCCTCACAGAGAATGCCGAGGGCCTCATCGCCGTGAATCAATAATAAGTCAAGGGCCGAGAGAAACGGCACGAATTCACCGTGTTCCTGGGTGTAGACGGGGTGCTCATAGTGCTGTGTTTCCACGGTGATGCCGACCGCGGCGAATTGCGCGAGGTCCATGTAGCTCGCCCCGTCACGACCGGCCAGATAAGTGTCCGCGCCGACCGCGCGGCAGAGCCCGACGAGGCGGGCCGTCGCGTCCCCCGGGGCCACGTCCGGGAGGCTCACCTCCGAGGCCAGACGGGTGGGCGTGGTGACCCCGAGCTTTCCGGCCAGCCACTCGGCGCTGGCGACGGCCACGGGTGCCAGGCGGTCCCATTCCCGACCGTAGAACGCGTGCAGCTCGTCCCGGTATTGCCGCCAGGCCGGCGCCGCGCCGTAATTGTTCTCGATCAGGGTGAAGTGGCGCGCGCGCCAGGGCTGGCTCGTGTCCACCGTCACGGCGTGGATGGCGGTGCCGAGCCGAGCGTTGACCGGCACGGTCAGCCACCGGGGCCCTTCGCGCGTCTTGATCCTGTTGCGGTTCTGCCAGCCGTTCTTCTCGTACTGCACGGTGTCGAGGACCACGAACAGGTCGGCGGCAGCCCATTTGGCGAAATAGCCGAGCCACGGCAGATAGTGCGGCTGATGGATGGCGACCTTCATGGCCACCTCGCCGGCATCATGAGCGCCTGACGAAGATCGGGTTACTCAGAAGGCGTCCGGGCCCGCGCACGTCGAGTCGATAGAAGGTCGGCGAGCCGTCGAACGTGTCGCGGTGGACCGTCCGGAAAGGCGGCGGCCCGGTCCAGGCTCTCACAACGGCCCCGTTTCGCACGAGCGTCACCCGGACATCGCGCGTCGCAGGGCCGGTCGACTCCACGGCGACGGTGATTTCCACCTGCGCCGCCTCGGGGGCGCGAAGCACATCGCCTGAGACCCCGGTCGACGCGCCGGTGCGAACGGAGAATTCCGCGAGCACCAGCTCGGCGCCGCCTTCCTGCTCCACGGCGTACAGCCGGCCGCGCTTGAGCGCGTCCACCAGGGCGCGCTCCGTCCGCTCCTCGACCAGGAACACGCTCCGTACCTTTCCGAGGCTCTTCCCCGCTGTGAATCCATGGAAGCCCGACTCGCCGACCGCCCACGCGGGCCGGCTCCGGTCGCCCGCGGCGAACTGACCGAGCAACCGGTCCCACGACCCGCCCGGCCGGTCGAGCCGCGTCGTGTCCTCGTACACGGCGCCGAAGGCCGTGTACCGCGCCGTCCGCATGAGGTCGTCGGGGTAAGGCGGCGTGTACCAGGAAACCTTGACCGGTCCCATCCACTGCTCGCCCGCGTCGCGCGCCTCGGGGAACGACCACACCGTCGCGCCGCCCAGCCGATCGACGTAGTCGATCAGATCCTGATGCGGCCCCAGACCGAGATCGCGGTAGGGCGGGTAGGGATCGACGGCGAAGGGCCACCCGCGCACGAGCGCGATCACCGCGACGGCGCAGAGAACCGAGCCGACGAGCCAGCGACGCTGCTTGACGACGACCACCACGCGGCCGAGCTTCTTGAGCCTGCGGCGCTTGAGCGTGAGCAGGTAGACGCCCGGAACGAGGAGAGTCCCGGGCAGCGCGTCGAGCACCGACGACCATCCGAACCCGCCGATCAGGTTGCCGGCGACCGGCAGCGCGCGAAGCGCCGCCTCGTCGAGGCCGAAGACGAGGATGTTCTTCTGCGTCTCGTGCACCTCCATGTCGAGCGCCAGCGGCGAGCCGGTCCAGTAGTAGTGCGGCAGCACCTCCACGCCGGGGACGATCAGGACGCGCGGGTTGGCGGCGCGCGCCTGCGAGACACGCGTCAGGTAGCGGTCGATCCCGAGGTCGAGAACCGAGCGCTCCTCGCGGACCGCTCGCGTCAGCGCCCGGAACGGCGGCAGGCCGTACTCGACGCGCAGGAGATAGTTCTCGGTGAGCAGGAGCGCGCCGATCCCCTGCTTCTCGGCCATCGCGGTGAGCTGCTCGAGGGCGAAATCGCCCGTGGACAGATCGGAATGCAGATGGAGCACCGCGGGCAGCCGCTCGAGCCCTTCCGCCACGCCGACGCACGGCGCGATGCCGACGAGGGCCACGCCGAGGACGAGCATCGACGCGACCACGACGAGCTGAGCGCGGCGAATCACCCGAGTCCCTTGTCGCGGACCAGCGCCGCGTAGACCGCGAGGAGCTTCTCGCTCGCCACCGCCGTCGAGAACGCCTCGGCCCGCTGCTCCGCGGCCTCGCCGAGCTTGCGCCGAAGTCCGGGGTCTCGTCCGAGCTCGATCAAGGCCTCCGCGAGCGCGTCCACGTCCTCGGGCCCGACCAGTCGGCCGCACTCGCCGTCGGTGACGACGGCGGGGATCCCGCCGACCGCGGTCGCGACGACCGGCAGCCCGAGGGCCATCGCCTCGACGATGACGCGGCCCATTCCCTCGTTCCGCGACGGCACCGCCACGACGTCCGCCGCCGCCAGATAGGTCGTGACGTCGGCGGTCGCGCCGGTCATCCGGAGCCGCTCGATCACGCCGAGCGACCGCGCGATCGCGTCCAGACGCGCCCGCTCGGCCCCATCGCCCACGAGCAGCACTCGCGCCGACGGGATCTGAGCGATGACGCTCGGCAACGCGCGCACCAGGAGATCGAAGCCCTTGATCGGAACGAGGCGGCCGAGCCCGAGCACGACAAGCTCGCCGGGATCGAGGCCGAGCCGCGCGCGCGCCTCGGCCCGCGGCGGCGCCGCCGCGCGCAGCTCGGCGGTCGGCACGCCGCTCGGCACCGCGACGTACTGCGCGGCTCGGCCGATGCCGTGCTCCAGGTGCTCGGCGCTGCCGCGATCGGTCAGCGTGATGATGCGATCGGTCCAGCGCGCCGCCTGCCGCTCGAGCGCGGTGAACACCGCGGTACGGCGCGGACTGTAGTAGCCGTAGAAGATGTGGCCGTGCGGCTGGTGGATCACCGCGGGGACGCGCGCGATCACCGCCGCGAGGCG
>QHSQ01000085.1 GCA_003221615.1 Candidatus Rokuibacteriota bacterium | reverse complement strand
CCACGCTCAGGATGCGATCGCAGGATCGACGAAGCTCACCCACCCACGGCCCGGCGACCCGGCCGGTGAGCTGGAGCGTCGCGGTGCCGTCCTGCAGGTCGAGGAGCTGGATTCGAAGCACGGCCCTGAGTGGAGCAAGGACCGTGCTAGGCGTCGGCCGGCCGGGGTTCGCTCAGAAAGCCGCGCGATTTCAGTCCATCAGGTAGACCGAGTCGAGCGGGAGATCGCGCCCCCACGAATTCCCGTGGGAGCGCCACGAACGAGCGTCGGCAACCTACGAAGCTCGGGGGCCCGAGCGCTTGATCCCGAGCTTCTCCATCCGGCTCCTGAGCGTATTGGGATGGATGCCGAGGAGCTTCGCGGCCCCCCGAGTGCCTTCGATGACGCCTTCGGCTCGCTCCAGCGCCGCGACGATATGCGCGCGCTCGGTTTCCTCGAGAGTGGCGACCAGCCCGGCGGGCGTGGGCTCAGCCTTGCGTGGGTCGGTCCCCGAGGTGGCATCGGGTCGCAACGGCGACGGAAGGAGATCCCTGTCGAGCTCCAGCGCCGGGCCGCGCGCGAGCACCACAGCGCGCTCGATGACGTTCTGCAGCTCACGGATGTTCCCCGGCCACGGGTAGCGGGCCAGGCGGTCCATGGTCTCGGTGGAGATCGTCTCGGTCGGTCGCCCGAACTTCTTCGCGAAGCGGCCGAGAAAGAACATCGCGAGCTGCGGGATGTCCCCTGCCCGCTTGCGCAGCGGCGGCACGCGGAGCTCGACGACGTTGAGCCGGTAGAACAGGTCCGCGCGAAAACGGCCGGCGCGCACGGCCTCGGTGAGATCGCGGTTGGTCGCGGCGATCACGCGCACGTCGACCTTCACGGTCTGGTTGCTGCCCACGGGCTCGAACTCCTGCTCCTGGAGCACGCGGAGCAGCTTCACCTGGGTCTCGAGCGGCAGCTCGCCGACCTCGTCGAGGAAGATCGTGCCCTGGTCCGCGAGCGCGAAGCGCCCGACGTGGCGCTCGATGGCGCCGGTGAACGCGCCCTTCACGTGGCCGAACAGCTCACTCTCGACCAGGCCGGCCGAGATCGCGCTGGAGTTCACCTTGACGAGGGGTCGCCCGTGGCGCGGGCTCCGCGCGTGGATCGCGCGGGCCACGAGCTCCTTGCCCGTGCCGGTCTCGCCGTAGATCAGCACCGTCGCGTCGGTCGGCGCCACCTGCTCGATTTGCCGGAGCACGTCGAGCAGGGCCGGGCTCGAGCCGACCATCTCCGCGTAGTTGTGCTCGATGTGGATCTCGTCCTGGAGGTAGACATTCTCGTCCTGCAGGCGATTCCGGAGCACCTCGACCTCGGCGAGGGCGGTCCGGAGCCGCTCGTCGGCCCGCAGACGCGCCAGCTCGGCGCCCGCGCGGGCGGCAAACGTCCTGAGGATCGGGAGCGCCCGCGAGGTATCGGGCATCGGCTTGTCGTCGAGGATCACGAGATGACCCACCAGCGGACCCGATGGATCGAGAACGGGAACGCCCAGGTAGCTCTCGGCGCCGAGCTCGACCAGATCCTTGTCGGCGGGAAAGAGCCGCTGGACGTCGCGGCCGTAATGGGCGATGTCGCCCTCGAGGACCCGAAGGCAGGGCGTTCCCGTGACGTCATACTCGAAGTTCTCCCCGAAGCTGCCGCCGTTCCAGATCGCGCGCGTGCGGACCCGGGCCTCGGCCCCGTCGACGCACTCCGAGACGAACGCGTAGCGGACGCGCAGCGCCGAGGCGAGGTGCTTGACCAGCGAATAGAAGAAGTCGCTCCCGGTCATCGCGGCGGTGCCCTCGACGACCGCGCGAAGCGTCTGCTCGACCTCGCGCCGCCGCGCGGCTTCGTCACGAACTTCGCGGTGCAAGGTCGTGATCGCCTCGTAGGCCTTCATGTTCTCGACGGCCAGGACGATCTGGTTGGCGGCCTCCTGGAGGAAGGCGGCGTCGGCCTCGGAATACTGGTCCGGCGACGTGCTGGCGACCGCGAGGACGCCGACGCTGCGGCCCTGGGCGACCAGCGGCACGAGCACGTACGAGCGTACGCCGTCCTGGAAGGCGCGCTCCTCCATCGCGTACCGGCGCTCATGGCTCAGATCCCGGCAGAGCCGGTATTGCTGGTGCTCGAACGTCCAGCCGACGTGGCTCTCGCCCGAGAGCATTTCCATGCCGACGGCGAAGTACGAGGTCGGCAGGGACGACTCCAGGATGAAGAGGCGGAGCACGTCCTTGTCGCGATCCGGAAGGAAGATCGCCGTGCGATCGAAGGCCACGACACGCCGGAGCGCGCGGGCGATCGCGTGGAAGAGGTCCTCGCGCGTCAGGCTCGAGATGACCGCATTGTTGATCTCGAGCAGCGTGCGGTAGCGCGCCGCCTCCGCCGGGTTTGTCGAGCCTGCTCCTGGATGCGTCATGGATGGCCGGTTGCGCCACCCATTCTAGCTCGGCAGGAGCTTCTCGAGCAGCCGCTGGTCGGTAGGATCCACCGAGGTGAGCCGGATGCTCGTGATCCGCGCGGGGGATTCTCCGGTCACGCCGACGACCTTGCCATAGAGGTCGCCGGACTCCTGCCCGAGGTCGGGCGCGTTGACGCGGACCTTCACGTTCGTCAGCGGAGCCAGATCGGCCGCGAGGCGCGCGTCGAACGAGCGGCGACCGAGCCGGGTCACGGTTCCCGAGAACTCGCCGCCGAGCTGCTTGCCCTCCACGACCCACCCCCGGAGCGGCAGGCGCGCGTCGACGCGGGGATCGCCGTCCATGTCCGTCGCCGACAGGCGCTGAGCGAAGCGCCCGCCGATCGCGCGCAGCTCGTGGAGCAGCACCGGCTCGGCGATGCCCTTGAGCTCGACGCGCACGGGCTCGCCGACCTCGGCGAGATCGTGGATGCGATCGAGGGTCGAGCTGGTCACGAAGATCTGGCCGCCGACCGTGCACCCCTCGACTCGCGCGGCGAGGTTCACGGCGGCGCCGACCACGGCGTACTTCGCTCGCTGCTCGGAGCCGATGTTGCCGACGACCGCCTCGCCGGTGTTGACGCCGATCCCCATCTCGAAGCGCGGCCAGCCTCGGGCCGCATGCTCGCGGTTCAGCTCGCCCATCGCCGCCTGCATCGCGAGGGCCGAGGCGGCCGCGCGCTCGGCGTGGTCCGGCTGGTCCAGCGGGGCACCGAACACCGCGAAAATCGCGTCGCCGATGAACTCGTTGATCGTTCCGCCGTGCGCGATGACGATATCGGCCATGCGCGCCAGGTAGCCGTTCAGCACTTCCATGACGCGCTCGGGGTCGCCCTGCTCGGCGAACCGCGTGTAGCCCCGGAGATCGGACATGAGCACCGTGATCTCGCGCTTGTGACCACCGAGCCGCAGGCCCTCGGGCGACTCCAGAAGAGTCTTGGCCACCTCCGGGGAGACGTAGCGACCGAACGCGTTCCTGATGAAGTCGCGCTGGCGGAGCCCCGCGACCATCTCGTTGAAGGCGCGCGTCAGCTGGCCGATCTCGTCGCGCGAGCGAACCGGGAGCTCTTCGCTGAGATCGCCGCCGGCGACGCGCGCCACCCCTCCGGTGAGCGCGCTGATCGGACGGGTGAGGCGCCGCGCGACGAGCAGGCCCAGGAGCAGCGCCGCGATCGCCCCGGCGACCGACGCCTGGACGATCGCGACCTGGAGCTCGCGCAGGCGCTCGAAGTAGAGATCGACCGCGTAGTCCATGCTGAGCACGGCGGTGGTCCGGCCCGTCGCGTCCACGATCGGTGCGATCGCGGTGATCCACGTGCCGCTCGCGCTGCGGTAGATGCGCGTGTAGCGCGCGACGCCGTCCTCGAACGTCCAGCCGAGCGGCTCTATCATCTCCGGCGCGACCGCCACCATCTCGCCCGGCGGCAGCGACCCGTCACCCACGACGACGAGCTTCGCCGAGCGCCGCGCGGGATCGAAGCCGGTCAAGGTCCGGATGGGCGTGGTGAGCAACGTCTCGGTCTGGACGGCCACCAGCGCCTTCTTGATACGCGTGTACGCGGGCGAGTCGCGCGACATCGCCGCCTGGGCCTCGGCGTGAACCGCCGGATCGACGAGGAGCACGGCAGTCCGCGCGATGTTGAGGAGCTGCGTGCCGACGGTGTCCTCGACCTCGCGCTTCTGGCGCTCGTGAATGAGCGCGCCGACGAGCCCGACGGTGACCAGGGTCAGGAGGGCGAAGGCCAAGGCCAGCTTGACGCCGAGACGCTGCCAGGGGCGGAGCGCCGGCCGTGTCAGATCTCTCGATTCGCCGACGCTCCGTCCTGGTGCCGCCGTCATGCCCTCCGGGAATCTCCGGGCTCGAGGCCGACGACCCGGTCGAGCGACCACGGGCCCGCGCCGCGCGTGAGCAGGAAGATCAAGATCGAGGCCCAGGTGAGATGCTCCGCGTACGCGCTCGGATAGACGAAGAGCTGGATCGTCATGATCATCCCGAGCAGCGGCAACGTCGCCAGCCGCGTCGCCAGGCCGGCGACCAGGAGGAGCGAGCAGCCGATCTCGAACGTCGTGGCCATGCGGGCTGCGATCTCGGGCGCCAGCACCGGCACCTTGTACTCGTCGGCGAAGAGCTGCACCGTCAGCTCCCAGCTCGCGATCTTGTTCAGGCCGGCCTTCAGAAAGACGCTCGCGACCGCGAGACGAAACATACACTGAACGATCGCGATCGGAAAGCGGCCGAGGAGCTCGGTCAGGGGGGCGAGACGGCTTCGCCCGCTCGTGGCGCTCAGCATGGATGCTGCGTCGGTTTGCATCCGGGGCCTCCAGTGTCGATTGACGGCGCGCTCGCGCCGACGATGAGCCCCTGGTCCAGGAGCTCGCCCAGCGCCGGGGTCAGATCGAAGCTCGGGTCGGCCGAACGCGCCGCGTCCACCGCGCGCTGGAGATCGAGGCCGGTGGCGAGCGCCCGCTCGAAGGCGTAGGTGGCCGATGTCATCGGGCGGAACACGACGTCGTCCTCGAGGCGGCAGATCTCCAGTCGCACGCCGCCGGCGTCGAGGCTCACCGTCGCCTCCGGATCCGCGCCGGGCTGGTTGGTACGCCAGATCTGGTCGATCGGCCATGGCGACTCGAGCAGCGATACGGAAGGATGCAGGCGCAGCTTCACGCGGGCGACTTCGTCCAGCGGCACGGCGCTCAACCATCTCGGATCGAGCGTGACGGCGTCCTCGGCGTGGAGCGCGCGGTTCATCGCCCACTCGAGCCGCGCGACGTCCGCGAGGTACGCCAGATCGCGGCACGGCGGGAACGCCGAGAGAAAGTCGGCAAACGATTCACCGTACTCGAAGAGGCACGGCCCGATCGGCGGATTGTCGCGGATGTAGCGGTCGGCCGCGTAGGCGAAGAACCGCCGGTCGACCAGCCGGACGACGACGGGATACGTCGCCTCGAGCGCCTCGGTCAGGGTGACGAGGACGTGGTGCCGATAGATCGCGATGCGCGCCGCGGGCTCGAGCCCGTCGCCCTGGATCTGGCCGGTGATCGCCTCGTCGGGGCCGCCGAGGAGCGCGACGGCGAAGTCGCGCTCGAGCTCACGCGGCGACGACATGACGCTCTCGGCCCTGGGCCGCTCGCAACAAACGCCCGGCCCGCGCCGCCTCGTCGAGGAGCACGGTGAGCTCGGGGAGATTCGTATCCCACTCGACCAGCGACGGCACCGGCCCGAACCGCGCGAGCGCCCGGCGATAGAGATCCCATACCGGCTCCGCGACACACGAGCCGTGATCGTCGATCAGGATCGGGCGGCCGGCGGCGTCGTTCGTCGCGTGCCCGGCCAGATGAATCTCGCCGATCGCTCCGGTGGGCATCGCGTCCAGATACGCGAGTGGATCCTCGTCGAAGTTGTAGCTGCTCACGTAGACGTTGTTGACGTCCAGCAGGATGCCGCACCCGGTCCGGCGGGCGAGCTCGGTCAAGAACTCGGGCTCGGAGATCGGCGAGTGGCGGAAGCGGAGGTAGCGGGCCGGGTTCTCGACCAGGATCGCCCGGCCGAGAGTCTCCTGAACCTGCTCGATCCGGCGGCTCGTCGCCTCGAGCCGCGATTCGTCGTACGGCAGCGGCAGCAGATGGTTGAGGTATGCGCCGCCGCCGACGCTCCACGCGAGATGCTCGGAGACGAGCGCCGGCTGGATCCGTTCGACCAGGCCTTTCACGCGCATGAGATGCCGGCGGTCCAGCGGGTCGGCGCCTCCGAGCGAGAGCCCGACTCCGTGGAGCGACACCGCGTAGTCGTGCCGCAGGCGCTCGAGCCCGGCCACGGCCGGCCCGCCGCCCAGGTAGTTCTCGGTGTGGACCTCGAGGAACGCGATGGCCGGCCGGGTCGCCATGACCTCGGCGACGTGGGGCGCCCGCAGCCCGACTCCGACAGGAGCGGGTGTGTCCGCCGAGCGTTCGTCGCGCGCGATCATGGCACCCGCCGGTCGCCGTTCATCGAGGTCGTTCAGGACCGCGTGGGCTGGAGGCTGGCGCCGACCACCTTGGCGCAGGCGCCCGCGGGCATGTAGATCCACGCGTCGCCCTGGCTGTCCCGCTTCGAGGTGCCGGCGCAGGACGAATTGGCGGTCTGGCAGTCGTTCTTGCCGGCCTTCGCGATGCCGTAGCACTTCTCGGCCTCGAACTTCGGCTTGGGCGCCGGCCCACCCTGAGCGTCCGAGATGAGAGGCAGGGCGAGAGCCGCCGCCACGGCGGAGGCGATGATCAGATTCGACTTCTTCACGTCAAGTCTCCTTTTCTCCGCGGGCCCGGTCAATCTGTCTGGAGGTCTCGAGACCGTCGCCCGTCCCGGTCGAGCCCGCGGTCACCTGGATCGGGCGTCAGCCTTATCGACACAGATTCTCCGGCGCGCGGTTCGATCGGATTGTCACAACGGTGTGAAATCTGAGCGCGGTGGGGCGCTTCAGGCGCGCCTATCGGCGATGGAGTTCGTGCCACACCCTGAGCGTCTCGGCGACGCTCCAGGCCTGCGCGATGCATCCGTGGGGCGTGAAGGGCGGATCGCCGTCGAAGATCTCGCCGATCGAGCCGATCCCAAAGTCGCCGAGATGGTCGGCGAGCGGCGCCAGGAACGACAACGCGGTCGAGGCGTCTCCGTAGGCCTTGAAGTGGGCGAGCGCGAAGGGGCCGAGAAGCCAGGCCCAGACCGTGCCCTGATGGTACGCACCGTCGCGTGCGCGCTGATCGCCGCGATAGTGGCCTCGATAGTCGGGATCGCCGGGAGCGAGGCTACGCAGCCCGAACGACGTCAGGAGGTGGCGCGCGCAGGCGTCGACGACGCTCTTCTGGCGCTCCGGAGCCAGCGGGCTCTCGAAGAGCGAGACGGCGAAAATCTGGTTTGGCCTGAGCGCGGCGTCGTGCCCTCCCGGAGCATCGAGTACGTCGTAGCAGCAGTCGAGGTCGTCGTTCCAGAACCGAGCGAATCCCGACTTCACCCGCTCGGCGAGCGCGTCCCACGGCGCCGCCGATCCGCGCAGGCGCTCGGCGAACCCCGCCATCGCCCGGAGCGCGTTGTACCAGAGGGCGTTGATCTCGACCGCTTTGCCGGTACGCGGCGTGACGACCCGGTCGCCCACCCTCGCGTCCATCCACGTGAGCTGCACGCCGGGCTCACCCGACGCCAGGAGCCCGTCGCCCGCGTCCTCCTCGATCGAGTAGCGCGTCCCGGCTCGATGCAGCCGGACGATCTCCTCGAGCACGGGGTACAGCTCCTTGAGGAGCGCGTCGTCACGAGTCGCCGCGTGATACGCGCGAATCGCCTCGAAATACCAGAGCGTGGCGTCGACGGTGTTGTACTCGGGCGCTTCGCCGGCGTCGGGAAAGTGGTTCGGCAGCATCCCGCGGTCCACGAATCGCGCGAACGTCGTGAGGATCCGGCGCGCGACGTCGGGCCGGCCGGTCGTCAGCGCGAGGCCGGGTAGCGCGATCATCGTGTGGCGTCCCCAGTCACCGAACCAGTGATAGCCGGCGATCACCGTCATGCCGTCGGGATCGTCGGCGACCGGACGCCGTGGGACGAACTGGTCCACGTTCCGCACCAGCTGGCCGATCCAGGCCGGCGCGCGCTCGGCCGCCGGCTGGGCGCGGCGCCAGGCGGCATGAATCTCCGCGTCGTGACGGGCGCGACGGCCCCAGGCCCGCTCGCCGCCGAGCGACGGCGTGGGCTCCGTCGACAGCACGAGCGTCAGCGTCTGGCCGGGCTCGAGTGATGCCTGGAACGTCGCGGCGTGGAGATGGTCCTCCGCCGCGTCGAGGCCGCGCTCGCGCTCGCGTGGAAGATCGAAGCCTCGGTACCAGGTGTGCGCGATGCGCGCGTCTCCGCGATCGGCCAGCAAGAGCAGGGGCCGGGCGCCCCCGTAGGCGATCACGCGAAGCCCGTGCCTCACCGCGGCGATGTCCATGCACCATCCGTCGCCGCGGGTCATCGCGTGGTAGTCGCGGTAGTTCACGAGGAGCCCCAGCTGGAGCCCGACCGGACCGCGCGCGCGGAGGACTTGATAGCGAACGTACGTCGTATTGGCGCCCGGCTCCATCCAGACGCGCTTCTCGATGAGCGCGTCGGCGACCGCGTATGTCCCCATGGGCGTCGTCCCGTTCAGGGCGAAGCGCTCGATCGCGGCATGGCCGCGTGGCTCGATCGCGCCGCCGGCCCAGCGGTTAGTGGCGAGCGGGAGCGCGCGCCCGTCGTACGTGACGATCTCGTCGGCCTTGGCGACGAGGAGCGTCCGCCCCAGCGGAGGATCCAGGGCGGCGACGAGCAGCCCGTGGTAGCGGCGCGTCAGCGAGCCGGCGATGGTGCCCGAGGCGTAGCCACCGATGCCGTTGGCGCAGAGCCATTCCCGCCGCTCCGCGGCCGGGAGATCGCCCGAGATCTCCCGGCCCCAGCCGATCATGCGAGCCGGCTCTTCAGGTGGTCGCCGACGCGGAGCGCGTTGGCCATGATGGTCAGCGCCGGGTTCACCGCGGCGCTCGACGGAAAGAAGCTACCGTCGACCACGTAGAGATTGTCCACCTCGTGAGCCTTGCAGTCGGCGTCGAGCGCCGAGGTCCTCGGGTCGTGGCCGAACCGGATCGTCCCGTTCTGGTGCGCGACGCCGGCGAGCGGGATCCGCTGGCCCAGGAAAAGATTACGCGCGAAGAGGCCCTCGTGGCAGTCGTGGCCGTGCACGCGACATTTCGTCTGCCGCGCCATCAGGCTCTTGAGCTTCGCGATCAGCCGGCGGTGCGCCTCCGCGTTGTTCGGCTGGTACGAGAGCACGATGGAGCCGTCGCGGTCGAGCGTCACGCGGTTGTCGGGCGCCGGCAAGTCCTCGGAGGTCAGCCAGAAGTCGAGCGAGTGGCGCGCCATCAGGTCGAGGGTCCAGCCCGGGGCGATCGCCGGCGCGCCGGCCTTCAAGGTGTCGCCGTCGAGCTTGCCGACGAAAGAGATGTGGCCCATCGGGTGGTCCCAGTCTTCCGAGCCGAAGTAGAAGTCGTTCAACCCGAGCGTCTTCTGGAAGATTGTCGGGTTGGGGCACTTGGAGACGGCCATGAGCACGGAGTTGACGTGCCCCATGTAGTGGCGCCCGACGACGTCCGAGCCGTTGGCGAGCCCGCGCGGATGGCGATCGTTGGCCGAGCGCAGGAGCAGTGCGGCGGAGTTGATCGCGCCGCACGCAACCACGACGATGTCGGCCGCATACGTTTCGACGGCGCCGCCGCGCTCCACGACGATCCTCGTCACCTCACGGCCCGACGCGCTCGTCTCCAGCCGCTTCACCAGGGCTCCGGTCAACAGTGTCACGTTCGGATGCTCAAGAGCCGGATCGACGCAGACGACCTGAGCATCGGCCTTGGCGGAGACGAGGCAGGGATGGCCGTCGCAGGTCCCGCAGCGGATGCACCGGCTCTTCCCCGGTTTCGTCTCGTCCAGCATGACACCGAGCGGGACGTGAAACGGACGGCAGCCCAGCCGCGCGAAATCGTCGGCGAGCTGCTGGATGCGGGGCTCGTGGCTCACCGGCGGATGCGGGTACGGCGCCCCCGGCGGATCGGTCGGGTCGACGCCGCGCTCCCCGTGCACCTGGTAGAGGCGCTCGGCCGACGCGTAGTACGGCTCCAGGTCCTCGTAGGAGATGGGCCAGGCCGGCGAGACGCCGCCCCAGTGCTTGAGCTCGCCGAAGTCTTCCCGGCGCAAGCGGAAGAGCGCGGCACCGTAGAACTTGGTGTTGCCGCCCACGTAGTAGTTCGTGTGCGGATGGAGCTCCGCGCCGGCGGCATCGCGCCAGACCTCCTTCGTGTTGTACTTTCCCTCGAGGTTCACCGCGCGAGTGCTCCAGTTGTCCTTCTCGCGCGGGACGTACTCCCCTCGCTCGAGGACCAGGATGCGCTTGCCGGTGGAGGCGAGCGTCCAGGCCAGCGTGCCGCCGCCCGCGCCGGTGCCGATGATCGCGACGTCGTAGCGTGTCGTCATCGCTAGCCTGCCTGGGCGAACTCGGGATAGAGCGTCATCCCGCCGTCCACGTAGATGGTCTGGCCGTGGATGTAGTCCGCGTCGTCCGAGGCCAGCCACGCGACGGCCCGCCCGATGTCCTCGGGCGTTCCGATCCGCCCGTAGGGAATCAAGGTCAGGAGCGACGCGCGCGCCTCGGGCGTCTCCCAGGCTGCGCGATTGATCGGCGTCGTGATCGCCCCGGGCGCGATCGAGTTGACGCGGATCCGGTGCGGCGCCAGCTCCTGCGCGAGCGACTTCATGAACATGCCGACGCCGCCCTTCGACGCCGCGTAATTGACGTGTCCGGCCCACGGGATCACCTCGTGGACGGACGAGATGCACACGATCTTGCCCGCGGCGCGCGAGATCTCGGCGCGGAGGCCGCGGCCGATCATCGAGCGCGCGGCGGCACGGGCGCACAGGAACATGCCGGTCAGGTTGACGCCGAGCACCGTGTTCCACTGCTCGAGCGTCAGCTCGGTGAACGCGGCGTCGCGCTGGAGTCCGGCATTGTTGACGAGGATGTCGATCCCGCCCCAGGCCGACTGCATCTCGCCGAACATCGCCTCGACCTCGGCTTCCTTCGAGACGTCGGCTCGGAGCGCCATCGCGTCCACTCCGTCGGTCTTGAGCTCCTCGACGAGCTTCGCGGCCGCCTCGGGCTTCGAGACGAAGTTGACGACGACGGAGGCTCCGGCGGCGGCGAGCGCGCGGGCGACCCCCTCGCCGATTCCCGAGTTGGCGCCGGTGACGAGCGCGCGCTGTCCTCTCAACGACTGACGGTCCATGCTGTGTGCTCCCTTCTCTCTGCTGGTCTCGCCGCCTTGAGACACCGGCACGGACTCGCAGGGTTCGGCGCGGGGCCGCGGCCCGAAAGAATCGCCGGCCGACTCGCAGGGGATCGAGTCGTCGGGCGTCTGGGAGCCGTTCGGGCTCACAAGGATACCGCTAAGGCCACAGCGTGGGAACGGAGCCTACGACCCCGGTTTAGATCCGTCGAGCGGCACGAACGATTCAAGAATCCCGCCGGGCCGTTCGATCGTCCCAATGCCCGGAGGCGAAGAACCATGTTGAGTACGGTCTTTGCGATCATCTTGCTGGTCGCCATCGTGGCGGTGCCGCTGGTCTGGCGGATCCGCGCCGACCGGCAGCGCGACAGCGCCGACGTCCTGCGCGCCGACATCCGCAGCACGATCAATCGGCGGCTCCACGGCGAGTCCCTACTGGCCGTCGAGGTCGTGCCGAAGACCCTCTGGCATCCCGGACGAATCGTCCTGCGGACGCCCGCAGGCTACGAGGACCTGACCGACGCCGTGTGGCGTGACGTCGCCAAGCGCATGCCCTTCGACTACGACCTGGTCGTCAAACCGGGGCGCGCGGAGAACCCGCTGCAGCGCGCGGCATGAGGGCGTGGATCCGGCGCATGGCCGTGGGGATCGTGGAACCGCCTGAGGCGCTCGGCGTGTCCAACGCCCAGGACCATGAGGAGCGCGCTCGGCACACACTGGCCCGAGTACCTGATGGAAGCCGCCGGCCTCGGCATCTTCATGGTGTCGGCCGGCGGCTTCGGGATCGTGCTCTTTCACCCGGCGTCACCGGTCGCGCTGGCGATCGCCGACCCGCTGCCGCGGCGCTTCCTGATGGGATGCGCGATGGGGCTCACCGCGGTCGGCCTGATCTACTCCCCGTGGGGCCGGCAATCCGGCGCGCACTTCAATCCCGCCGTCACGCTCACCTTTGTCCGGCTCGGTAAGATCGCGATGCCCGACGCCTTCTTCTACGTGGCGGCTCAGCTCGTCGGAGGAGTCTGCGGCATCGTGACCATCGCGCTGGTCTCGCACGGGCTCGTCGCGGATCCCGCCGTGAACTACGTCGTGACGGTTCCCGGGGCTGCTGGCGCGCCGATCGCGTTCGTCGCAGAGCTGGCGATCTCTCTCGCGCTCATGTCGGTGGTGCTCGCCGTCTCGAACGCGCCGCGACTCGCCCGGTACACCGGCCTCTGCGCCGGAATCCTGGTCGCCGCGTACATCACCTTCGAGGCGCCCATCTCGGGCATGAGCATGAATCCGGCGCGCAGCTTCGCCTCGGCCTTGCTGGCCGATCGGTGGACGGCGTTCTGGATCTACGTGGCCGCACCGCTCATCGGGATGCTGCTGGCCGCCGAGCTCCGCCTGCGCCTGTCGCCCCGGCCGGTGCGGTGCGCGAAGCTCCACCACGACAATCCCCGCCGCTGCATCTTCCGCTGCGGATACGCGCGATGAGCCGACGACTTCGCCTGGCGCCGGCGTTCCTGATCATCGCGCTCGGGGTGGCGCTGGGCCTTCACATGTCGCCCTCACGAGCGGGCTCCCCGGTCGACGCCGCGACCGCGCGGGCCGTCGGCGGCGTCGCCATCACGGTCGAAGACATGGACCGGTCGATCGACTTCTACTCGACCGTGCTCTTCTTCGAGAAGATGTCGGACGTCCGGGCGTCGGGACCGGAGATCGAGCGCCTGCTCGGCGTGCCCGGGGCACGGGTTCGCGTCGTCACGATGCGGCTCGGCGCCGAGCAGATCGAGCTCGTCGAGTACCTCGGCCGGAAGGGCCGCCCGGTGCCGGCCGACGCGCGGAGCAACGACCGATGGTTCCAGCACATCGCGATCGTCGTCAACGACATGGATCAGGCCTACCTCTGGCTGCACCGCCACAACGTCGCGCAGACCTCGCCCGGGCCCCAGCGGCTGCCGGACGGGAATCCGAACGCCGGCGGCATCCGCGCGTTCTACTTCAAAGATCCCGACGGTCACGCACTCGAGGTCCTCCAGTTCCCCGCGGGCAAGGGCGACGCGCGGTGGCAGCGGCCGAGCGACCGCGTGTTCCTCGGCATCGATCACACCGCGATCGTCGTGGCCGACACCGAGAAGAGCCTCCGGTTCTACCGGGACACGCTGGGTTTGCGAATCATCGGCGGAAGCGAGAATGACGGGCCAGAGCAGGAGCGGTTGAACGACGTGCCCGGCGCCCGGCTCCGAATCACGACACTGCGTGCCGCCGAGGGCCCGGCGATCGAGCTCCTCGAATATCTCGCGCCGCGCGACGGGCGCCCCTACCCACCGGACACGATGGCGAACGATCTCGTCCGCTGGCACACGCTCGTGCTGACGAGCGACGCCGAGTCGGCCGCGGAGACGCTGGGCGTTTCCACGAAAGCACACGCGAGGCCAGGAGTCGTGCCGATCTCCGACGCCTCGCTCGGCTTCCGGCGCGGATTCACGACCTCCGATCCCGACGGGCACGGAGTGCAACTCCGCGCGCGGTGAGGTAGCGCGCTCCAGACATTTGCCGTAGATTCATTCCGTGCGGTCCGCCGACCCGCCGCGGTTCCGCTGGAGCGACACCGGCGCGCGGTTCTTGCTGTACCCTCAATCCCGCGTGATTTCGGGCTTCGAGCGTCCGCGGGTCGTGCGCCTGCTGGCGTCAGCGGGAACCATCGGCGCCGGACCCGAGGATCGCCGGATCCGCGTGGTCGACGCGATCGGCAAAGCACCGTATCGCGACCCGTCGAGCGGTGAGTACCTCTGGCGCCCTCCGTACCCGAACGACCGGCCTCGCGAGCGCCCCGTCCGCCCGAACTCCCGCGGAGACTTCGACTACCTGAAGCCGGGAAGCCGGCCCTTCTCGGCGGCCGCGGCCTACGCGTCGGTCCGCTGCGTCCTGGAAATCTGGGAGTTCTATCTTGGCCGTCGCATATCGCTCGTCGGCGGGAGCCGCCAGCGGAAGTTCGAGGTCATCCCCCGAGTGAGCGCGCTCGGAGACAACGCGTGGTCCGGCGAGTGGTATGTCGAGCTCGGCTTCGCCGATCGGAACCCGCGGGAGCCGTACTGCGAGAATCTCGACGTCATCGCCCACGAGGTCGGCCACGTCATTCTCAAGCATGTGATCGGGCCGACCCCCAAGGGCCGGCTCGAGTTCGAGCGGAAATCGCACGACGAGGCAGGCGCCGATTTGGTGTCGCTCGTGTCGATCCTCCACTTCGATCGCGTCGTCGATGCGGTGCTCGAGGGCACGCGGGGGAAGCTCTTCTCGGTGAACATCCTCTCGCAGATCGGCGAGTATCGCATGGGACGGAGCGGGCGGCGGGCCGTACGGCTCTCGTTCCAGAACAAGACGATGCGCTCGGTTGCCCACGCGCGGCGCGCGGGCGACAAGTACGCGTACGCTCGGCCGCTACTGGCCGCCGCGTTCGACATCCTGGTCGAAATCTACGAGGCCCGCCTGGTCCGGCGCGGGCTCATTCCGCAGGAGCTCGGCGATCGCTCGACGCACGCGACCGCCCGGGGCCATCCGGCCATCCGCCTCGAGTTCGCGGCCGCGTACAACGAGAATCCCGATGGATTCGCCGAGGCGCTCCGCGAGGCGACCGCCGATTTCGCCCGGCTGCTGGCCACCGCGTGGCGCATGGCTCGCCGCACGGGTGTCACGTTCTCGCGCGTGGCGTCGAACATCGCCGCCGCGGACGCGCGTCTGAATCGGGGCCGCTACCGTGGGATCATCCGGCGCGCCTTCGCCAGACGGCGGATCACGGTGCGGGTCGGCCGGGCATGAGGAGAAGACTGCTCCTGACCGGGGCCGGCAGCGCCGCGACCAGCAACCTGATGCGCAGCCTCCGGGCGGGATACCGGTCGCTCACGATCGTCGGCTGTCACAGCGACCGCTTCTTACTCAAGAAGTCGGCCGCCGATCGGAACTATCTCGTGCCGGCCCTGACGCATCCCGGCTACTTCAGGGCGCTGCGGCGCGTGATCGCGCGCGAGCACGTCGACCTGTTGATCCCAACCACCGACGCGGAGGTCCACGCCTTCACGCGCGCGCGCGTCAAGCTCCCGTGTCGCCGGTTCCTGCCGCGAAAGGCCGTCGTCGATCTGTGCCAGGACAAGTACCGACTCAACATGGTCCTGCGCTCACGCGGAGTCCCGGCGCCGGCGACCTACCCCGTGAGCAGTCTGCGCTCCCTCGAGGCGATCTTCACGCGCCTGCCGCGTGAGCCCGTCTGGTGCCGGGTGCGCAGCGGAAGCGGCTCGACGGGTGCGATTCCCGTGATGCGACCCGAGCAGGCGCGGAGCTGGATCGCCTACTGGAGCGAGATGCGCGGCGTCCCGGCGACGTCGTTCATCCTCTCGGAGTATCTTCCGGGCCGGGATTTCTCGTGCCAGGCGGTCTGGAAGGCGGGCACGCTCGTTCTCGTGAAGACGTGCGAGCGGCTCTCCTATTTCGGGGGAGGTGGCAATCCGAGCGGGACGTCGTCGATCTCGCAGCTGGCCAAGACCGTCTTCGCGCCCGAGGTCGTCGCGGTCTGCACCGCGGCGATCCGCGCGATCGATCCGCACGCGTCGGGCACGTTCAACTTCGATCTGCGCGAGAACTCGCGCGGCGTGCCTTGCCTCACCGAGATCAACGCCGGTCGCTTCCCGTCGGGAACGAGCATCTTCGACCTGACCGGGCGATCGAACCTGGCGGCGACGTTCGTCCGCGTGGCCCTGGATGAGCCCGTCCGGCTGCGTGAGACGTACGACCCGGCGGAGGGCTACTACACCGTCAGGGACCTGGACACGCTCACAGGAGTCTTCCGCGCCGACGAGTTGTTCGATAAGATCGTGGACGCGCGCGGATAGATTCCCCAAAACCCGACAAACGAAAACGGAGGACACTCATGCCTTTCAAGTCACCACCACCAAAGAAAGGTCAGCTGCGGAGAGTCACGCTCAAGTTCAAGAGCGACATGACCCGCAAGCAGATGGCGAGCTTCAGGAAGAGCGTCCGGGCCCTCGCGAAGAGGTTCAAGGCGACGATCAGCAAGTAAGACGATGAAGCGCCGGCGTCGGGAACGCGTCGATCGCATCCGGATCGTGGGCGATCTCGATCCCCACGACGCGGAGGCGCTCCAGCTCGAGATTCGCCGCCTCGTGAAGCGCTACGGCCGGATCAGAGAGCTGGAGATCGAGACGGCCCGGAGGAAGCCGGCCGGCCGCTCAGCGTAGGCTCTCGAGCGCCGACTCGGCCTGAGCCACCCAGAGCCGCATCCCGAGCTCGCCGAACAGAACGACCGCGGCGCGCATATGCGCCTCTGCGTCCGCGCGCTTGTCGGTGCGCCGGAACCACCGACCGAAGCCGAGTCGGCTGTGAGCGATCAGTGGGCGCATCTCGAGCTCCATTGCCAGGCTCAGGGCTCGATGAAGCGCTTCCTCCGCTTCGGGGATGCTGAGCTCCGACCTCAGCGCGACCTCGCCCAGGAGTCGCCACGCCCACGCCTCGTGGCCTCGCTCCTTGTGCGCCCGAGCGATCTCGAGGGCCCGGCGCGCCGTCTCAAGCGCGTCAGGCGCGCGGCCGGCGAGCAGATACGCGTGGCCCAGACTCGCCAGCACGCGCGAGTGCCAGCCCCCTAGCCGCATCCCCTCGGACTGTTCGACCGCGCGCTCCAGGAGCGGAACTGCGTCGGCAACGCGCCCCGATAGCGAGTAGCCGACCCCGAGCGCGGAGGCAACCGGCGGAAACCACAGCGAGAGCTTCCAGGTGCGACAGAGATCGAGACCCCGCTCGAGGATCGGGATCCCGGCCTCGAGATTCCCTTGCCGGACGTACAGGCTGCCGATCCCGGCGTGCGCGGTGGCGAGCGTGAACGGATGGTCGACCGCCTCGGCGATCCGAAGCCCGTCGCGCCCGATCCGCGCGCCGTCCTCGAACTCGCCGAGCTCCGTGAGACACCAGACCAGGGACGTGCGCGAGTGGACCGATGGGAACTGGGCGAAGCCGTACGACTGGAGCATCCGGTCGCCGTCGAGCGCCTCCACGTTCCGCGTGAGGAAGCCGGCGGCGCGCCGATAGTCGCCGAGCGCGTGATAGGTCTGGCCTAGATAGGTGTTTGCCCGCAGGCGAAGCCTGAAGTCGTCGACCGAGTCGGCGATTTCGAGGGCCTGATGGCCATATTCGATGGCGCGGTCCTGGTCGCCCATCAGCCTGAAGTAGTCGGTCAGGTACGCCGCAGCCTCGCCGAGACGGCGCTGATCGCCGAGGGTTCGCGCGAGCGCCTCGGCCTCGCGAAGACAGTCGAGAATACGCGCGAACTCGCCGAGCGGCTGCAGGGTGTTGCGCAGATCGAACCGGAGATCGACGGTGCGCTCGGCGCGCTCCCGGCTGTCGGGCAGTCGACCGAGGGCCGCGAGCGCTCGATCGAAGCACGCCGCGGCCTCCTGGTGCGCGCAGCGGGTGAACGCCTTCGTCCCGGCTTGATGGAAGTACGTGTGCGCCTTCGCCCACGCCTCGCCCTCGAAGGCGTGGTGGGCGAGACGCTCGACGTGGTCGGCAAGCCGCGTGGGATACAAGCGCTCGATCGCCTCCGCGATTCGCGCGTGCAGCGTGCGCCGCGGCTCCGCGAGAAGCCGACCGTACGCGACCTCGTGAGTCAGGGTGTGCTTGAACGTGTACTCCGTCTCCGGTCCCGGGCTCGTTTCGTAGAGGAACTCGGCGCTCGTGAGGTGCTCGAACGCCCGCGTGAGCGCGTCTTCGGTCAACCCGGACACGGCGTGGACCACGGGAAACGGCACGTCCTTGCCGACGACCGCCGCGACCTCGAGCAGCCGCCGTTCCTCGGCGGCGAGCCGGTCGATGCGACCCCCGAGCACCTCCTCGATCGTGTCGGGCACCGTCATCGGGGCCACGCCGCCGATCTGCTCCCGGACCGTCCGCGCGAGCTCCTCGACGAAGAACGGATTGCCCTCGGCCTTCGTGACGATGAGGTCGTAGAGCGCATCGGCCGCCTGGTCGACGCCGAGGACCGACTTGACGATGTGGAGACTCTCCTCGGGGGCGAGCGGCTGGAGCGAGACCTGCGTCGCGTAGGACTTCTCCCTCCAGGACGGACGGTAGCCGTCTCGGTGCGTGCACACCAGGAGTAGGCGGGCTCCCGGGAGAATCTCCGCGAGCGAGGCCAGGTACTCCTCGGACGTCTTGTCGATCCAGTGCAGGTCCTCGACGACGATGACGAGCGGGCCCTGCCGGCTCCGTCTCAGCATGAGCTGGCGAAGCGTCTCGAAGATTCGCGCCTTCGTCATGTCCGGCGTGAGGGCCGCGAAGCGCTCGGCGTCGTGCTCGATGTCGAGCAGATGCAGGAGATAGGGCGCGGTCTCGAGCAGATCCATGCCGGCTTCGAGGAGCGTGGTGCGAGCCTTGTCCGCCATCACGGCGAGCGCGTCGCTCTCGCTGATGCCACAGGCCGCCTTGATCAGGTCGAGGATCGGAAGATAGGGCACGGCCGTCCCGTGGGAATGACACTGACCTTCGAGGGACGTCACGCTCTTCCCGGCGAGGCTGTCACGGAACTCGAAGATCAAACGGGACTTGCCGATCCCGGCCTCGCCGCTGATTCCAACGATCTGCCCGCGGCCGCGGATCGCGGACTCCAGGCGGCTCGACAAGAGCTCGAGCTCGCGGTTGCGCCCGACGAACGTGGAGGCGCGGCCCTCGTGACCCGGCCCGGTCCGCCCGCGGCCCAGCAGGGTATACGCGCGCCCTCGGGCGAACTCCTCGCCGCGGAGCTCGAGGAACTCGAAGCCCCGCGTGAGGAAGGGCGCTGTGGACTCGCTGACCATCACGCTGTCGGCGCCGCCGCGCTCGACCAGGGTGTTGAGCTCGATCAGCGCCGCCTGCTTGCCCTCCAGGTCGAGCTCGGGCGCGCCGGCGCCGCGGCCCACGAGCATCTGGCTCGTGTGCACGGCCACCTTGACGGCTGGACCGGTTCCGGCCTCTTGTCGGGAGCGCGTGACGGCGTTGACCATCGCCATCGCGGTGTGGGCCGCCCGGCTCGCTGCGTCTTCGGTCGGATCCAGGCCGAACGCGGCGGCGATGCCGGTGGGCCCGCGTCCCTCGATCGTCCCGCCGAAGCTCCGCACCTTGTCGACGAGCAGCTCCAGCGCGCGATTGGTTTCGAGCAACGCCTCGGGCGCCGAGGGGGCGAGCAGCGACGCCCGGAGCATCGTGACGCGTCGTCGCTCCCACTCGAGAGGCGCCGGCGCGGGCGGCGGCGCGGCCACTGGAGGCGGAAGGGTGCCCTGGGCGACGACCGCCGGTGTCTCGACCCGACGCGCCGGTCGCCGCTCGGGCCGAGGCGGCGGTGGAGCTGGCGCTTCCCCGGGCCTGAGGCCGTACTTCTCGATGCGCGCGCGCAGGGTGTTGCGCGAGATTCCGAGTAGAGCCGCGGTGCGCGAGATGTTCCAGCCGGTCTGGGCCAGCACGTCGATGACCCGATCGCGGACGGCGTCGTCGAGCGAGCTCGCCGACCCGCCGCTCGGCGCGGCTGTCGTCGGCGCCTTCGTCGGAGCGGCCGCCGTCAGTCCGAGCGCCTCGGCGGTCACGGCCGAGTCCGACGAGAGCAGCACGACACGCTCCATGAGGTTGGCGAGCTCGCGAACGTTGCCCGGCCACGGGTATCCGCGGAGCGCCGCCTGCGCGTCAGCGGCGAGCGTCTTGGCCGATACGCCGTAGTCCGCGCAGGCGCGGCCGAGATAGTGCTCGGCCAGTATCAGGATGTCCGCGCCGCGCTCGCGCAGCGGAGGCAGCGAGAGCGTGAGCACCGCCAGCCGGTGGTAGAGGTCCTCGCGAAAGCGCCGTCCCTGGATGGCCGTTTTCAGATCTTCGTTGGTCGCGGTCAGGATCCAGACGTCGATCGGCTCGTCGCGTGTGCTCCCCAGCCGCCGCACCGTCCGCTCCTCGAGCACCTTGAGGAGCTTCGCCTGGAGTCCCTCGGACAGGAGCCCGACCTCGTCCAGGAAGATCGTGCCGCGGTGGGCGGTCTGAAGAAGACCCGGTTTCGCCCGCCGGGCGTCGGTGAAGGCGCCACGCTCGAAGCCGAACATCTCGGCCTCGAGCAGAGTTTCCGGAATTGCGGCGCAGTTGACGTCGACGAACGGGCCGTCAGGGCGAGGACCCGTACGATGAATGAGCCGGGCCAGCAGCCCCTTCCCTGTCCCGGTCTCGCCCTCGATCAGCACCGGTGGGAGACGCCGGGCATCCTGCTGTCGCGTCAGGAGCCGCTTGATCTTGTCGCGGATTGCCTCGATGCCCGGGCTTTCACCGAGCAGCTCGGACAGGTGTTTCATTGCCCCAGCATCTTACTCGCCGGTCAATACGGTGTTCAACTCTTGACCAGTGCTTTGGTCGGTCCCACACGATGCCGTCCAGTAAACGAATGTTTTCTTGGAGATTTCCGGATGGTATCCGCCTTGCGTTATCAGCCGGCCCATGGAGGCAGTCATGATGGAGCTCTGGTCGAGCCGCTGGATTTGCTTTTCGCTCCCAGCGATCGCCTCGACGCTCGGACTGATGCTGCTGGCGGCGTCCGTCCTCGAGGGGTTTGCCGACCACGCGATCGGAACCGAGATCCAGATCGCTTGGCAAGCGCAGCTCCTCAAGGTCGAGGAGGCTCTGGCGCGGGGCGATCTCGCCGCAGCCGAGCGACAGTGGCGCGAAGCGTACGCGGCCGCGTTGAAGAGCCGCCACTGGCAGGGCATGGTCGCGACCGCCGATACCTATCGGGTACTCGGGGCGCGGGCAGGTTTCCGGGGGGCCGCCGTCGCGAAGGCCCGCCAGGCCTATCTCACGGCCTTGTTCCGCGCGCGGAGCGAGGGATCGGTCGAGGGCGTGCTGCTCACCGCCGAGCGCTTCGCCGAGCTCGGCGACCGCGAGGTCGTCGAGCATTGCATCCGTGTCGCCCGACGGGTCGCGGCCCAATCCCCGGATCCGCAGATGAAGGAGCACGTCCGTGCTTTCACGGAGCGCTGGGCCGCAAACGCCCAGGGGATCGATCAACGGGGTTTGATCCCGTAGCGCGGTGCACCACTTCACACGGAGGATGCGGCGATGAGCTTCGAACAACCAGAAAACGCACCGCGAGTAGACGTGGCGAGCCGCCAGACGGAGGTGCACTGATGGGACGGCCGATGTTCGGCAAGATCGAGACGCTGGGCCCCTGGACGGCTCACATCCAGGCGATGGACCAGGCGCTCAAGAGCAACGATCCCGGCGAGTCGATTCGCGCGTGGCGACAGGCGTATTCTTCGGCCCTCAGCCATCCGGGCTGGCTCGGGCTCCTGACCGTCGCCAACGCCTCGCTTCGTCTCAGCGCGTTCCCCGGGCTCGCGCGCGACGCGGCCGCCCGGGCGCGCGAGACGTACTGGATCGCGTTCTTTCGAGCGCGACAGCAGCGCTCGCTCAACGGCGTCCTGCATGCCGCCGAGGCCTTTGGCCTGCTCGGCGACTACTCGACGGTCGAGCAATGCATGCGGGTCGCCGAGGGCCTCGCGACGCGCACCGGTGATACGGAGGAGATGGACCGCGTTCGCCTCATCGGCGCGCGCCTGTGCGATCACGCACCGGTGGAGGAGCGGAGCGCAGTCTAGCGGCGAGGACTACGACCGGCGGGCAGAGAGAGCGGGTCTTCCTTCTTCTGCTCGGCCTTGGGCGGAGTCACCGCGACCCAGCCCCGCGCCTTCATGCAGTCGTCGTCAAGCTTGCCCTTGACCGTGCACTGCTGCAGGTCGCGCCGGAACTCCGCCGTCGTGTACGTCTGATTGAGCTTCATCCACTCGCGGGTGTCGGTGCCACATGCCGTCATCGCGAGCGTGATGAGCAGCACGCCCGACGTCAACCTGTGTCGCATTACGCCGCATTGTATCGCACACTCGAACGCCGACCGTCGTCACCGCGCCGGCGGTGTCGGGTCACGAGCGGGCGACGTCCTAGCGAAGAGCACGTAGCCGACGCCGGAGCGAGCGAGCCAGACGCGGCGAAGCTCGTCGAGTCGGTACCGTCGCGCGACCTCTTCGGCCCGCGGCGCCGCCGGGTCGTTGACGAACACCTCGCCGTCGGCATAGCCGGTCAGCACCAGCAGATGCCCCGACGTCTGCACGATCGCCGCGCCGGTCAGCTCTCCGGCGTCGTAGCGGACCGACGCGATCACCGGCATCCCGCGCTCGAGACACCATGCCGCGGCGGCCCAGTCCGGGAAGCGCAGGAGATAGCCGCCGATGCCGCGACGGCCGGCGGCGCGGATCGCCGCTGGCCAGACGCCGTAGAGATCGAGCTCGGGCTGGAACATCTCCTGCGCGATGTCCGCGACGGCGACCGGGGCGCCGTAGTAGGCCAGCACCATCGCGACGCACGTCGGCGAGCACACGCGGTGCCGGAGCGCGCCGTCCTCTTCCATCTGGCTGAACGCGGGGACGACCAGGCGGACGCCGTCGTTCGCGGGCCGCTCGTCGGTGCCGGGGCTCCACGCCGACAGCGACACGCACCACGGCGCGGCCAGCGAGGCTCCGGGGCCGCTCGCGCGCAGCACCACGCGGACACGCTCGGCCGGCGGATTCGCGATGAACTCGTCGATCTCGCAGACGAGCGTCTCGGATCGGGTGACACCGTGGGCGAATCGCGCCTGCCCGATGGTGGCGCCGACGACCTGGGGTGACCATGAGCCCGCCGCGAACGCGGAGAGCTCGAAGCGAAAGCCGAGCGGGCTCTCGCCGAGCGCGCTGAGGGCCGGCACCAGACGATGGGCGGGCTGGCGGGGGCGCCACTCCGAAAGCGTCACGACGAGATGCCCGCCGTCGGTCGCGACGGCCGGCGCGGCCACTATCCCGCGACCGCACGACGGGGGCACCACATGGGCGAGGGAGTCGTCGGGCCAGGCAGAGGCCGCGAGGAACAGGTCACTGGGCAAGCGAGCGAGTTCTTTCTCGAAGCGCCGGAGAGCGTCGGGGGCGTGGGCGAGACGTACTCGCCCACGGCCTCCCCCTTTTGCATTGCGCAGACCTGGCTGCGCGTCCCGACTTGCGCCGGGAGTGGGTTACCACAACTCGCGGGCGCCTCCCGGGGCCGCTAGCAGGCTCCGTGGGGCGCCGCGGTCAGGTCCGGTGGTGTCTTCTCCATCCACACCTCCTGGATTTACGTGAGCCCACGACGGCGCGCGATCCCCGATCGCGTCACCGTAATCCCTCTCTACTCCCACGGTGGGGAGCACGTCAAGCCCTCTGCTCGCGACGCGCGCTACCGTCCGCGCAGCCGAGGATCGAGCACGTCGCGCAGCGCGTCGCCCAGCATGTTGAACCCGAACACGGCGAGCGAGATCGCAATACCGGGCCAGATCGCCATCCACGGCGCGCGGAACATGTAGGTGCGCCCGGAACCGGAGAGCATCGCTCCCCAGGCCGGGTACGGAGGCGGCACGCCGAAGCCGAGGAACGAGAGCCCCGACTCGGCCAGGATCGCGGCGCCGAGCCCGATCGTGGCCAGGATGATGATCGTCGCGGTGACATTCGGCAGGATGTGGCGCACGAGGATGCGCGCGTGCCCGCAACCGAGGGCACGCGCCGCCTCGACGTACGTCCCCTGGGCGATCGCGATCGTGGCGCCGCGGATCACCCGCGAGTTGACGGCGGCGATGATGATGGCCAGCGAGAGCACGACGTTCAGGAGCCCCGGGCCCAGGACCGCCATGACCGACAGCACGATGACCAGATACGGAAACGAGAGCCAGGCATCGACCACGCGCTGGATCACCAGGTCGTAGACGCCGCCGAAGTAGCCGCTCGAGACACCGATCGCGGTGGCGAGAGTGACCGCCAGCGCGACGGTCGCGAAGCCGACCGTGGCCGACACGCGGGCGCCGTACACGATGCGGCTCCACATGTCGCGGGAGAGGTTGTCGGTGCCGAGCCAGTGCGCGGCCGAGGGCGGCTTCATGCGCGCGCCGCGAATCGTGTCGTCGTAGCCGTGCGGCGCGATCCGCTCGGCGAACACGGCCATCAGCAGCAGCGCGACGACGATGACGGCGCCGATCGCGCCGAGGGGCTTGCGCCTGGTGAAGCTTCCGACCACGCGTACCGTGTCGACACCCACCCACGAACGAGCTCCCGCGCTCACGGGGTTCGCCGGCGCGACCTGTTCAGGACTCTCGACTCGCGTGGTCACGCCCAAGCTCGACTAGTACCGTATCCGCGGGTCGAGGACGGCGTAGAGCGTGTCGACCGTGAGATTGATGACGACGATCAGCGAGACCACGACCAGGTTCACGCCCTGGATCACGGGATAGTCGCGCTGGTTGATCGCGTCGAACAGGAAACGGCTCATGCCGGGCAGGCCGAACACCGTCTCGATGATGACGGTGCCG